>NZ_JAYGJQ010000001.1:679767-1019650 GCF_035013165.1 Bacteriovorax sp. PP10
GGTGACGTTGGTAAAGGATCTGCAGGATCTTTCAAAGGATTAGGCGGACGAGTTATCATCACTGAAATCGATCCAATTTGCGCTCTTCAAGCGGCAATGGAAGGTTACCAGGTAATGAAAATGGAAGACGCTGCAAAGCTTGGAGACATTTTCGTAACAGCTACTGGATGCCGTGATGTTATCACTGGTAAGCACATGGAAATGATGAAAGATGGAGCAATCGTTGCTAACATCGGTCACTTCGACCTTGAAATCGAAGTTGCTTACTTAAATAAGACTGGTAAAAAAATCAACATTAAGCCTCAAGTTGATCAATACGTAATGCCATCAGGAAAGAAACTAATCGTTCTTGCTGAAGGACGTCTTGTTAACCTTGGATGCGGAACTGGTCACCCTTCTTTCGTAATGTCTAACTCGTTCACAAACCAAGTTATGGCACAAATGGAATTATGGGCTAACCACGCAAATTACAAATGTGAAGTTTACGTTCTACCAAAACACTTAGATGAAAAAGTAGCTCGTCTTCACTTAGCAAAAATTGGTGTTGTTCTTGATACTCTTACATCTGCTCAGTCTGAGTACCTAGGTGTAAAAGCTGAAGGTCCATACAAACCAGACCACTACAGATACTAAGAAATATAATGATGAAAAAAATTGCACTTGGTTCAGACCACGCAGCATATGAAATGAAGGAGACGGTTAAACGTCTCCTTCTATCTCAAAACTTCGAAGTCATCGATGTCGGGACTCACTCATGCGATAGAGTTGATTATCCAGACTACGCAAAGTTAGTAAGTCATGAAGTCGTCACACAAAACATTCAAGGTATTCTTCTTTGTGGATCGGGAATTGGTGTCTCTATAGTTGCCAATCGTTTTAAAGGAATCAGAGCTGCTCTTTGCAGAACTCCTGAAGACGCAGAAATGGCCCGCAAGCATAACGACGCTAACGTTTTGTGCTTAGGCGCTAGATTCAATACTGAAGAAGAAATCAAAAAAATCATATCGAGCTGGTTTGAAAATAGTTTTGAAGGTGGCAGACACACTGATCGCCTGAATAAATTTTCTGATCTAGGAGAAGACTGTTGAAATTTTTTGAGAAGCTAATGTACCCAATACTTGTTGTATTGATATTTTTCTATATGTTCTACGCACGCACTAATCCAATCTATTTTGAAACGGTTCTTGCTCGTGAAGGTGGCCCACTTCAGTGGCTCATTATCTGTACATTACTTTTTGCTTCAGCAATGTGCTTTTATCGTGCCAGCATTCTTAAGCCTTTTAGAGGCGGAGTATTTGCTGCATGCTCAATTGTTTCAGGATTTGTATTCTTAGTATTTGCGATGGATGAACTTTCTTGGGGCCAGGTTATCTTTAATTACCAGACTCCAGAATTTATCGCCGTTAGAAATTCAATGGGGGAGATGAACCTTCGCCACTTGGTTGTTGCCGGATTTGAATTCACTGATGTTGTTTTCACTCTAGGGATTAAAGTTTTAGCGACACTTTATTTTATCGTGCTGCCATTCTTCTACTCTCGCCTGGATAAAATTAAAAACTTCGTGAATCGTTTTGCGATTCCACTTCCACGCTACACTCAAACGGCCGCATACGCTGTTGCTGCTATTTTGATGAGCTTTATCCCATCAACTCTAAGACATATTGTCTTTGAATTTGTGTTTTATTGGATTTTAGTTCTGATGATGTACAACCCGTTAAACGATGAAGTTTTCTCTCGTAAAACGCTGGTTCGCTAGTTTAGAGTTCCCATCATTTTTTTGAATCTTAGATAGATGAATACCTTCACGGCCTCGACCATGATTCCGCTATTCATTTTAGAGACACCTAACATTCTTTGATAAAAGATGATCGGGACTTCAACAACTTTGAGTCCCAGTGAATGCACTTTATAATTCATTTCAAATTGAAAAACATAGCCTTTAGACACGACGTTTTCCATGTTGATCTTTTCTAGTGTCGTTCGACGAAAGGCCTTGAAGCCTCCGGACATATCTTTAATTTTCATTCCAGTAAAAGTCCTGAACATGAAAGAGGCGATATAAGAAAGCGCCAGGCGATGCACCGGCCAGTCCTTCGTTCTGATTTTATTTTCACTGTAACGAGAGCCGATCGCCAGATCTGACTTGATAAGGGCATTCAGTAGATTTTTGATATCAGAGGGGTCGTGAGAGAAGTCACAATCCATTTGAGCGATATACTCGAAGTCGCGCATCAGTGCCCAGTTAAAGCCTGCCAGGTAAGCCGTTCCCAGACCTAGTTTTCCCTCGCGTTTAAGCAAAAAAAGGTTGGGGTTCTTGTCTTGTAGCCCCTCGACCACTTTCGCGGTGTGATCGGGCGAATTATCGTCGATAATGAGGATTGAGATATCAGGGTATAAATGGAATAAGCGCTCGATCATTGAATGAACATTGAGCGCTTCATTGTAAGTTGGAATGATAACTACAGACTGATCGAACACGTGAGTCCTTTAGTTGCTAGAGTCAATTTCCAGAAGTCTTCTTCCTGACGTCTGGTAGCGAAGAGAAATAATCTCAAATAAAGGAGTATCATTTTCTTTTCTGATCTGTCCGTTTTGTCTCGCTTGCCCTTCTGCTTTTTGAGCGAATTCTAAAATTTTTGAATTGGCCGGAGCTTTTTGTCCCGGTTTTAATTTTGCTAAAATTTCTTCAGCTCCATTTGATCCAGCTGCCTTCACTGCACCTTTGTAACCAAGTCCATTTCCACCTGAGAAATCGACAATATTAGATCCTCTTCCAGGGGCCGCAGAAGCAAGTGTAACACCGTTTGTTGCTCCTGAAATTTTTCCCATCGCAGAGTTAAATGCACTTGGGCTCACTTGTCCCTGTGCCATAAGTGAAGCGACGTTGGCAGGAATTCCTTTGGCAACCATTGAGTCTGCCATCGCTTTTTGATCTTTAGTTAAGTTTCCATTGTTATCAAGTTTCGTTGAAACATCACGTAGGCCTTTTTTCGCTATCGCGGAAGTTGCATCAGTAGAAGTTGTATTGATTGTACTTCCTAATAATTCTCCACGAGCAAGAGCGCGTACTGCTGTAAAAGGAGCATTAGAATATCCTAAACCACCCAGGTCCAGATTTCCTTCACCCTGAGTTTGAAGATAAGTATCAAAACATGTATTCGTTTTTTCACAAGCACAAGTCGCATCGATTTTTAAATGATCATCTGTACAAGCAATTCGATATGAAGTGGCCGCGATCGCTTTTTTACTCAACCCTTTTGCACAATAAGTTGGATCATTTTCTGTTGTTGGTTGAGAGCAGTAACAAAGATTATCCGTGACCGGATTACAATCTCCTTTACCTGGAAGTGAGTTCGCAATCTTTCTCGTTTTATCTGCGTATTCTTTATTGGCCCCTACTTCACTTTGATAAAAAGCTCCAAGTAAAGTGGCCGCACCCATTTTAATGACGAGGTTTTTATCTATTGCCCATCCATTAGGTAATGCTGCATTGACGGCGTAGCAAGCTGCTCCACCAAACCATCCGGCCGCTTGTATTTGGGCCATTTTCGCTCGAGAGTCGTGGCTTTTTGCAGCTTTTAATAACGAGTCTCTTTGAGCAGTGTCACCATTTCCAATTTCATCACCAGAGAGTTCTTTACTCTTGGCCATTTGAACTGCAGTGGCCACACCTTCTGTGACAGTTGGAATGTACTTACAGTAGTCGGTAACTTTATCTTCTTCAGCTGATGTTTCAGATTTTTTATCAGTTGATGCGGTATTAGAATTTTCAGTAGTAGAAGTATTATCGTTTGCTGTTGAATTAGCATTTGCTTCTGCAGAAGCTGTTTTTGCATCGGCCGCAGTTTTTTTTGCAACTTCTGCTTTAGAAGAAATTTTTCCCATGCTGTCTCCAGCAATGGCCCCAAAAAGAGCATAGGCCTGAGCAACAGCTTTCACCATATTCGTATCGACACCTAAAAATTTATGGCTGGCAGCTTCACCATTACAAATAGCTGCATCTTTTCCAGAACAGTTTTGAGTGATGATCTGATTGGCCAAACCCTGGTGAATATAATTGTCTTTAAGCTGAACTTCCTGATCGGTAAGATTCGCTCCAGTCGTGGGAGTCGCTTGTCCTGTTCCGACAGCATGGATTTGCTGAGTCGAGGCCCCTGGATCCTTAGCATTAACTGCTTCTCGTGAAGCTCGCGCATTTTCTAATAACTTTGCGTTTGTATCAGTTTCGTTGGTCGTTGTAGTAATCGACCACGCCACTCCAGGATGAATGGTCAAAAGCGAGATTATCAGAGCTAGATTTAAGGTTTTCATATGTGTTTATTTTAACCCATTGTCATAGTTTGAACCCTCGGCAAAAAAGGATCTATTTATGGGCCTTATAAAAACATAGGTTTATAGGGGTAAAATGAGGCCCGATAGGCACAGTTAAGTGCCTTGTTTTGTAGGCTTTTTGCCTAATTGACTCTACGGTGTTTGATTGATACAAATTTGAGTATGATGACAAAAACACCTGATCCAAAAGACAATCACGAAAATGACCTATCTCACTCAATGGTTCACTACCTTCTGACGATTCACAAATTGAAAGAAAATAGAGGATTCGCTAGAGTGACTGACATTGCAAAAGATTTAGATCTTACAAAAGGATCTGTGTCGACAATGTTGAACAATCTAAAAAAGAAAGGACTGATTCAGGAAGAAGACGAATGTAAATTTGTTGTTCTAACAGATCTAGGTCACGACGAAGTTCACCGTATTTTATCATCAAGAACTCTTCTGTTTTATTTCCTTAGAGACTTCGTTGGAGTTGATGAGAAAACAGCTGAATTCGATTCATGTCAGATGGAACATTTAATGAGCTCGCAAACGAGTGAAAGGTTTTTTAACTTCATGAAGACTCTTGCTTGTTCATGTGAAGACATGGCAAAAAATGGTCAGTTACCAAAGTCATTCCAGTTTAAAACGACATTAGATTTATGTTCGTACACTTCTGCTGACGATTTTATGCACAATCAAAAAGGCGACAGCCATTTACCGACTGATAAGTAGTCTTCTATTTATTGTTTTAAGTTTCCCGTCTTACGCCTCTGAAGATTTGGTTAGTTATTGTTTCGAACAAACGACCAATCTGAAAGAGGCACAACAAAATCTAGCATTCCTCTTATTGCCCAAAGAAAAAGTCTTCCCACGCCCCGAACAAAATTGCTTCGATGTTTTGACATCGACCGATAGATCAAAGCTATTAGAGAAATTCCTTTCAAAGAGGTACACTTTAATAAGTGAGCCAGGGATGCCCTCTGTTGCTGAAAGTATTCAGGCACAACAGTGTCAGCTGGAACTTAAGACAACGAAAACTAAAGAAATTAATACTAGAGATTTTCGTTTAGGAAGAGCGAGTAGTGCGAGAGCGGGGACGCGTTCAACGCAGGAAGTTTCAACTTCTCAAATATTACTTGGCTCAGGCAAACCTGGAACACTTGAGCTTGAGGGCAGATCGCTTTATATTGAATGTAGAAAAACCGAGTCGGGTATTTATCAACTCATTTTTTCTTATAGCGAAATATACCGCATGAAAGTCAGCAGCGAAGTGAATGTGAAAAAGGGAGAGTCTGTTCAGATTGCCCAAATCACCAATGATCTTGCCTCAAAAAGTAAAACCTTGGGCCTCCCGCAATCATTGTATAGGGACGTTGAAGGACAAGAAAATATAAGTTACGAGTTAAAAGTTAATTAGGAGAAGATATGAACGTTTTATTAAAAAAATTCACAACACCATTTGAAACAGTGCCTTTCAATGAAATTAAACCAGAAGATTTTCTTCCAGCAGTAAAAGAAGCAATCGCTACAGCAAAAGGAAGAATCGCTGCGATTAAAGCTAATACAGCTCCAGAAACTTTTGAAAATGTTATGGAAGCTCTTGAAGCAGCAAGCCCTGAAGTGGATTTAATCTCAGGAATTTTCTTCAACCTGCACTCAGCA
The DNA here is from genome assembly GCF_035013165.1 of Bacteriovorax sp. PP10. Classification (NCBI taxonomy): domain Bacteria; kingdom Pseudomonadati; phylum Bdellovibrionota; class Bacteriovoracia; order Bacteriovoracales; family Bacteriovoracaceae; genus Bacteriovorax; species Bacteriovorax antarcticus. Next base: position 685,747 of record NZ_JAYGJQ010000001.1, read on the forward strand.
GAAACAAACGATAAAATCCAAGAGATCGCAAAAGAATTCTCACCACTACTGACAGATTTTGGAAACGACATCAGCTTAGATGCTGATCTATTCAAGAAAATCAAAAAAGTTTGGGATCACAAAGATAACTTCAATCTAACAGCTGAACAAAAAATGCTTTTAGAAAAAAGCTATAAGAGTTTCGTAAGAAATGGGGCCCTTTTAAATGATGCTCAAAAAGAAAAGATGAGAGAGATCTCTTCAAGACTTTCGACATTAGGTCTTCAATTCGGTGATCATATTCTTAAGGAAACTAACGAGTATGTAATGTTAGTTGATAATAAGGAGGATTTAAAAGGTCTTCCAGAAGATGTCGCTGAAGCTGCAGCGACAACAGCAAAAGAAAAAGGCCACGAAGGTAAGTGGGCGTTCACGCTTCAATACCCAAGTGTGATTCCATTTTTAACTCACGCTTCTAACCGCGAGCTACGTAAAAAATTATGGCTGGCAAATTCTACAAAAGGATTTAAAGACGGCGAAACTGATAACAAAGCAATCATTAAAGAGATCGCATCTCTTAGACACCAAAAAGCTAATCTTTTAGGTTACGAGTCTCACGCTCACTTCGTACTAGAAGAGAGAATGGCCTCTAACCCAAAAACAGTTTTTGAGTTCATCGAAAACATTGTTAACCACGCGACTCCTGCAGCGATCAAAGAAACGGAAGAGCTAAGAGCTTATGCTAAGAAGCTTGATGGAGTTGAAGACTTGCAAAAGTGGGATACTGGTTATTACGCTGAAAAACTAAAAAACGAAAAGTTCCAAGTTAACGACGAAATGCTTCGTCCATACTTTAAACTTGAAAATGTTATTGATGGAGTTTTCCAGGTAGCAAAAAATCTTTACGGACTAACTTTTCAACAACGTTTTGACATTCCTGTGTACCACGAAGATGTTAAAACTTACGACGTTCTTGATGAAAATGGAAAACACGTTTCAGTATTTTACGCTGACTTCCACCCAAGAGCAGGTAAAAGAGGCGGAGCTTGGATGACAAGTTTCAGAGGACAAAAAGTAGATCAAGGTGTTCAGGTTCGTCCACACGTTGCTATCGTTTGTAACTTCACAAAACCAACGGCAACAAAGCCATCACTTTTAGGTTTCGATGAAGTGACAACTCTGTTCCACGAATTCGGTCACGCTCTTCACGGAATGCTAGCTGATACAAAATACGAAAGCCTTTCAGGAACAAACGTATTCTGGGATTTCGTTGAACTTCCATCACAAATTCTAGAAAACTGGGCATACGAAAAAGAGTGTCTTGACCTTTTTGCTGAGCACTTTGAAACGAAAGAAAAAATCCCAGCTGAGCTTATCAAAAAGATTAAAGATTCTTCTAGCTTCCTTGAAGGTAGAGCGACTTTAAGACAATTAAGTTTTGCAACTGTAGATATGGCATGGCATTCGGCTAACCCTGCTTCAATTACTGATATCGAAGCTTTCGAATCAAACAGCATGGGGAAAATGGATTTCCTTCCAGCGGTTCAAGGGACAAGTATTTCTACTGCGTTCTCACACATTTTTGCTGGTGGATACTCTGCAGGTTACTACTCTTATAAATGGGCAGAAGTTTTAGATGCTGACGCTTTTGAATTCTTTAAAGAGAAAGGGATCTTCAATCGTGAAGTCGCTAAGAAATTCAGAGACAACGTTCTATCTAAAGGCGGAAGCCAACACCCGATGGATTTATATGTTGCTTTCAGAGGGCAAAAGCCTAATCCGGATGCTTTATTGAGAAGAGCTGGCCTACTACATAAATAATTAAAAATCTAAAGGCCCCATAGGTTTATGGGGCCTTTAGTTCTCTTAATGCTTCATAGATCTTTTATCAATTTCTTTTATAAGCTCAATTTTTTCTAGAATTTCTTTTTTTCTACCAGTCATATCGCATTTCACAGCGACTTTGTAATGATAGCAATTTCTTTTTTCCGGAACCCATTTAGAAAAAGTTCCCGCTCCCTTTTGTCTTACGCGAGTTCCTTTTGATTCAGAGATAACACTTATTTCATTACCATCTACTTTGATGATCTCTCCACCCATTGACTGGCAGTTATTGACAACATCGTTATCTACAAATGCCTTCATATCTTCAAACGATAGTTTGTCTACTTGAGCACTTGCCAGTAAGGCCACATACCATCCGCTCGTTTTCTCTTCACCATCACAGATTGCTCTTGCGTCGTTTGCATCTTTATCTTTTGGATCAGCTCCAATTTCGTTAGATAGATCTACGATGACCTTTTCGCCTTCAGTGTTTACTTTTCCACCTGGAGTTAGACTGCCAGGAGTGTAATGTGGTTCTAGTGAAAAATAACCAACACCATTTTTAGTGTATGAAGAATCAAGATAGAAAATTGAGAAATCGTTTACTTCAGAGGATGTTTGACGGTATGTCTTTGGTGAGTTGTTCATAGTTGAACAACTTGAAACTGCTAAAGTTAACAAGAGCAATGTTGTGTATTTCATAAGTCTCCACTGAGTGATTTTTAGATCTAACAGCTTATCGTCCAATCTAATCGATTTATAAGTAATATATTGCTTCGAGTAGTTTATTCATGCACTTAGCTGTGTTTATACTGATGATTGTGACATTGTCGTTTGTCTTTCTGCAACGAAGCCGTCTCCACTAAATTTCGATGAAGTGCCACCTCTGTTCCATGAATTTGGACTGGCGATGGATACTCTACCTTTCATCTTCTGATACCCAGTTCTCATTTTTTTCTCATTTTATAAAATGCAATCCCGGATTTCATAAACTTACTGATCATTGCTTATCTGCCTTAATTGCACATTGATAGATCAGGAGCAATCAATGAAGAAACTAAGAAAACATACCCAGCTAAGTTTATTAAACCCTAAGCGAGCAGGAAGGCCTGCCATTCACGATTCAGGAATCCGTCACACTAAAAGATTCAGGTTGAAAAAACCAAGCTCTCTTCATCTCACTATTAAGGTTAGAGAGAATAAGGCAGATATCCAAAATAAAAGAATTCTGAAGGCCCTTCATAATGCGATTAGGAGGGCAAGGTTGAAGGGATTGAAAATCGTTCATTATACGTTGGAGTATAATCATGTTCATTTGTTAGTGGAGAGTATGGATAATAAGATTCTGCACAAGGGGATGCAGGCCTTTGGGATTACAATTGCTAAGGCCATTAATAAAATTAAGAGAACGAAAGGTGCAGTTTATAAAAATCGTTATCACTTGAGAGTGATTGATTCGCCAAGACAGTTAAAGAATGTTCTTCATTATATTTTTAGTAATGGGATTAAGCATAAGAGGACTAAGTCCCAGATTGATCTATTTAATTCAATGATTGCTGAAGAAAAATTAAATATTTTATACCCGAAAGAAGCAAAAAAGATTTGGGCAGATATTCAAAAAAGTGAGTTTTTAAAGGTCTTCCAAATAGATCTCTATAGGGTTTTGAGTCCGGGAGAGATCTATTTTAAAAGTATAAGTTATCTGACTTGACGTTCAACTAGGGTATTGTAGGCGGCTTCGTATTCAGAAATGATTCGTTTTGTGATCGCTTCGACTGTTTCAATTGCATGAGAAAATTCAATTGAAGGACCAGCAACCCAAACGGTTTTATAAGTCGCTGCGAATGCGGCTTTTTCTACAGCTTTCATTCCTTTATAGTAAGTCAGCATTTTGGCATATTTTTTAATCGATTTATTGTGGTTCAAAAAAGATTCAACAAAATTTTGTTCAGTTCCAATCTTTTTTACATAAGGAGTATTGATAACAGAACATGGGCTTCCTGAAATTTTTGTCGTCATAACGATGTCAGCAGCACCAAAATCAACCACTGCTTGTTTGTATTCTTTTGAAACACCAGATTCTACTGTTGCGATATAAGGAGATCCGATTGAAACACCTTCTGCACCTAGGGCCATAACTGAAAGAAGTCCTGCTCCTGTTCCTACACCACCAGCTGAAATAACTGGAAGCTTTGTTGCTTTCATAAGCATGGGAACAAGGATTGAAGGAGAGATGTTTCCAGCATGTCCGCCGGCACCTGAGTTAACTGCAATCAAAGCATCGGCCCCCAGACTTTCAACTTTTTTCGCGTATTCAACTTCAACAACGTCACAAAGAATTTTTACGCCTAATGGCTTAAGTGCATTGATAACCGCTTCTGGCGACCCAAGTGAAGTGATCACGAATGCTGGTGGATACTTTTTTAAAACTTCCAAATGGTCATTCAAGTGAACATTTGACTTATTTACTATGAGATTAATTCCGAATTTCCCGTTACATTGCGTGCGAAGATCTGACATGGCAGCTTCAAATTCGGCCGGAGTGCGGTAGTTCAGAGAGGGAATGCATCCAATGAAGCCATTTTTATAAGCTTCAATCAGCATTTTATTATTCGATACAAGGAACATGGGAGCGAGAATAATTGGGTACTTAATATCAAAAGTTTTAGTGATCCAAGTTGAAATCATACGATCCTCTTAAGGGGTTTTGCGGTGGGGGTGTCAAAATAATGATAAGAAGTAAGAGAAGAAAAGGATAGAAAATTAGACAAAAGCTACTAAAAGTACCAAACTTTTCTTAATCAAGGATGATTACCGACTAAAGGATTAGATTATGAAAAGTTTTAAAATGGTATCTTTGGCAGTGGCAATGACTGCTATCCCGACTCTTACTACAACAACAGCGTTCGCTGCTGAAAAACAAGTCTACATTTCAATTGATAGAGATGCTCTTAACTTCTCTGAGAAGACATTCGGAAACCGCGTTGAGGAAATTAGTACTCAAGACGGAATCAGTATTATCAAGATCGATGAAGAAGCGATTCCATGGCTTTCAATGTTGATGCATAAAAACTTCAACCGTTGTGGTGGATTCATGCAACATGATGATGAAGCTGATGCGATGGAGCTACTAGCTTCTCAATCAGGTGCTCAATTATTTGCTAAGAACAACACATTTGCTGATTACTCACTTACTCAAGAAGCGATTGTTAAGCCTCTTATTAATGAAGTGAAAGCAGAAAACATTCTAGCGACGATCACTAAACTTTCTTCATTTAAAAATCGTTACTACAAAGGTGAATTTGGAAAAGCATCAGCTGCTTTCATCAAAGAAACTTGGACTGCTCTTGTAAAAAACAGAACAGATGCAACCGTTGAATATTTCCCTCACTCAGCTTGGGATCAACCATCAATTATTCTAACGCTTAAGGGCAAGTCTGATGAGACAATCGTTTTAGGCGGTCACCAGGATTCAATCAATGGGTCTTTTGGTGGAGCAGCAGCAACAGCGCCAGGTGCTGATGACAATGCTTCAGGAATTTCAACAATCACTGAAGTTATCAGAATCCTAGCTGACAGCTCATACCAACCAGAAAAGACAATTAAGTTTATGGCCTATGCAGCAGAAGAAGTTGGTCTATTAGGATCAAAAGAAATTGCAAAAAGCTTTAAGACAAAAGGTGTAAATGTTATTGGTGTAATGCAACTTGATATGACGAACTTCCAGGGAACAAAAGACTTAGATATCGTTATGATGAGAGATTATACTAACGAGCAACAAAACGCTTTCGTTGGAACAATCATTGATAAATATGTCCCAGGTATCAAATGGGGATATGACAAATGTGGATACGGATGTTCTGACCACGCTTCATGGAACGCACAAGGTTATCCAGCTTCTATGCCATTCGAAGCAAGAATGAATGATATGAACCATAACATTCACACTGCAAGAGACACTTTGAGTGTTTCTGGTGGAAACGCTAGCCATGCTGCAAAGTTTGCAAAAATGGCAGTAGCTTTCGTCGTAGAATTAGACCGATAAGACTGTTAGTGATATGATCAGTCGTGAACTACTAAAAAGGAATTTTTATTGAGCACGACTGATTTTCCCGCCCTTCCAGATTATCAAGGAATTCGAAACCTTCTTGATACTGAACGCAAGACCCTCATCAAAATCCATTCTTTCGCAGAAAACGACGACTATCTTCGTACAAATGAAGATGCGGAAATTGTTTTAAACTTCGTTGAAAAAACTCAAACAGCACTTTGGAATGTTTTTAAAACATATCCATCGCTGGTTTCAATCTTCAATACTGAATACGTAAACTTTTACGAATTCCTGCAAAGAGAAAATGTCGTTTCGACAATCTTCGTTGATGACTGCTTAATGCCTGAAAAAGAAATTTTCTTCTTCGGTCAGGATGGGGGACTTGTTCCTGCTGTTCTAGATTTGCATTATGCTGTTTTAAAGAAGTGGGTTGATGGTAAAGAAGTTAACCACGTTGAAACGCAAAAACTTGTTAAAGAAAATTTCAACCTTGAACTTAAAACTTCAAACCTGACTTGTCAGTGTGTGGCCTGTCTTGCTGATTACAGAACTCGCGTTCGTGAAGTGATCTTTGAAGAATGTTCTGCCGCTATTACAGAAACAAAAACTAAGATCGAAGAGCAAATTGCTTCACAAAAAGGTGATGCAATTGCTGACGTAACTGTTATCTACCAAAACATGTTGAGATCCCTTGATAAGAAATTTCAACAAGCACAGTTTCGTTTAAAGAAATCGTCTCTAAATCGTCTTGAATCACAAATTAAAGTGATGACGGAAGAAACATTCACATACCCAAGCGGGCTTGCTAAAGATCACGCTAATAACCTGATCCTTTACTTCCACCGCCATTTATCTGAAGAAGGTCTTTCTCCTGACTTAGTCAGCGATGAAGAGTACCACCGCTTTTTTAAACAACTTTCAAGCAACATCTGGAGACATGAAAAGTACCTGGTTGCTGAATTCAAAAAATTAATTAAATCTATTTTAGTTCTGAAGAGAAAAGATATTTCATCGAACATTCTTCAGGAGTATTTAGGACAGTTCTGGATTCACTCGCACGCGAGAAAAATCCCCCGCAAGATTATTTACCATATGGGGCCTACAAACTCTGGTAAAACTTATCACGCGATCCAAGCTCTAGCTGGCGCTCAAAAAGGCTGCTACCTTGCCCCACTTAGACTTCTAGCTGCCGAGCTTTACGATACGTTAAATGCCAAGGGTGCGAAGACGACTTTACTAACAGGTGAAGAAGTTATCGAAGTTGAAGGTGCAACTCACTATTCATCAACAATCGAGATGGCAAAACTAAACGAAGAGTTTACTTGCGCAGTTATCGATGAAATTCAAATGATCACTGATAAGCAAAGAGGATGGGCGTGGACACGTGCTCTTGTTAACCTTCATGCTTACGAAGTTCATATTTGTGGTGATGGATCAGTATTAAATTTAATTAAGCAGATTACTGAGCTTTGTGGAGATGAACTCGAAGTCAGAAACTATACACGTATGACTGAGTTAGTGGTGGAAGATAAACCTATAACACTTGCTCAACTTCAAAAGAGTGATGCTCTTATCGTTTTTTCTCGTAGAAACGCTCTTAAGTATAAGTACGATCTAGAACAAGTTGGTTTTAAAGTGTCGATCATCTACGGGATGTTATCTCCGGAAGTTCGCCGCGAGCAGGCCCGCAAGTTTGATAAAGGTTTAACTGACGTTATCGTTAGTACAGATGCCATCTCAATGGGTATGAACTTACCGATTAAGAGAATTGTATTTTCGACATTAACAAAACATATCAACTCACAAGAGTATCCGATTACTGCAAGTGAGATTAAGCAGATCGCCGGTCGAGCAGGACGTTTCCAACGCTTCCCTGTCGGTGGTGTTACATGTCTTCAAAAAGTTGAAGATGGTATTGCTGAAATTTCAGACGCATTAACATCGACTCTAGATCAACAAACTCAAAGTATGGTTGGTCCGGATTTAGATATTTTTACAAAAGTTAACAATGCACTATCTAGTAACAATCTTCCAATTCTAAGATTGTCTGAGTTCTTAAGACTCTTCAACACAATGACTTTCACGAAGCCATTTTACTGTGTAGAGCTTAAGGAAATGATCGAGCTTGCTGAAACGGTAGAAGATATCGACAGCAACAATGTTTTATCTTCAGCTGAGATTTTTGGTTTTGCCTGCGCTCCAGTTAACTTAGGTTTATTAGAGCACGTTCAATACTACGTATGGATGCTAAAGAAATACGTAACAGCTGATATTATTAAAAACGAACACATCAACTTCGCTTCAAACGAAATTGATTATCTTGAAACGACTATTAAGTGTGTTGAGTTATACCAATGGTTAGCTCGTCACTTTAACGGCAAAAACTTCGAGTTCGATGAAAAAGATCTTTTAGAAAACAAACTGGCAGCAGTTGATAAACTAAATATTCTACTGTCGGATAAGATCACGCCGTCATGTTCTTCATGTGGGGCCAAACTTCCAGATACAGCGAAATTCGCCATCTGTGAAGAGTGTTTCCAACAAAGACGTTTTACAAGAAGACCACCTATGAATAGAAGAGGTCCTCCTGGAAAAGGCGGCGATAGACCATCGCACTTAGCTTCTGCTGTTGGATCAACGAAAGAAAACTTCCGCCAAGGGAAACCTTCTAAGAAGAGAAAATTCGCTGGAAAGCCTAAGAAGTAGTTATGCACTATCGTGAATATGCCAGACAAATTCTCGAAGGAGAGTCTTTAGAAGATAAACTTCTATCTTCTAAAGACCTCGAGTTCGATGATGTACTCATTCTCTACGAACTTCCAAAAAATCCTGGAAGAACCAACAGACTAGAATTCAATAACGAACAAGTGAAATTCCCTCGTAATACGAGCTTTCACCTGGAAGAAAAAAGAGGCCTTGCTCTTCATTTTTTTGCAAACCATGAGCTGCTTGCAATCGAAATGATGGCCGCAGCTCTACTGATGTATCCCAATACTCCCATGGCCTTTAAGAAAGGTTTAATCAAAACCATTCAGGACGAGCAAAAGCATTTAAAGATGTATATCGCCCGTATGAAAGAGTTTGGAATTGAGTTAGGGGATTTCCCTCTGAATGATTTCTTCTGGCGCTCAATGGAGAAAATGGATACTCCTACGAAGTTTTACGCAGCGATGGCCATGTCATTTGAAGCGGCCAACTTAGACTTCGCTCAATTTTACGAACAAGGCTTCAGGGCCGTTGAAGATTTTAAGACTGCCGATATCATGCGCGTGGTTTTAGAAGATGAAATCTCTCACGTCGCCCTTGGTGCTCACTGGTTAAATCAGTGGAGAGGGAATATGGATTTATGGAATTACTATAAATCTAATCTTCCGGGAGTTATGACTCCAGCAAGGGCGAAGGGAATTCACTTTGATAAAGAAATCAGACTTAAAGCAGGATTAGATCAATCGTTTATCACAAGCCTTGATGAATTCCGTGATGAGTTTAAAGTCACTAACCGCAGAAACTGGTAATGAAAACTTATAAAGTCGATCTCGACTACGAATCCTTTTTATTTGATCCCAACTACACAGAAGACTCAGTCTCAAATCTGAAAATCATCAGAGAGTTTGAGTATATATTTTTCTTAGTGAATCAGGAAAACTGCATTCTAAAGAACGCTCGCGATTATGAGAAAAATTATTTAAATAAACTAAAAGGTTTAGATTTTGTAATTCCACAGCTAGATCCCAGAGCAAAAAATACTGAGAGCTGGTGGGGGAATCGCCATAGTTATTCAATCGAGCAGAATTTAAATTCGAAGATTACTTCGGCTGAACTTGGAAAGAAAAATAACTGGGGATTTTATAAAGGTGCTTTAGCTAAATCGAGCGAAGAAGTCGAAGCGCATATCAAACAATTCCCCGAGTATAAAAATTGGATTATTAAACGTCCTCATAGTTTTAGTGGAATTGGCCATTACCAATTTAATTCAGAAAATATCAATAAGTTCATTATGAATAAAATCATTTTGGGCGAAGTCTTAGTAGAACCTCTTTATAAAAGAGTCTTTGATATCGGAACGACTTTTGTCGTTAAAGATGGAATCATCGAGCGCCAATTCATGGTGGAAAATATCAATTCTGCCAATGGTGGATTCAAAGGTGGAGTAGGTGCCAGCACTCTTGATAAGTTCAAAAAATATATCCTGGAAAAATACTCATACTCACTGGATGAACTAGAGCAAATCACAAAAGAGATTGCAACTAATTATCTGGATATGGGAGCTATCAATAATATTCAAATCGACTCATTCATTTACGAAGAAGATGGTGTTCTAAAACTTTATCCATTAGTAGAAGTGAATTATAGAAAGACGATGGGATTAGTGATTCAAACTCTTGCTGACAAATACCCTGACTGCTCAACTGTTGAGTGGGTCATCAGAACGAAAAAAGAAATTGATGAAGATAAAGAATTTTATACTAGAAGTGAGCTTGTAAGGCTTTCACCAGACGGCACTCACTTCCAGACTTATTTAAAGAGAAACTTGTAATTCAGATTGAACGTATTTTTTGTAAAGCTTGTTAGTTAACTCACCAGCTTCTTCCAGCGATCTTCCGTAAATCACGATTCCATCTTCATGGCCGTGCATACAAAAAACACCAGCATCTTTATTAGAAATGCATTTCATTGTAGCGTGGGCCATTTCGACAGTCCCATAAGGAATGCTGGCACAAGTTTTATCAGATCCATCAGCAAGCATCTGGAGCCAGATTTCATTTGAGTGAATATGAAAAACGGCCTTGATGTTTGAGTTAGCTGCATAAATCGCCGCATGAGTAAGAGCTTCACTTGAAGCTTCAATTGAACCCATCATTTTTATTTTTAAACGGTCAACTTCGTAATCTAAAACGCGAGTGTAGTGAGTCCCGTCTAAATCAGAGTATTTTCCGGTTTGAGTTCCAGTGATCACAAATTGTGGATGAGAGCATTCAGTGAATTCTGAATAATCCTGAACGACTGACATATTTCCAAAACCAACTTTGGCCTCTGGATACTCACCAATTAAGTTCATTTGGTAGAGTTTTTTTCTCCAGTACTCCAAATTTTGGAATTCTGATGCTGCTAAACCGTCACAAGGGGAAAAATTTGACCGGTCGTACTTGATTACTCCGTCATCTATGACTTTCATAAAAATCCTTTATAATTAACTATATGTTTGAAAAACTTATCACAGATTTAAAAAAGAGTCTTCCCGAGTCGCTACGCAAAAAATTAGGCGGAGCAGAAATGGACGATGATGAACTTCAGGAAGAAGAAGGCGAATCAGAAGATTCTGATGCGGCGTCTTCATCTGATGAGGAGAAAAAGAAAAAACGTAACAGCATGATTATTAAAGTAATAATCATTCTGGGAATTGGATACTACGTAGTAGATGAATATGTTTTAAAAACAAGTGAGCCAACGGTCGAAGAACTTTTGGCCAAAGCTCCAAAAAGAAAAAGACCAAAACCAGTGAAACCAGCGGCGGCCGACGCAACTGCAACAACTGCTGATGCTGGAACTGCAACAACAACTCCAGAGACAACTCCAGAAACAGATCCCAATGCAACGACGACAGCACCAGATGTAAATGTCGATGCCTCTTCAGGGATTGCAACGAGTACAGCTGAAGTTCCACCAATTGAAAATGTAAACGTACTTGATAAATCAGCAGAGACATCAACAACAACAACATCGACTCCAACGAGTGAACCAGAGTCACCTCCACTTGTAACGGAAACGAGAGTAGGTGAATCGAATGTTGATCAGAAATTAGATCAGCTGGTAGATAACGTTGAACAAACAGCACCGACGAGTCCGATTGAAGAAATTAAAATTCCTTCTCATACTGAATCACCAACTTCGAGTGAATCAAGTGCACCTTCAATGGCCTCAAAAATTGTCGAAGGGATTACTGAGACTCCACCACCGGCCTATGATCAACTTGGTAGAGGATTAGTTTATAACTGCAAAGATAAATACTGGGCATGCCTTGATAAGCCAGCTTATGTAACTTGTAACAAGAACATGAAGTGGAATAAATCGAAAGGTAATGCTGCTGAATGTGCTGTATCCAACATCTACGGCTCAGAAGAAGACTGTGCTAAAGTTCAAAAATATAATGTGAGTACAAACGCTTCGACAGATATCTGTAATTAAGCAGCGTCTTTTTTGAAATCACCATTGATAACTGAAAGAGTGAAGGTGTCTTCATTCTTACTTTGTTCCTTAGTCATACAACTAATAAACTTTTCAACAATCATTGAATCAAATTGAGTCCCGGCAAATTCACGAAGCTCAGCGAAGGCCACTTCAAAAGGCATTCCTTTACGGTATGGTCTTGTTGATGTCATCGCATCGAATGTGTCGGCGATAAGAATAATTCTAGAGAAGAGTGGAATATCTTCGCCTTTTAATCCTTCCGGATATCCACGACCGTCATAACGTTCATGGTGGTATTTAGCATTGGTGGCCATCTTAGAAAAAATAGGAAAGTCCTGAAGAATCTCAAAGGATTTTGTTGGGTGAAGTTTCATTTCAAGAAACTCTTCATCAGTTAAGCGTGATGGTTTTTTTAAAACAGCATCTGGTACACCGATTTTTCCCAGGTCATGAAATAGAGCAGAGACTTCAAGTTCGTAAATTTCGTCTGCTGATAAATTCATTTCCTTACCAACTGAAACGCATAAATACGCCACTCGCAATGAGTGTCCCCACGTATAGTCATCTTTACACTTAAGAGCACTAAGTAGAGTTTTAATTGATAGTTCGAAATATTCTTTTCTAATTTGTTTAATTGAAGGAGTGTTTTTAATAGCGGATTCAATAGCACGTGACTGCTCTAAAGCAATATTTTCTGCTTTCAATTTTTCATCACGCTTCTCTTTCAAAGCTGATAATTGATATACGTTGTTCTTCTTCGTCATGTTCGCTATTTCCACGTAGAAAGGCCAAAAGGATAGGCCTCTTTCATTTAGTATCGGTCACCTTTGACTTCAACTTTAGAAAGATTGCGAACTTGACCAATTTACAAGGGGATAAAAAAAGATGGCCTTGTTTACCCTGCCCACCTAAGTAGGCAGAACTTTTTTAAATATCTCTTTTTCCCTCCCTATTTTAGAATAGTAGGATCAAGGAGACAGAATGCGAGAGATGGAATGTGTACGACAAAATCCGGCCCAGGATGAGTATTTAAAGAGACTGCTGAAAGAAGCAGGCCTAACGGCTAAGTTTATTTCATGGGAGGATTCAAAAATCTCTAGCAACTCACCATTGTTATTAATGGTGGATGAAGATCATGTAGATGCTCTGATTGAAATCGCCGAAGAGCGCGATTTAAAATTAATCGTAGGGTTAAATGCCAGAAGAGAATTTAAATTAGTTTCTCAGTTGAAAAATCACTTCGATAAAATTTTTGGTTTCATCGATATGTCTCAGGAGATTGATTACAATACTCCTATTTTAAAAAACTATGTAAACATGAATTTTTCAGCGAGTGCAGTAAGTTTAGGTAAACTAGCTTCTGACTTAGATAAAATCCATGAGTTCACAAAAAGTGAATTGTTTAGAGTAAAAGATCTTCACGATAGACTTGTGAAAGTAAGAGTCGACACATTAAAAGGTGTCACTGTTACCAGTAAATTTATGGCCGGAGAAAAAAGCGGTGGTGAATTCTTCGATATGATTCAAACGGATCACAATTTTCTTTTCATCCAGGCCGGAAGTGATAGTTATATTCTTTCTTCACTTATTTTAAATGAAATGGAAGTCTTGAAACTTTCTCTTCCTACAACAAGTGTAAAAGCTCAGAGTGAACACTTTGAAAAAATGATTAAGCACCATGCTTCTGAAACAGGAGCTGAACTCAATTATTGCATCATCAATGTTGATACCAAAACATTGCAAGCTGATTGTCAGTTTCAGGGGAAAGGGTATCTGTACTATCAAAACGACCTGCTTGATTTTTCTCAACCTGTCAGACTAAAGATGAAGCCTTCGGATAAGTTCTATTTGCTGTCACATGGGGCGCTTAAAAATCTTACTGAGCTTAATCCCAATCTTTCAGTTAAAAATTTCTACAAAGAAAATGCAGATAAGAACACTCGTGATCTTATCAATGAATTCTTTTTTGAAGTCTCAAGAAATAAGACCGGGAATTTTTTGATTTATGATGCATTAATGACGGTGATTGAGGTTGAACAAAAAACTCTTTATCAACTTTAATTATTAGTGAGAATGAATGGTGAAGGGTAGATTCCATAGATTAACAAATACACTTGAAAAGGTTAGATGTTTTACCCTATGTGTTTCTATCCTGATACCTTCCCTGCCACTTTCTTTTGCGCAGGCAGCACAAGTTGATTCCCGTGATCAATTGATTCATGCGACTGGACTGCTTTTAACAACTCCCGGTAATGCTGAAGTCGCAAAAAACGTCCTTTCAAAAACCAAAGAAATGTTACGTGATCATGCTACTGATTTTAAATCACCAGAAAATCAAGAAGCGTTGAGGTTATCTGCTCAGGCCTTGAATGTTCATAAAATAAAATCCCTTTTTGATAAATGTATTAACAGTAATTCGCGTGCAAAAGACTTAAGCCAAAGAGTCGTTGAATCTGCAAGTCAGGCGAAACTAGAAATTGACCCTTGCCGCTTTTTTAAGAATCCCACTGAATTAAAAACTCTGGATAAATTTGACCAACAACTTGCAAAACATATGGAAAGCCGAGTGCAAGAGCTGGCACTGGTTCAGAGTCAAAAAAACTTCGCCAGAACATACGCTTACTGGGAAAGAAGAATAGATAATGGGACGGAAACTCAAACACTAAGTGATGTATGTAAAAAAATAGACTGTAGTTTCAAAGAAAAAAAGAATTTGAAAAATGCAGAAGATGAATTTTTAAGTCGCTGGCCTCAAAGTGAAAGAAAAAAGAACCCCGAAGATATCGCTAAAATTCTCAATGAAAAACTAAAGATTGCTCCGGAAAAACGTGACCTCAAGTCACAAGATGAATTACTTCTTTTTACAAAAACTCTAAAAGATAAAAAAGTGATTAGTAAAAAAGATGTCCTGGACGCTCAGACAGAAGTGAAGGGTTTATTAGAAGGCCAGATTCAATCAGTTCGAAATATGAACTTAAAAGAACTCGTGAAAACTAATCCAGCAGCACTGGGAAAAGTTTTATTAGAGAGGCCTGAGCTGACGGCCATTATCTGCAATACCATCAATCAAATTGCTGAAACAGAAGAAGATGAAGCGACATGGAACAAAGTTTATCTTTGGGGTGGGATTATCGTTGGTGGAGCTCTGTTAGTTACAGGAATTGGAGCAGGTGTCGGTGCTGTCGTTTTAAGTGGGACTGCAATGGCCGGAACATTAGTTACGGTCGCCACAGCTTCTGCCATTGCCGGTACGGCCATTGGGGTAGGAGACACGCTTTATTCCGGTAATAAATCCATTCAGGCCAGCAATGAAGCTTTGGCCTTAAGAGCAAGTTTAATCAGTCGCAATGGTGATAAGCAAACAAGTGTCGAGGCCGATGAAAAAATGGAAGAGGCATGGAGTGAACTTACTTCAGCAGGGATTGGAGCTGTCAGCATCATTCCTTTTGGGACCATTTGGAAAGTCATGAACAAGACGGCCCAGGTTTCAAGAGTAGGAAGTCTTGCTAAAGTTGAAAGCATGGCCATGAAAGATAAAACAGAGGCCATTAAAAGTTTAGGAAAAACGATTCGCGAACTCAATGACCCGCAAATGGAAAAGATTTTAATCAACGCCAGATCACAAGTGACAGATGAAGAGTATGGATCTTTCCTGGGACAATTATCTCAGCTCAATCCAGATCAGCGCCTTTTGGTCATGACTCGCATGAAGGCCCATCCTGAGAAAGTAAGCGAGGCCATTAGAAAAGGTGCGGAAAATGGTAAGGAGCTTTGCCAATGAAAAATAAAATTTTTTTCCTGATCGCTCTTTCACTTTTTTCATTCAAGTGTTTTTCATTTGATAATTACTACAAGATGCTTGGTGTTCCCGAAAACGCCAGCGCTGAAGATATCAAAAAAGGTTATCGTAAGATGGCGATGAAATATCATCCTGATAGAAATGCAGGAAGTATTGTCGCGGGAGAAATTTTTAAGAAAGTTCAAGGTGCTTATGAAGTGCTATCTGATTCATCAAAAAGAGCAGCATTTGATAAACAATTGCGAATGCAACCAAAGGCACAACCTAAAGCTGCTGCTGCCAAAGAAGCGCCAACAAGTACTGCGAGTAAGGCACAAAAGTACACTTGGGAAAGTTTTGATGAAAAACCAAATGTAAAACCACAACCAAAACAACAAGAAAAAGCGAAAGAGCAAACAGCAGAAGCTAGACCAGAGGCCAAAACAGAAACGAGGCCAGAGCCTAAGGCGGAAGCAAGAGCAGAAGTAAAACCTACTCCTGAAGCCCCTGTAACAGATGTAAAGACAGCATCTAAGGTCGAAGCATCAGTCTTAAATCCTGTGCCTGAAAAAGCACCAGTTCGTAATCCAAAACTTGATTTGTACAAGACAGCTCCAAGTTGTAGTAAAGGTTTTCTTGGAACGGTAATCGATACTCTCATTTAATCAGTAAGTATGACTTATTGTAATGTCGCATTTATGACCATTAAAGCGGCCACTTTCTCCATTCTTTGCTCAACCTATAGTTTTATAACCAATCGAAAGTCTTCATATATACAGCTATTAAATTAGAACTTCGACCCTAAATATATATTTACTTATAAATAGATATTTTTAACCGATGAACAACTATGAAAATAAGCTTAAAAATTCTTCTCATAATTGTAACCATCCTGGCACTCGCTTCGTGTTCAGCGAAAAAAACTGCGAATCAAAAATTCAGTTTTAAGGTTGCTGCGCTTCAAACAGGACTTGCACTAAATGGTGGAAGTTTTGTTCGCGCGATTAATGCTTCATCAAGCACACTGATAAAATTAGATGCAAATGACTCTGCTGAATTTGAACAAGGAGTTTGGGAATTTCAAACTGTGAGTTTTGAAGGACCAAGCGCTTATGCTGGAAGAAGATTTTGTGGAAGAGTCGTTGGAGTTAATTTAAATGAAGCTCAAAAAGATATCGCTTTAAATATTTCAGAAGCTAATTGTTATGTAGAACCATTTTTATCTTTAATGACTCTGATTAATACTAGTTTTAATGCCACTAATTTCCTTACGATCTCGGCGATCTCTCCAAAGTCAGGGGCCGTTGCCGGTGGAGCAACTGTTACGATTACAGGCTCAGGATTTGTAAATGGACCAGTTGTTAATATCGGTGGAAATATTTGTACAGGAGTTTCTGTAACAAATAGTACAACGCTTACATGTATGCTTCCTTCTCATGCTCTTGGAGCAGTGACCGTTACTGTAACGAATCCCGATTCACAAACAACAAGTGCAGCTAATTTTTTTACTTATAAAGTCAGACCCTCTATTACAAATCTTACTCCCTCTACAGGTCCAATCGCAGGTGGAACGTCTGTTACGATTACGGGGACAGGTTTTGTGGCCGGAGCAACTGTTACATTCGGTGGAAATCAATGTTCAGTCCCGATTGCGACAAGCTCAACTAGCATCACATGTACGACTCCTTCTTTTCCAGCTGGCCCGGTTGATGTGATTGTGACAAATCCAGATAATCAAATCAGTACTGCAATCACGTTTACTTATTTACCAGTGCCTATGATTAGTAGTATTACACCAAACTATGGTTCAACTAGTGGTGGAACAAGTATCACTATTTCTGGAACTGGATTTACATCTGTTTCAAGTTTAACTATTGGCGGTTCTGTATGTAACACCGTCGTTGTGGTGAATCCGAACCAAATAACTTGTACAACCATTGCTCATGCAGCTGGATTATTCGATACCATAATTACAAGTAACGATGGGCAAACATCAACTTTTGCCAGCTCCTTTACTTTTAATCCTCCTCCAGCTGTATCAAGTCTTGATAAAAACTCCGGCCCATTGGCAGGAGGACAATTAATTACGATAAATGGTTCTGGATTTGTAAATGGAACTGCTGTTGAAATTGGTGGAATACCATGTGTTGGAATAAGTTTCATTAATTCTACGACTCTAACATGTACGCCGGCATCGAATAGTGCTGGTCCAAAAACATTAATCGTCACGAATCCTGATACTCAATTTAATAGCTACCCAAATTTTTACATTTATAAGCCACCATTCGTATCGACATGGCAAACCGATGCTCCAAGTGAAAGTATCACTCTTCCTTTGGTTGGAGGTCTTAACTACAACTTCATCGTCGATTGGGGTGATGGTTCACCAAACAACTCAGTTACCGCTTATACGACACCGACTCATACATATGCTAATGCCGGAACTTATACTGTGACTATCAATGGAACTTTAGAAGGCTGGAGTTTTGCCAACACTGGTTCAAAATTAAATATTAAGAGTGTTGTAGATCTTGGTGATATGGGATGGAAAAATTTAAGTTTAGCATTCTATGGATGTACTAATTTAACATCTTTCGCTGGTGGGGTTACTACAAATGTAACGGACATGAGTGGAATGTTTAAAGGGGCAACTTCGCTAACAAATTTAAATGTCTCATCATTCAATACAACGAACGTTACAAATATGAATAATATGTTTTATGGCCTTTCATCACTGGCTACAATAAATCTATCAGGATTTAATACTTCGAATGTCACTAATATGTCGTATATGTTTTACGGTTCAACGTATCTAACTTCGGTAAATGTTTCTTCATTTAATACTTCTAATGTAACAAATATGTCCTTTATGTTTGGACATACAAATATTTTACCATCCCTGAGTGTGGCCAATTTCAATACTTCAAATGTTACAGACATGACAAATATGTTTGAGCAGGCTTCACAATTAACAAGTTTAGATTTATCAAATTTTGATACTACGAATGTTACAAGCATGTCGAACATGTTTAATAATGCTTACTCTATGACGACTTTAAATGTTTCAAGTTTTAATACAGCTAACGTGACAACTATGTTTCAAATGTTTGCCAATATGGGACAGTTGACAAGTCTGAATGTTGGAAGTTTTAATACTGCGAAAGTGACAACTATGCAGGGGATGTTTGATGGCGCTTCAAAAGTAACAACTCTTAATCTATCAAATTTTAATACTTCATTAGTAACAAATATGTCTCGCATGTTTTACGGTACGGCCTACTTAACAAGTTTAAATACTACTGGATGGGATCTTGGTTTAGCGCCAACAAGTGTAGATATCTTCACTAATAAAAACCCAGGACTGGTTGTCTCTTGTGATATCGGTGGAACACCTGGAACGGGAACATTCTTTGCTTTAGCGTGTGCTCCATAAAAAAAGGCTCCCGAAGGAGCCTTTAAAATTATACAGCTTTAAAAGCTTCTTCTAAATCTTCAATTAAATCCTGAACGTGCTCAATCCCAACCGATAATCTAATTAAGTTATCAGTAAGACCAATTGATTCACGAACCTTCTTCGGAACAGAAGCGTGAGTCATGATCGCCGGATGCTCAATTAAACTCTCAACACCACCAAGACTTTCAGCAAGAGCAAAAAGTTTAACAGTAGATAAGAACTTATTTGATTTTTTAATGTCGCCCTTTAAGAAGAAAGTAATCATCCCGCCAAATCCAAGCATTTGCTTTTCAGCAATCTCGTATTGTGGATGTGACTTAAGACCAGGATAAACAACTCTCTCAACTTTTGGATGATTTTCTAAATACTCAGCAATGATCATCGCGTTCTTCGCGTGAGCTTCCATTCTTACTGCAAGAGTTTTTAATCCTCTTAGCACAAGCCATGAATCAAACGGTGAGTGGCAAGGGCCAATCGAGTTGTGAAGTGTGAAGAGTTTCTTTCTCGCTTCATCATCATTCATCATAATACATCCACCAACCGCATCACTGTGGCCGTTAAGATATTTCGTCATCGAGTGAAGAACAAAGTCAGCTCCAAGAACTAAAGGGTTCTGGAAGTATGGACTCATGAAAGTGTTATCAACAACAACCAGTGCTTTTGCTTTTTTAGCAATTTCAGATACTGCTACGATATCAGTAATTTTTAAAAGTGGGTTCGTTGGAGTTTCAAGCCAGATCATTGCCGGTTTGAATTCTTTCACGGCTTTTTCTACAGCTTTAGCATTCGTCGTATCGATGAATTTAAAGTTGTGCATATCCTGGAAGATCGTTGTGAACAGGCGGTAAGTTCCACCGTAAACATCGTCACCACAAATAATGTTTGATCCCGCTGGAAGATAATGCATTAAAAGCATTTCTGCTGATAATCCAGAAGCTGTCACCACACAGTGCTTAGCTTGCTCTAGAGACGCCAGACACTCTTCTAAGCGTGTACGAGTAGGGTTGTGAGAACGTGTGTACTCATAACCTTTGTGGACACCAGGAGCAGACTGAACGTAAGTCGATGTCTGGTAAATTGGAGGCATGATTGCTCCAGTTACCGGATCCGGTTCTCCACCAACGTGGATTGTTCTTGTCGCGATATCATGGCCAGAGTTTTTAAATCTTACCTTAGCAGCTGCCTTTGGAGCTATTTTTGGTGCAGCTTTTGCTGGAGCTTTTTTTGCGGGGGCTTTTTTTGTTGTAACTTTTTTTGCCATAACTTCCTACATGTTCTCGCGTTTAGCGATGTAATTTAAAATATCAATATTTGTCAGTAGATTAACCGGTTGCCCTTTATCAGTTACGATTACAACATCTTTTTTAAGAAGTGAATCAGCAACGTTTGCTAAAAGATCGTTAATATCTACAACTTTGTATTTGTTTGTGTAAGCAAGAGACACTGAATCACTAAGCGAGAATTCCCCGTTAAATAGTGGCTTCAATAATCCTGTTTCACTCAATACACCTTTAATCACACCTTCTGCGATAACTGGAAGTTGAGAAACACTTTTTTGCTCCATCACTTTTACAGCTTCACCGATTGTTGCGTGGTCAGTAATCGAGATCACTTGATTGTTCACTTTTCCAAGGTCAACCAGTAGGTCTTTAATGATTACGTTGAAAGATGAATCGATATACCCTTTTGACATCATCCACTCATCGTTGAAGATCTTCGATGTGTATCTGTTTCCTGAGTCAGGAAGGATAACGAGAATTTTCTTTGGTTCTTTTAGAGTCTTTGCGTATTTAAGTGCGCCAACAACAGCTGATCCACCAGATCCACCAGTGTAAATCCCTTCTTGTTTTAATAGAGCACGTGCCATAAGGAATGATTCCTTATCACCAACAACGACCCAATCATCAATCACTTTAAAGTCATAGTTTTCTGGAATGAAGTCTTCTCCGATTCCTTCTACAACGTATGAGCGAGCTCCTGACATATCACCTGTGCGCGCGAACTGAGCAACAATTGACCCTTCAACGTCAACACCAACTGTCGTCAGTTTTGGCATTTTTGTTTTTAGGTAAGTTGAAATACCAGTAATCGTTCCACCAGTACCAACACCGGCCATAAATACATCGAAGTCACCTTTAGTTTGTTCGAAAATTTCCGGGCCTGTAGTTGCGATGTGAGTTTCACGGTTCCAAAGGTTGTCGTATTGATTCACGTAGTACGAATTAGGAATTGTTTCAGCAAGACGTTTTGAAACTGAGTAGTACGATCTAGGATCGTCCGGCTCAACATCAGTCGGGCACACAACAACTTTTGCACCAAATGATTTTAAGTTGTTCACTTTTTCAACTGATTGTTTATCGGCCATAACGAAAATACATTTGTATCCGTGTACAGCTGCCCACATCGCCAGACCTACACCAGTGTTACCCGATGTTCCTTCGATGATTGTTCCACCTGGTTTTAGTTTCCCAGCGGCAATCGCTCTATCCATGATAAATCCACCGATACGATCTTTAGAAGATCCACCTGGGTTCATGTATTCAAGCTTAACGTAAATTTCTGAATCTACACCTGTCGTTACTTTGTTAAGTTTAACGATCGGGGTCCATCCAATGGCATCAATGATGTCTTTCTTCGCACCTGTCATCATAAAATATTCTCCTTAAAGTACTTCTTTAATTTCGTAAGCTGAAGCAACTGTTGCAAGTCTTGCAACGACTGAGTACATTGCTTCTTTCGTCGTGTGATCTTCTGGGCTTTCTACCACGTCACCCATACATAATTTTCTAAAAACCATTCCACGGCTGTTAAGATTTCCTAGGTCATCTTTTTCACCGTTAACTCTCATGAAGCCTCCAATACTTTTTCCATCAATAAGATAGATCGTAATTTCAGCTGGCATGTCATCGTACTTAATAATTGTCTCAACACCTTCTTGAACTAGAAGCGAAGTGAACTTGATACTATTTTTACCAATGTCCATTTTGTTTCTGGTTTTTCTGTTCATGTTGATGATCTCTTCACCAGAAGACACTACGGAAATTCCCATCCCGTAAGTTCCTTGCGAAGCTTTAACGAAAACTTTTGAACCAGGTTTAAGTTGGCCGATAACTTCATCAACCGCACTTCCAAGTTTTTCTAATCCACTTTTTTGTTCGAAGTCGACATCTTCTACACCTTTGAATTTCGCCTGAATAAGATCCGGGTTAATTCCAAAGTGAGCACAGAATTCATCGGCCACTTTTTTATAATAAGAAAAGTGAATATTTTTTTGTCTTCTAAACCATCCAATTTTCGGAGTAGGAGAGATCGGAGTTTTAATTTCCGCCCAATCAATTGGCCATGGATTTGATTGATCATTGTTACAAATGATTTGATCCATCTTTTCGCCGTTAACAATCAATTCACCGTTTTCGATCGTCGCCTTGCAAATCACCACGTGAAATCCAGAGTGAGATGTAAGCGCCAGACAGTCTTGTCCTTCACCAAACAGTGCCGGATCAAAACTTAAGAAGCGGACTTTGTAACCAGCATCTTCAATTAATTTTCCTAACGTACTTAAGTGATCCAGGTACATTAAGTTTTTTGTATTTGATTCAGGAAAAATCCCGATCATTTTTGCATTAGGATTAATGCGCTTAAGTCGCTCACTTGTAACTTTGATTGCATCTCTTAAGTCCGCAGCACATAGATTGTTAAATCCAGCAGGGTACATATTGTGATCAACGGGAGCGTATTTAAATTTACTCTCGCGGACATCAACACTTGAGTAAAATGGAATAGGTAAGTCTTTTGCAAGATTTTCGATATAAGAATTTACATCGTCCCAGTTGCGACAAATAAAATTTTCTAATTCTTCTTTAGTAGTAATTTTAATTTCCATGAAAACCTTTTTAGTGGTTTAGTCCTTAAATTGTAGGGCCAAACCTTTAACGTGCTCAAGTGGCGACGGGTTGTTTATTTCATGGAATTTTAGTACGTTTCGGAAGTTTTTACTAGCAAACTCGGTAAGGTTCGCCTCTCTTAAAACTAATCCAGTCTTAAGTCTGTAAAGTGGAGTATTTAAGGCAGGCTGCCAGGCATTCAAATAAGGCGTAAGGCACTTGTTGATAACCAGAAAAAAGTCATTATGAATGAAATGTTCGGCCTGATTTTTTAGTCCCTGTGCTTCATCAATCTTTTGTTGTTCAACTGAAGTCACTAGAAACCAGTTAGAAAAGTTTTCATTCTTAAGCTGTTTTTGAAAATCAAGAGCATTGAGAAATGAGTCACGGCTTTTATAAAGCGCTAGAACAGCATCAATAAACTCCATAACAAAATCTGCACCTGTGACATCTTCCAGGTAACTCAAAAGCTTCTTAACCCCGGTAGAGATCATCAGAGTGAAGATATTCTTACTCTTTGACCCACCATGAATACTTCTTCCCAGGTATTCAAAAATTTCCAGAAATGATTTATCAAAAAAATTCTTAATTTTTTCCGATGATTCAAGGAAATCAATAAAGTGTTTTCCAGGTGGAGTATCGAGAATAATAGTATCGTATACGTTGCGTTCCAGTTGATACTGAACTTCAATGATCGACATAATCTCATTCATCCCGCCATAAGGACGAGAGAGCGTTTTGATAATGGTTGATTCAAATTCTTTTTCCAGCCCTTTTTTTATAGCGATTCTCTTCAGTGTTGCCCCTGGAGACATCAGCATGGCATCAAAGGTTTGGTTTTTATCACCATCAAATAAATCGAGACTGATGGTATTGACGGCACCGTCATCCACATCAGGAAGATTTAATATTTGTTTTAATCTTTTGGCCGGATCAATCGTCACTAAAAGAACACGACGACCTTCGCGAGCGAGGCTAACAGCTCTTGCCGTAGCAACAGTTGTTTTACCAACACCACCGGTACCGCAGAAGAGTTCAACTTTTTTATTAGGAATATTAATCATACAAACTCCGACATAAACGGAGTCAGTTTTTTTATAATTTCAGGCTGAGTGTTCTCATCAACATGAGGAAGAGCAGGTGTCGTTCCGATAATTTCTTTTTCAAGAGAGATTTTCTTGGCGAGAAAGTCGGGAAGATCCGCTTCATCAATTTGATTATTTTTTAAATATTTTAAAAAAGAGTCATTCACGATAATGCCGACATTGAGATCAGGGCCAGTAGAATTATGATCAAGTTCCACTTTTAAATCTTTTGCTTCATTCATCGCAAGCTCTGTAGCGAGTGTTACGATGATTGTTTTTAAAAAGCCAGGAGAGGCCAAAAAGTTATGCATTCTCTCAATATCTTTTACGATAAGCCCTGCACGAAAAATCTTCTTAAAATTCGAAGACGACTCAAACATCGTCAGTGCATGCCCAGAGGCCGGAGAATCAAGTACGATAATAAGTTCCGGATCTTTTTCCAGCTCATCAATAATATTACCAAGTAAAATCATATGGCCCAGACCTGGCACCATCTGGAAAATCGATTTAAAAAAATGCGTCTTCATAATCCATGAAGCGATCGTCGTCGATTTTAATTTTCTGGCAATATAAGTTTCAGCACTCGAGAAGAGTTCGATATCAAGGACTGGAAGACTAAGTTCCTTCCATAAACTTCTCTCGGGATCCTGATAAAAAGAATTGTATTTTGGTTTAAGCCCTTGGTGCTCAAGATGTTTAGTCATGGCCATCGCAAGAGAAGTTTTTCCTACGCCGCCTTTACCAGTAAAAATGTAGAGTCTCTTTGCAGGTGAGCTCATGATTAATTAAACGTGTACATGCCCATGATCAGAAGTTTCATATAAGAACCTTCCAAGTCTGGTGCATTTTCTTGTCTAACATCGAACGGGTCGTGATAGTGAGCGATAACACCAACTGTGAACTCGTCATTAAGCCTTAACTCAACTCCGCCACCAAGGTTCATACCAAACACTAGCTGCTCACGAGTTTCTGTTCTCACGCCACCAACTGTGCGGTGAGCTTGAGGAAGATAAAAACCAAATCCACCTAAAAAGAAAGGTGAGAAGGCATCAAATTGGAAAACCTTTGCTTTAATCGCCAGGGCCAATCCTTTAACAGTGACGTCTTGATTTAAGTAAGAGTGTTTTGACCAGTGAAGGTTGGCCATGAAGTCGAAAGAGTAACTCGCAGAATAATTATAATAAAGATCCGGCGTAATTTTATCTGTTCCTTCATCATGAAAATCAGAACGCAAAAATGTTTGCCCAAGTCCAAGACCAATAGAGTGTTTACGGATCGCACCAGGAATTCTTAATTCGCTGCCGCCGCTTGGAATGTCATTGTTAACTTTTTTTGCCGTCGATTCAGACGTCAGTTGATGCATGTTAGGCTTCATCTGCTTTTCTTGTGAAGAAGCGTCAGAAACAAAAACACCCGTCATTAAGACGGGTGCTATAAGAACTATTTTTAAAATTTTGTTTAGCATTAAGAACCTTTATAAAAAAGAATGATCTAATGCTAGTAATTTTAGTTTAAAGTAGTTGTAGTTTCAATAGCAGAGTTTTCATTGTTCATGAATGGTGCTTTGAACTCAGATACTTCCCCACCAAGCTTCTTTTCAAGAGCTTTGATGTGACCAGTAAATGTTCCTTCTTCTGAGCGAATTACGCGCTTTAGAAGCTCTACATCACCAGCTCTAGTTGATTTTTTCTCTTGATCAAATAGAAGTTGGATTTGAGTAATGTAAGTGATGTCATTTTTAGTTTTGTTGTCGATAACTTGAATTTCGTTACCTTCACGGATGATTTGCGCGATCTCTTCTAGAGTCACGTAACAGCTCTGGTGAGTGTCATAAAGTTTGCGGTTTTGGTAACGCTTAATGATTCTTACGTCGCTCATACTAATTTCCCCTATTGTAACGATGATTCTTTTCGAATCCTCTGAATATTGGTTCTAAGGCTTTATGCCGTAAACTTTCTATCATAAAAAAAAAGTGCTGCACTCGGTTTTCCCTAATAAAGTACTTTTTTCACTTCGCCCTGAAGAGGACTTCTTTTTCTTTAATTACAGGAGGTTAGTCTGTCCTTAAGGAAAAATGGTGCCTCTCTCAGGCTTAGCGAGCCAAGAAATAGCAACATTGAATTGATGCTGTCAAACATTTTCCCAAACAATTTTTAATGTTTGTCGCAGATTTTTTAATAATGCAATTAAATCAACTATAAGAAACATAGCGAAAAAATGGCCGGTTTCCTCTGGAAATTCAGTTTTAGTTAAAGCTTGCCCCCAGAAGTTCGAAAAAGATTTGAGGGAAATCATTTCCTTAAAGTCTGCCTCGGATGGCCTATGCGCATATTAAAATTTTCGCTTCTTTCTATCCTTCTCACTTTCATCTCATGTGCTCAGATGACTGTGCATAAAGATGTCGTGCCTAAAGCAATCGCATTTAATCCCGGTGCAGAATTGGGAATCAAAGGCGAGCAGCTTCAAGACATGGTGGAAAGCGCCAAAAAAGCAGGTGGGGCCGCTCCGGAATACCTCGCGACAGATTTATTCATTAAAGGAAACGACGCTTCGATGAGGGGAGACTTTCAGACTGCTGGAAGAATCTTCAAACTTGTTTCGGAACTTCAGCCAGAAGATATGTATGTAAAGAGAAAGTACGCTTTTGAACTTATCCGCATGGGTGAGTTAAAAGACGCGGAAAAAATCCTTGAGTCAGTATTTAAAAAATCAGACATGAAAGATGAGACCGTTGGTCTTATATTGGGAAGTGTTTATAGTTCTCTGGAAAAGCCTAAAGAAGCACGTTTAACTTATTCGCGCTTACTTGCCGTGAATCCTGAGTCAGAAGAAGCTTGTCTTTACCTGGCACGTTCATATGCAGCTGAAAAACTCTATAAAGAAGCTCACGGATTACTTGCTGGATGTGAAAAGAAAGCAACGGACAATCCAGTGTTCTCATTTTTTAGAGGAAGAGTGGAGTACGATAGAGGAAATAAAGCTCAGGCAAAAGTTTTCTTCCAGAAGTCTCTTGATATCGATGGAACTTACTCACAAGCGGCGCTTGCCCTTGGTGCTCTTTATGAAGAAAAAGAAAACTTCACAGCAGCTCTAAAGATCTACAAAGACTTTGTTGCTGATGAAAATAATAGCTCAAACACTCAGGTGCTTTCTCGCCTGGTGACGATCATGTTCTCACTGGAAAAAAATGCAGAAGTCATTCCATACGCTGAAACATTGGTGTCATTGGATGCAACAGACTTAAACCTTAAAGTCAGACTTGGTTTATTGTACTCAGATATTGAACGCTATGATGACGCCTCTAAATTATTTAAAGATGTTTTGGAAGTTGTTCCAGAATCGGACAAAGTTTTATACTACCTTGGTGCCTTAAATCAGCAGACAAATAATCCAGCTGACGCTATTGGATACTTTAAAAGAATTCCTGTATCAAGCCCGCTTTTTGGTGATGCTGGATTGCAAGTTGGACAAGTGATGAGTGCTCAGGCGAGAGAAGATTTCGTACAGGGTAAAACTGATACAATGGTATCGTTTAATGGTTTTATTGATGGGCGTGTAAAAGAGAATCCAGAAATGCAGATGGAGCTTAAAATGCTTCAGGCCGCTTTTTTTGAAGACACTTTCCAATACAAAAATGCGATTACAACTCTTAATACAGTTAAAGATCTTAAAGGATTTACGGAAAGTCATAGTTACTATCTGGCCTCTTTGCTGGAAAAAGACGGACAGTTCGGTGAAGCCCGCCACCTGGTTCAAGTGATTGTAGATAAAGATCCCAACAATGCTCACGCACTTAACTTTTTAGGTTATTCATATTTAGAAAGAAACGAAAAACTTGATGTTGCTTTCGAGTATATTTCAAAAGCTGTTTCATTGAGACCGGAGGACGGTTATATTAGAGACTCTCTTGCTTGGTATTTTTATCAAACAGGAAAGTTTAACGAGGCCCTTGCTGAATCGAAAAAAGCGAGTGAATTAGTTAAGGGAGATCCGACGATTACGAAGCACCTCGGAATGATTTATCAACGTCTTCGCGCTTATGATAAAGCGAAGATTTATTTAACTGAAGCGCTGAAGAATGCACAAGTTCAATCAGAAAGAGATGATGTATTAAAATTATTAGAAGATGTGGAAAAAGGAAGATTACCGGCAGCTGTAGCAAATCCGTAGGACTACTACTTCTACTTTTAATCTTTGTTACTTCATGTGCAACTCCGTCAGCTAAATCAATCGCCGACTCGGCCGCTGAATTCCAGAAAATCTGTGTGGAAGGAAGTGGCCGTGGTCGTATCGAACTGCAAACTACAAAATACACTTTCACTTACGAATCTCAATTCGACCGCAGGGGAAATAAGTTTGATCTTGTTTTAGATTTTCCTGTCGTTGGAGAAAAGGCCCTTTATATTTCTCTGGACCCGGAAGAGATGAACAGAACCATTAAGTCTTCTGAGATAACAGAAATGTTAAATCAGCAATTGGAAGGCAATCCAAATAAAAAAAGAATAGCAAAAGCGGTCGAAGAGTTCTTCGTTTTTGCTTCCGACTTCATGCGCTTTAAAGCTGCAAAAACTTACCCTAAACATTATTCGTCATCTTTTGTTGATGGCCATTTTGTTTTGGAGAGGAACACAAATTCTTATCGATTTGCTGTTGATAACTTCTCATCTAATGAAAATTTCTATGAAAGAACCGTCTTTAAAATCTTCATCAAAGACCTTTCACCCAATGCCATTTTGACACTGTTTTTAGTACCTCAATCCTGCGAAAAGTAAGTGTTGTGACGCATTAAAAAAAGTTCCCAAAAAGCATGACAAATGCACATCGTTATAGATATAAATAAAAGTCCGACAATTCTAATTTGTTAATCGAGGTTTTTTAATGAAAATGCGAAACATCCTATTGGCAATGACTCTAGTCATCGCTTCAATTTTATCTGGTTGTGCAAAGAAACAAGATGCAAGCGAACGTGTTCTTAACATCGTTAGCCCTGCAGAGATCAAAGGTTTCGATCCAATCATGGCAGACGATCTTTACTCAGGTAGAGAAATTGGAAAGATCTACGAAAGTCTTCTTGCTTACCACTGGTTAAAAGTTCCATACGAACTAATTCCTAACCTTGCTGAAACAATGCCAGAGATTTCAAAAGACGGAATCACTTATACTTTCAAAATTAGAAAAGGTGTTTTATTCCAAGACGACGCTGCTTTCCCTAACGGAAAGGGTAGAGAGCTTGAAGCATCGGACTTCGTTTATTCAATTAAGCGTTTAGCTGATTCAAAAAGCCAAGCTAATGGTTGGTGGATTCTTGATGGAAAACTAAAAGGTTTAAATGAATGGCGTGATAAAAACGCAAACCTTCCAGTAACTAACTACGATGAAGAAGTTGAAGGTCTAAAAGCTTTAGATAAATACACTCTTCAATTCAAACTAGCGAAGCCGTTCCCGCAATTCCTTTACGCTCTTGCAATGGGATTCACGTCAGCAGTTTCAAAAGAAGTTGTAGCTAAATACGGTAAAGAGTTTATCAATCACCCGGTTGGAACTGGACCATATGTTCTTCCAAAATTCGATCAAGGGAAGAGAATCACTTATACAAAGAACCCAACGTTCAGAGAAAAATTCTACCCATCTGATGCATCACCAGAGTACAAAGATTATCTAGCTGACGCTGGAAAAAGACTTCCTCTAGTAGATAAGATCGTTGTTCACGTTATGGTTGAATCTCAACCAGGTTGGTTAAAATTCAACAAAGGTGAGCTTGATTACTACAGCATTCCAAAAGATAACTTTGCTTCAGCAATTAAAGACAACAAGCTTTCAGCTGACCTAGAAGCAAAAGGAATTATTCTTTCAATCACTCCACTTCTTGACCTTACGTACACAGGTTTCAACTTCGATAACAAGTTATTCCAAAACACGAAATTAAGAAGAGCTATGGCGCTTGCTTTTGATGAAAACAAGAGTAACGAACTTTTCTACAACAACACATCTTTCTCAGCTCAAGGTGCAATTCCACCAGGGATTGCTGGAAATGTTAAAGACTACAAAAATCCATACAAGGGACCAAACCTAGACGCTGCTAAAAAAATGCTAGCTGAAGCTGGATACCCAGAAGGAAAAGGACTACCGGAAATTACTTACGATATTCCTGATTCAACAACATCTCGTCAGTCAGGTGAATTCTTCCAAAAACAAATGGAACAAATTGGAATCAAAATTAAGATTTCAGCTTCTCCATGGCCGGAATTCCAAGCGAAGTTAAAGAAAAGAGGCGGACAAATGTTCGGTCTAGCGTGGGGAGCAGATTATCCAGATGGAGAAAACTTCTTACAACTTTTCTACGGACCTAACTCTAGCCCAGGGTCTAACAGTACTAACTACAATAACCCTGTATTCAATAAGCAATTTGAAACAGCTGTTATGATGCAAGATTCTCCAGCAAGAACTGCTCTTTATGAAAAACTTAACCAGTTTTTAGCTGAAGAAGTTGTTGTTATTTTCAACATGCACAGACAATCGTATACGGTTCAACAAGGATGGCTAAGAAATTACCATTCAAGTGATCTTAACCACGATGCGTACCAATATTTAAATGTTGATACTGCTAAGAAAGAAGAGTTAATTAAGAAGTTCTAATCTCAATAGGTTTTATTAAAATGAATTTGTATTCTTATGTTTTACGCAGACTCCTTTATACCATCCCAGTATTACTGGGAGTTTGCTTTATTATTTTTATTATCTTTAACGTTGTTGCTCCGGACCCGGCGTTCACACTTCTTGGAAGACACGCGACTGTTGAACAGATCGCTCAGCTTCACAAAGA
Organism: Bacteriovorax sp. PP10; assembly: GCF_035013165.1. Classification (NCBI taxonomy): domain Bacteria; kingdom Pseudomonadati; phylum Bdellovibrionota; class Bacteriovoracia; order Bacteriovoracales; family Bacteriovoracaceae; genus Bacteriovorax; species Bacteriovorax antarcticus. Next base: position 716,814 of record NZ_JAYGJQ010000001.1, read on the forward strand.
ATTGGGAATGGACCGTCCTTTAGTTGAGCAATACCTGGCAACTGTTAAATCAGCCTTCACATTTGATTTTGGATACTCATGGTCTTCAAAACAACAAATCTCTGAGATGATTAAAGCAGGCGCAGGACCGTCACTAACACTGACTGTGCCACTTTTTGTGATTGGATTCATTCTTTCAATTTCAATTGCTCTATTAGTATCTTTCTATCGTGGAAAGTTTATCGACAAAGCAGTGCTTTTGATTTCGATTGGAACAATGAGTATTCCAGGTCTAGCTTACATTCTTTTTGGGCAATACTTTTTTGCTTACAAGCTTGGATGGTTTGAGATTTCTGGATACGAACCTGGTTTTCCTAACTTCGTTCCATACATCATTCTTCCGATTCTTATCTACCTTACGTTCAGCTGGGGACCAGATACAAGGTTTTACCGTTCAGTTATCCTTGATGAAGTTTATCAGGACTACGTTCGTACAGCGCGTGCTAAAGGTGTAGGTGAACTTTCAATCATGTTCAAACACGTTTTAAAAAATGCGATGATTCCAATTCTTACTTATATCGTTATCCAGATTCCATTTCTGTTTTTAGGTCTTCTATTAGCAGAGGCGTTTTTCGGGATTCCTGGTTTAGGTGGGATGACAATCAAAGCAATTAACACAAGTGACTTCCCGGTTATCAAAGCGATGACTATTTTAAGTGCACTTGGATTTATCATTTTCGGGGTTATTACTGATGTTCTTTACACAGTAGTTGATCCTCGTATGAAGTTGAAATAGGTAAAAAAGAATGACGACAGCAACGAATACCGCAGAAATGGTGGTAACACCTCCAACTATTAAGCAGTCAAAGTCCCTTTGGTCACACGCGCTTAGTACAATTTTAAAAGACAAACTTGCATGTACTGCTTTGATTGTCGTTCTTATTTACTTCCTGATCGCACTCTTAACTTTTATGGGTGTTATCGCTAGTAACTGGGGCGCTGAAATTGGCCCTTCATATGCACCTCCAAGTGCAGATTATCTTTTTGGGACAGACATCTTCGGAAGAAGTGTTTTCTTGAAAATGATCAAAGGTGCTGAGACAGCTATCGCTATTGGATTAGCGACTTCAATCATCTCACTTGTTATTGGTACGGCAATGGGAGCTATCGCTGGATACTTCGGCGGGCTTATTGATGAAGCGATCGTATGGTTTTATACGACTTTCTCATCTATCCCATTCATCATGCTTTTAATTTCTATCGCCTTCATTATGGGGAAAGGAACGACTACAGTATTTATCTCTCTTGGGGTAACGAGCTGGGTTTCTCTTTGCCGTATTGTTCGTGGTGAAGTTATGAAGCACAAAGAGCGTGAATACTCACAAGCGGCAAGTGCGCTTGGAGCAGGTCACACGAGAAAGATCTTCAAGCACATCCTGCCGAACATCTCTCACGTTTTAATCATTAACTTTTCACTTACATTTGAATCAGCGATCAAAGCTGAAGTAATTCTTTCCTACTTAGGTCTTGGAGTTCAAGGTCGCCCAAGTTGGGGTACAATGATTGACGACTCAAAGTTAGAACTTGCTCGTGGAGTTTGGTGGCAATTAGGTGCTGCAACTCTGGCAATGTTCTTTATTGTACTTGCATTTAACATTTTAGGAGACGCTCTTCGTGATGCTCTCGATCCAAAGTTAAAAGGGAAATAAGATGTCTGAAAAAGTCTTAGAAGTAAAAGATCTTGTCGTTGAGTTTAAAACTGATCGCGGAACAATTAAGGCCGTTAACGGTGTTAATTTTGACGTATTCAAGGGAAAAACTGTTGGGATCGTAGGAGAGTCGGGGTCAGGTAAATCTGTTTCTGCTCTAGCTATCATGGGACTTATTCCAAATCCTCCAGGTCGCATTGCCAGTGGACAAATTCTTTTCAACGGAAAGAGTTTGGTGAACATGGAAGCAAGCGAGATGAGAAAAATCCGCGGTAACAAAATCGCGATGATTTTCCAGGAGCCGATGACTTCACTAAATCCGGTTTTCACAATTGGAAATCAGATTGAAGAAGTAATCGAACTTCACCAGCCTCAATTATCAAGAAAAGAAAGAGAAGCAAAAGCTGTAGATATGTTACGCCTTGTTGGTATCCCATCTCCTGAAAAGAGAGTGAAGGAATACCCTCACCAGTTATCTGGTGGGATGAGACAAAGGGTCATGATCGCGATTGCTCTTTCATGTGAGCCAGATGTTCTTATCGCTGATGAGCCGACAACTGCTCTGGATGTAACAATCCAAGCTCAGATTTTAGAGCTGATGAAAAAACTTCAAAAAGAACTGGGAATGGGGATCATCCTTATTACTCACGACCTTGGTGTCGTTGCTGAAACATGTGACACAGTTGCAGTTATGTACTGTGGTCAGATCGTTGAAACAGCAGACGTTAAAACATTATTCAATCACCCAAGACACCCGTATACGAAAGGATTGATGAACTCAATTCCATCTTTCGATTCAACTAGTGGACACAGAAAAGAGCGACTTCAAACAATTGAAGGAATGGTTCCGTCGCTATTTGATTTACCATCAGGATGTAATTTTCAAGATCGTTGTGTAAACGTGACTGAGCATTGCCGTGGTTCTCAAGGTGAGCCACTGTTAAGAGATATGGAAGCTGGTCACAAGGCTGCCTGTTTCAATCCACTTCAACAATTTGAAGGAAAAGGTCTATGAGCGAATATTTAATTGAAGTAAAAAATCTTTGTAAAACGTTTCCTATTAAAGGTGGCCTTCTAGGTCGCGAAGTTGGAGCGGTTAGAGCTGTAAACGACGTAAGTTTCAAAATCAAAAGAGGGGAAACTCTTGGTCTGGTTGGAGAGTCTGGATGTGGGAAAACTACATTAGGTCGCTCTATCCTAAGATTGATTGAGCCAACTTCTGGAGAGATTATCTTCGATGGAAAAAACATCGTTGATTGTTCACCAAGTGAGATGAGAGCGATCAGAAGAAAAATGCAGATCATTTTTCAAGATCCATACGCTTCATTAAACCCACGTATGACGATTGGTGATATCCTGGCCGAGCCAATGGACATTCACGAACTTCATACAAGTAAAGAAGCGAGAAAAGCTCGTCTTCTTCAACTTCTACATCAAGTTCAACTTCCCGCAGACGCGCTTAACAAATACCCACATGAGTTCTCAGGTGGACAAAGACAACGTATCTGTATCGCAAGAGCTCTAGCTGTTGAGCCAGAATTCATCGTTTGTGATGAGCCGGTTTCTGCTCTGGATGTTTCTGTTCAGGCCCAGGTTGTAAATCTTCTTATGGATTTACAAAAAGAATTAGGCCTTACTTTCTTATTTATTGCCCACGATTTAAAAGTTGTTGAGTATATTTCTAACCGCGTAGCGGTTATGTACCTTGGAAATATGGTTGAAGTTGCCGAGTCGAGTGAACTTTATGGGGGAGCAAAGCACCCTTATACTAAAGCTCTTTTCTCAGCTATCCCTCATCCGTCAACTAATGGCCGTAAGGATAGAATCATTCTTGAAGGGGACATTCCAAGTCCGATGAATCCACCAAAAGGATGTCATTTCAATCCAAGATGCTGGAATGCTACAGATGTTTGCCGTGAAACTTTCCCGGGACAAACTCACCACTCAAGTACTCACATGTACCGTTGCTACCATCCAAACACTAAGTAAGAATTAACTTGATCAATACTTAATTAGAAGGCCCCAGTAATGGGGCCTTTTTTATTTGAGGTTGTCTTAAATGCGTTCAACTAAATTTCAATTTTTCCGAAGAGATAAGTGGGAAAGCTCCTGAAAAATAAGGAATTGTGTGAAATTTACTTTTGCTCACATTAAAGATGAAATCTTGTCACCAGGAAATATTTTTTGGAAAAAAAATAGTGGTGCTGATATTTTAATTTCCAAAAAAGGCGACGTCTTAAATCATCAGCTCATCCAAAAACTTTTTGGAGCAGACTGCGATCTTTTCATCGTCGATGGAATTGATTTCGATCTTCACGATGTCATGTTCTCTCTTTATGTAAAATACAGTGAAGAACTCTTCATGAGAGATAAGATAAAATTCAGAGATGAGCTTATTGAAAATCTTCGTTTGGAGTTTGTAGAACAACCTAAAACCCAATTTGAATTCAATCAGCTTGCATGGAAGTTTTTTTCTAAGTTTACCAATGAAGACAAAAAAATCTTTATCGAAAAAGACAGCTCACTTTTCAAAAGACATTTGAATGTGGCCAGCTCATATACTTTTTGCGCTTTCTTACTTGGTTATTATGAACCAGCGTTTTTAAGCAATCTCTTTACGATGACTCTTAAAAACCTAATGGCCTTAGGTGACAGCATTCACGTGATGAGCTTAAAAGAGAAAATTGAATACCTAAGAATGCAGGATAGTTTTAATACTGAAGATTTTAAAAACGTAATCGATCTTGGAAGTGATGATCAAATTTCAAAGACAATGATCTGTGAGCGTTATGATGGCTCTGGAATAAAACACATCAACAGCAGAGAGATGAGCGATCTGGAGATTATCCTGGTGGCCTTAAACCGCAGTTATGGATTTGATGAAACGGAACACACTAATATCCTCAATGAAATTGTGAGTGGAGAAATCAAGTGTGTGGATAGAATTTTAAAAATGTTACAAAGAGTTTTAGTAAAGAGGACTGAAGTATCAGTTGCCTCAATATAGGATGATCGTTTGACTAGTACCTTGATTAAAAAAATTCTCGTCTCAGCGGAGCTTGCTAGCTCTGAGATGGGCGTATTTTTTCAAGAGCTAGGTTTTGAGCTTCATCAAAAGTACGTTGAGGGATGTGAGTACCTCTTTATTGTCGATAGTGCTTGCCCTGAATTGCCAACATACCCGCGTCTGCAAATCAGCGACAGTCTTAATCCTAAATTTGCTCCATATGTGAGAGCGCGAATTTCAAAAGAAATGTTTGAAAGTGTCCAGGGGAAAAAACTCCTGACTTCGTATTTTCACGATGCTTTAGAGTTCGATCTGGTTGATAGATACTCAAAAGATTTCAAAGATATTTACACTGTTAAAATTCACGATTATCTTAACCTTGGCTTTTTCGTCGATACAATTATCGTTGAGGCCTATAAAGCGCAATTTGATATCGAGGCCTTGAGAAGTTATCTGAATACGGCCTTGAATTTTGCTTTTAAGAAAGTTGAGATGAGTAAAGAGGCCATGCCGATAGATGTTTCCTACTCTCACAATGGTGAAGCTTTCACTGTGCAAATCTCACTTTATACCGACAAATTCAAAGGTAAGTCAGAGTTCGGTGACAACTTTTCTGAACTAACTGCTGATACTAATTATTTTGATTCAACTTACTTCCATAAGAAAAAGAAACTGACTCTCTCAAGTTTGTTTTATAAAAATACAGACCTGAATAAAGCGAAGTCTTATTTCTTTACAGAAGTAGCGAGTCGCTCAGCTGAGATTGAAGAACCTGAAGCAGACTTGCACTCAGGCTTAGTTCTCAAAGATAAGGTCAACTACGAAACTGCTCCAGTGGCCGAGATGGATCCGGAAAAGAGATTTTCTCTCGCTAGAAAATTTGCTCTTTTCATTAGGAACTATCGCAAAAATGAAGAGTCTCCAATTCCGATTAGTAAATTGGAAGTTAACGACGTTATCAATTACCTGGGTTATTACCCACGTCAGGAAGCTTTACAAGACGTTGATGAAGAAATTAAAAACTTCATTTTTAAACTTCTCAAAGATGACAACCTATTCAATGGTATTGATGAAACTGTTCAAAGAATTGCCAATACAAATCTAGATTCTCAAATGAGTGAAATCCAGAAAGTTTTGGGCGAAAAATCATTGAGTGATATTGAAGATATCATGTTGATCAAAGGCGGAGAGAGCGAGCAAAGCACTTCTAGTCTTATCAAAGGATGGGCGGAGAGTTCATCTGATTTCCAAAGAATAAGTGGTCAAGAAAGCGGGATGTCTGACAATGATCGCTGGGAAGTCCGCAAACTTCAACTGAATGTAAAAATCCAGGATGAAGTCACAAGAGTCAATGCTGAAGGCCGAAACATCGTCCAGGACGATATCGTTCGAGTGATGGCAAAAGAACTTGATGCCAAAGAACAAGATGTAAAAAATGTAGTGGGCGGCATCGTTGAAGAAGTTGTTTCAACAGAAGTACTAAATACAAGCAGACTTGAAGAAGAATTTGCTAAAAAGATTCTAAATACTCAGTCAAATGCTGACCTGGTTAAGGAGAAATTAGAATCACAAATTTCCCGCATGAAAAAAATCATGGATCAGTTAAAGCGAGAGATCATTAAACTACAGGCAGAAAATACGAGTCGCGGCGGAGAAGGAAATCCATCTCTTGATACTCAGAATATTGAAGCTGCTAAATTGAAAATGGCACTTGGGCGTACTATGGATGCTCTAAAGGCCAAAGAGCGCATGAATGAAAAAGTTAAGGCAGATGCCGAACTGGCCTTAAAACATAAAGATCTAAAGATTGATTTCCTTGAGCAAAGAATCGAGGAAGTGAAAGCAGAATTTTCTAGAAGTCGCGAATTTGCCAATGAAGAAAAGTTGGAAAAACTTGAAGTCGACAACAAGACTCTTCAATCCAGACTTGATCTGGCCAATAAGAAAGTTAATATTATCAGTGATAATATCAATAACCGTGATGCCGAAGCACAAGTCAAACGTGATAAAGAGCTTGATTCGGTGAGAAGCAATCTGGACCTGGCCCAGTCAGTGATTGATAGCTTAAAGAGCGAAAAAATCAAACTTGAAATCCGCGTGAGTGAAGACAGAGAGACGATCAGAAAATTTAAAGAAGAAAAAGGTGGAGTTAGAAACGATGAAGAAAAAGATGGAATCATCCAGGTTCTAACCGCTGATAGAAAGGCACTGGAGGAAAAATTCAGAGCACAGGCCATTGAGCTTAAGAAAGTGGAGCAGAAGCTAAAATACACACTCTCACAGCTTGAGTCCTCTAATAAGAAGAAGGCCGCTGCAAACCCAGGTCAGAAGACCGCAGAGACCTATGCTAAGCAATTGGACCAGCTGAGTTCACGAATGTCGGAAGTCTCGGCCGAAGTTGGCGAAAAACGCCGTGAAATCGTCAAACTTAAACAAGAAAATTCGATGATGAGCACCAAGATCACTGAGCTTGAAAAGAAATTGGCATTTTTAGATAAAAAAGTCGCTTAATCCTAATTTTTCCCTTGTCAGCTTTATAGTTTTTGGTTAAAAATATGGACTCAAATCGACGCCCTGCTGGTGAAATTGGCAGACACGCCAGACTTAGGATCTGGTGCGCAAGCGTGGGGGTTCAAGTCCCTCGCAGGGCACCATTTGATTTGAAAATTCAAGAAAACAGATAACCCAACTCGATTGGGTTTTTTTGCGCCCGAAATTCTAAAAAAAAGGCCTGATCATTGATCAGGCCTTTTAAGTTTTACAGTAAAATTTTAAACTAGTGCGACTCTTGTGTTGGATCTGCTTTTGGTTCAGCAATCTCAACATACACAAATTGACCAATAAGGTTAGCAGCAGGAGCGATCACATAAGTTCCATCGTTTTCAGAAACGTCTGCACAGTTATCAATCGCAAGACCATCTTTATGAACAGCAACTGAAGCTTGTTCAGCAGCTACTTTAAAAGAATAAGTGATGAAAGTTGCGGCCGCAGGGTTTTTAACTTTTGCTCTTAATAGAATTAAAAATTCAGAAGAGTTATCACCAGCAGTGCACGTCGTTTTTTCTGGATTAGAGTAAGCGTATGTCCACGGATTGCGCATTGTCTGAGTCGTTAAAGCAATAACCTGAAAATCTGACCTTGAAAGGTTTCTTCCAAGAACCTGTTTGATAACCTGGTTAAGACCAGTGTTTTTATCATTTGCTTGAGTGTAAAATTTTTCAGTTACTGAGTCAGTAAGTGATTCATTAACAGGCAGACCTGCATGCGCTAGAGTTGTCGTTAATAATCCTAATGCCAGAATTGTGAAGAGTGATTTCATAAGAGTGCCTCTTGATTGTTTGAGGCACTCTACCTCGAATTAGAGTTGGGAGAGCAGTTACTGAATATTTTATAGGTACGGGTTACGAGTTCGGGCGTTTTAACCAGCCTCTTTTATAGACCCATATAAAAATTACAAGCGAAATGGATAACATCAGGATAAGGACATACTGGTAGCCGTGCGGATGACGAAGCTCGGGCATGTACTCAAAGTTCATCCCATAAACTCCCGCCAGGAAATTGAGGGGTAAAAAGAAAATAGAGAAGACGGTCAGGACGCGCATGACTTCATTGGTTTTTTGCGCAGCTAAAGAGATATGTAAGTTTAATAGACCCGTCACATTTTCCAGCACATCTTCAGTATAGAACAAATTTCTTTCAATATTTTCACGAAGACCTTGAAAATCTCTCCAAACAAAGTCTGGCCTGTTTTGAAGGGCCCCGAGGATATCCAAAGAAAACTTTAAGATTTTTCTAATCGCTGAAGCTTTTCTTTTTAAAAAATACCCTTCGCGAACGATGTCTTTATTTTTTGAATTTTCAAAAATATTTTCTTCAAAAATTTCAACTCGATTTTCCAGAGTTGTAAGCGGCACATCGAACGTCATCAAAGACGATGTAATTATTCGTTTAATCAAATCTTTAAGCGTGAAATTTTTCTCTGCTGATTCGATACGCAATTCTTCTAGGAATAAATGATCAAGTCTATGAATACTCATTACTAAATCATCTGTAATAATCAAAGTGATCTTTGTAGTTAAATCCTGGATGTTAACAGCATTTGTTTTTGAAGGATCTATAACCCTTAGATAGATTACTGCAGCCGAATCAAGTAGTTCGTACTTAGGTAGATGCTCAGGATCAAGAGCATTTATAAGAATGCGATTCGGAATATTTAATTCTTGCGCGAGATGATTTAAGTCGCTTCGCTTGGGACCAGTGAGATCAATCCAGCGAAAATTTTGTAATTGATGTTCAGATTTCTTCATAAAATTATTATGACATTAAGATCAAACTAAGCAAAAGTTTTGTTTAGCTTAAATTGACCAAATCGAGAATTGATTTCATAATCACTTTTATGGAACAAACAATTTTAGACATTTCTTCAGATCCCGTTTACCAAGAACTTTTGACGAACTACCCACAGTTCTCAGCAGAAGCGATCGAAACAATATTACAATTTAATAAAGTTTCATCGATCATCAACATGAGAAAGGAAGCTGTTCTTAATGAACACGGACTAACTCATGGAAGATTTCATCTTCTGATGCTGCTCAAAAGACAAGAACCTAGGCACTGTCTTTCGCCTTCAGAACTCGCAAAGAGAACTGGAGTAACGAGAGGGACAATGACTCAGTTTATTGATGCTATCGAAAAAGATGGCTTCGTAAGAAGAGTTGAAGATCCTAAAGACAGAAGAGGGATGCTTGTTGAGTTGACTGAAAAAGGGGAGGCAAAGCTTAAAACACTACTGCCGATTCACATTCAGCATCTGGCAAACTACACTAAAGTTTTGAATTCAGAAGAAAGAATGATGATGATTCAAATCATGCTGAAAATGGCGAGTACATTCAAGCCTATGCATGAAACAGTGAAAGAGACGCAGACTGACGAAGTTCACGAAGCTGCTATTTCATAAGTCATTCTAGTAAACGCTCTGTAACGACTAAGTGGCCTGCTACTTGGTCGTTACAACTCACGCCGGTCTTTATATAAAGACGGGTAGGCGGAATTTACCGCATCACTTTGAATAAGATTCAAGATCTGTACAAGCTCATACATGTGAATGTTCATCTGCAATCAATCTTCTTTTCATAATTATTCCCAATGAAATTATTCTTCCACGATTAATAAGTTGTGCGTTTCCGTAATACGCGATTCAACAAATGTTCAAGTTGTTGGTTCAGTTTTGTGTGAAGAAAACATCATAAATCATCGGCAGAAATATCCTTTTGACACTTCTTTGGACGCTTTTTGGCGTTACCGTATAAACTATAAGCACCATCTAACTTAGTCGTTGAGTAAACTCTGACGTTTAGTTGGAATAATTTTTGGCATAATCCGTGCTTTATTAAATGCAGAATCGGTTTAAGAAATAGACCAGATAAATAAAAAAAACGCTAACACACAAACAGGAGTTCACATGAAGAAGCTTTTAATCGCAACTACTCTTTTAACTTTAACGACGACTGCATTTGCTGTTCCAAACCCTCAAGTTGGTACTTTATTACTTCAAGGTATTGTTGCTAAGAAAGTTTCTATTACAGTAACTCCAGAAGCAGTCGCTTCTGCGCTTGTACTTGAAACATCACAAACAGATTTAAAAGTAGCAACAGCTGTAGAGCAATCAAACTCTAAAGCAGGATATAAAGTAACTGTAATTTCAGCTAATTTAGGAAAGCTAAAGAGAACAGATGGTTCAGAAGTTTTCGCTTATACACTTAAATACGGTGGAGCAGCTGTAGGTCTATCAACATCATCAGGATCAGTTGTAACAGACTCTTCTTCAGCATCAGTTGTTAACGTATCAAAAGACCTGGCAATTTCGTACGCAGGAGCAGCAGCTGAAACGATGGTAGAAGGTACATACGCTGATACATTAACTATTAATATCGCTTCTAAGTAATTTTTTAGATAATAAGAAATCAGGCCTGCTCATGAATGAGCAGGCCTTTTAAACTTTCAGGGATGATGAAAAAATTTATTGCTTCAATTTTATTTTTTACTCTAACAACTCCAGCTTTTTCAGCAACGAGTGGATTCTTCCTTTTGAGAACTCAAGTTCCTAGAAGAGTAAGCATTAGCATCACACCTGTCTCAGTAGCTTCGGCCCTTGATCTCTCAACAACTCAAACAAATTTAAAAGTAGCGAATGCGACCGCCATGTCGAATTCGAGAACTGGTTTTAAAGTCACATTTACCAGTGCGAACTTAGGTAAGTTAAAAAGAGTAACAGGAGCAGAGGTTTTTCCTTACACTATGAAAGTTGGTGGACTAGATGTCGGGTTAACAACGTCATCGGGAACGACCTTCAATCTTGATCAATCAGCACCAATGACAATCTCTCGTGACATCACTATTTCGTATACTGGAAAACCAGCAGAAGCGATGATTGAAGGTACCTATCTTGATACAGTTACATTAACGATTGCGGCAAGATAAGGCCTCGTTTTAATACCTGTTAAAGTTTGTCAGGTATTGCTCCGATACGCTCCTATATGAGAGTATTAATCGTAATGTTTTTAGCGGCCGTTTCTTCACCTCACAGCTATGCTGGTGATCGAACGAATCTGGTGCTTCGAGCTTATGTTCCACCAGCAATTAATACACGTGTTACGCAAACTCAATTAAGTTCATCCAAAAGTCTTGTCACGTTTTCCAGCCATATTAATTCGAGGCATTTGCGAGAGAGTCAGAAGTTTGAAGTGGAAGGTCTTGATCAGGCCGGAATCGAAGGACATATCAAGCTCGTCGCAGGAAATGATCGAACAATTCAGTACGATCTTTTAATTAATCATCTAAGTACAGCTCTCCTTACAAGCAAGCCTATTTTCTTAAAGATTTCTGCAAATTAATTTTGTGGAAAAACCATTTACTCTGTAGAATAGAATGAACTTCAAAAAGGCGGTTTCAAGGAATGAAGCGCAATATTTTATTCGTCATTTTCAGCTTCTTTATTAGCTTAAATTCTTATGCATTTAAATTCTCTCCTATGTCGACAGCGATAGGAATAGCTCCCAGTAAAAACTCTACATTGTTTTACCTGGAAAATGATTCTGATCAGCCGATAGCTGTGACAACATCACTTCTAAAGCGTGAGATGAATGTGGAAGGAGTAGAGGCCAATAAAAAAATCGATGGTGAGCTTATGGTTTATCCATCACAGCTTATTATTCCACCAAATGAAAAGAGATCAGTTAAAGTGACATGGACAGGAAAGACTGTACCGACTACTGAGCTTAATTATCGTCTGGTGGCCGAGCAACTTCCTATCGACCTTGATAAAAATAAAAAGCAAAAAGCGAGTATCAAAGTTTTACTGAGATATGTGGCAGCTCTTTATGTTCAAGCTGAAGATTATAATCCTGATGTGACTTTTAAGAAAATGGATGTGGATGATAAAAACGTGTCTTTTCTTCTGGTAAATTCAGGAAAACAACATCAAATTCTTGCCAACATGACGATGAAGATTTCAGGAAAGAAAGATATCGATTTAAGTTCAGAAGATCTTAAAGGTATGACAGGAGAAAATATTTTCGCATTATCAGAGAGAGTTTTTCGTTTCCCAAAAAATGGAAAATTTAAAGATATCCAGGCCACTGATAAGGTGAAGATTAGTTTTGATAAAGATTAATTTTAAACCTGCCATTGTTAGTCTGTGTGTGCTTGTGGGTGTTTCTCAGCGTGCACTTGCGCAGACTTCTTCAGAAGACTTATTTAAAAAAGTATTTGGAAAATCAAGTAACGACGAAAAGAGTGCTCTTATCGATGCTTCTCTTGGAGACTTTTTTATAGGTGAAGTCGGTGTCATCCTCGTTGGCGAAAAAATTATTAAAATTTCGTCTTCCGACTTAAAACGAATTCTAAATGATAAAATCCGTGAAACTCAACTGGTAAAATATAATTTAGGCGAGGGGGATGTCGCTCCTGAAGCATTGCCTTTTAAAGTTATGTACCATCCTTCTGAGCTTAGAATTTCGATTATAATTCCACCAGAAGACTTAAGACCAAGTGATGCCAATGTCTATGACGATTTAATACCCTATTACTCGAGAAAGGCCATTGAGCCAGCTCCTTTTTCAATGGGCCTTAATTATAAGCTTGAGCAGACATTTAATAAAAAAACTAATCAGGATAATGCATTCTCTGCACAGACCGATGCCTTTTTAAATATTAAAAAAGTCGCATTTGAAAATCAGATGCAATACCTATCAACTCGTCAGGACAATAAATGGGGGAGACAAGCAACCCGTGCGATATTTGATCGTCCTAATCGCATGCAACGAGTTGAAGTCGGTGATGTTAATTTCCCAATCGTGGGCTATCAACAGTCTTTTCAAATTGGTGGAGTTTCTTTCTATCGAGATTTTTCTTTAAATCCTTATCGTGTAGTCAATCCGACTTCTTCTTTTGAATATCGAATTGATTCAAGATCACTGGTAAAAACTTATGTGAATAATATTCTGTTAAAAACAGAATACATGAACGCCGGATCATATTCGGTCAAAGACATTCCGTTAAATAATGGGATTAATAAAATACTCATTGAAGTAGTAGACGAATTTGGAGTAACAAAAACATTTGTCTTTAATGAATCAGGTTCCCTTGATTTACTTGCTGAGGGGGTAAGCCGTTACGCTTTGTCCTCAGGTTATTATTCGACTGATAAAGATGGTAATAAAGAATATGAGGATGAAAGAGGTCCTATTACATCTGGATTCTATCAGCACGGTTTTAATAAGCATTGGACTGCGAGTGCTTATGCTCAGGGAAATAAAAAATATACAATGCTTGGAACCAACCATATCCTGGCCTCAAGATTTGGTAACTTTTCAGTTGATCTAGCTGGAAATAAAAATGACTTCAATACTGGTGCGGTGACACAAGCGACTTATCAGTTAAATCTTTTTGGTGCTTATTGGTATGATAGTCATACGTTAACAACCAAGCTTGAATACAGAACGAAGTACTTTAATGAATCTGAAGTCACTGAAAATTTTAAGAATCGTTTTGATGTCACGGCGACCACTTCTTATAGTGTGCCTTTATTCGAAAGATTTAATGTGGCCGTAGGTGCTACATATCAGCATCCAACTTTTGTTGAAAATGCCAGACTTGCTTACAATGGAAGTTTAACGACGAAAATTTTTGAATCGAGCTCGCTTACTGCCTATGCAGGAAGATCAAGAGATGAATTTAAAACGTGGTCTAATCAGATTTATTTTTTCTTTAACATGACTTTCGGGGAGAGTTCGACATTTGCTTCGGCCTTCTACGATAAAGAGTCACAAACAAAACGCTTAACTGTTATCAGAGATACTGGTGCAAAATACAACGACCTGAAAGTGTCGGCTTCAGTTGATGATAATGCCAGCTCAAAAAATGGATCACTGGATCTTCAATACAACACAGTCCTTGCTGATGTCGGTGTGAGAGAAGACGTTAGTAAAAATAACGGACAATCTGAAGGAATAAAAACCAGTGTACGCTTTCTGAGTTCATTTGCTTATGTTCATAATGGAGAAGATTCGGCCTTTGCTATTGGAAGACCAATCTCAAACAGTTTTGTTATTTTCAAACCTAATAAGGATTGGAGTGGACAAAAGTTTGGAGTTCAAACATCAAGTGGTGTGAACGATGCAGGAACTGGTCTCTTTGGAGAAGCAATTATTTCTGGTTTGACTCCTTACCAGTATAGAAGGCTACAGCTTGACCCTAGTCGTTTAGATCCAGGTTATATTCTAGGTCAGGAAAGTTTTGTCGTTTACCCAAGAAAAGACAGTGGTCACTTATTCGTGATCGGAAAATCGGGACTCTTAGTTTTAAGAGGACGAATCCTAGACAAGTCTCAAAAACCACAGGCCTTGAAGGTTGGCTTCTGGACTTCTTTGAGTGGAAAAAGCACAGCGTTCTTTACCGACCGCGAAGGTGAGTTCTTTATTGAAGGTGTTGAGGCCTCAGTGGGAACAATTCAAATTGATGATGAAAACTTCAGACCAGCAAGACTTGACTTGAGTCGTGAGAAGCAGGGTATAGTTGAAATTGGAAATATTATTCTCCCTGAAGGAGAGAGTGCTCAATGAAAATAAAATATCTATTCTTTATTTTGTTCTTCACCAGCGGAATTGTTTTAGCTGATTGTGGATTAGAGATAACTGCACCAGTTCTTACGTATGGAGTGGGTGATGCCAATCCTGTAGTGCCAGCGCAAGTGACCATTGAAAGAACTAAATCTGGAAACGATCGTTGTTCTAATTACTATTTAGCTTTTACTTATGGATGGTCAAATAATTATAACCGCCGCGGACTTAATTTAAGCAATGGTCGATTGATCTATTACAACCTTTATAAAAATGCCAATGCAACAAATGTTTTAAGAGGACCGAATGATATCACTTCCAACAATGATATTTTATTTGGAACCATTGCTAAGGATGAAACTAAAACATTGAATTATTATTTTCAATTAGCTCCTATCGATGCCAGTGAGCCGCCTTACGCTGGAACATATTATGATAACGTTCAGGTGCAGGGTTACACCGGTACTTATACCAACATCAATGCTTATGAAGGTATGGGAAATCTTCAAATTTATATAAACGTCTCTAAGTTCACTTCACTTTCTCTAGTCGACACTGGTGGTGCTTATGACGGTTCTCAAACTTCAAAAACATTAGACTTTGGTGAACTCTCAGAAAATGAAGAATTAGGTTTTGATGTCCGTATTGTAAGTAATGCTGGTTATATTCTAAAGGTGTCTTCGGCCAATAATGGAATTTTAAACCGCATTGGTGGAACGGGAATTAAATCACAAATCAGCTATGACTTTTATTCAAGTGGCACAAAAAGAACTCTGACTTCATCTGCTTCCTCTCCGGTAACAATTGCAACGGCGACTGGCAGAACGGCCTCGGGTGGAGCTCAGGTCCCTATAAGAGTCGTTATCAAGTCAGTTCTAGATAAAGACCCCGGAACTTATCAGGATTACGTTACATTATCGGTAATTAGCAATGACTAATCGCTAAAATCACTCAGATTCTCCTTTTTAGAACGCCCAAAATTGTCTAGAATTAGAGCGAGCGTTTTGAGAAGGATTTTATGTCTAAAAAAATTTGTTTAACTGGCGTAAAGCCAACGGGAAAAGTCCACCTGGGTAATTATATCGGGGCGATTAAACCTGCCATTGAAATGTCCAATTCTGGTGATTACGATTCATACTATTTCATCGCAGACTACCACTCACTGATTGGTGTGCACGATGCAAAGCTGATGAGACAATATATTTATGATGTAGCGGCCACATGGCTTGCGATGGGACTTGATCCAAAAAAAGTCACGCTTTATAAACAAAGTGATGTTCCTGAAATTTTAGAATTAAACTGGATCGTGAATTGTTTTACCAGCAAAGGTTTAATGAATAGAGCACACGCTTACAAAGCGATGGTGCAGGAAAATGAATTAGAGAAACGCGACAGAGATGTCGGTGTGAATATGGGACTCTACTCTTATCCGATTCTCATGGCCTGCGATATTATGATTCTCAATGCAGACGTGGTTCCGGTAGGAGCAGATCAGCTTCAGCATATTGAGATTGCCCGCGATATCGCTCACTCATTTAACAACACTTATGTGAAAGACTACGAAAAATACAGACTGTACCTGGAAAAAAATCCGGAAGTGCGTCTGGATAAATCAAAAATAAAACTCACTCCTCCACAAGCAATCATCAGAGAAGACGGAAAGCTTCTGACTGGTCTCGATGGAAGAAAGATGAGTAAGAGTTACAATAATCACATTCCACTTTTTTCTACTGAAAATGAATTAAAGAAATTAATCAACAGAATCACGACAGATTCAAGTGATCCAACATCACCGAAAAATCCTGATGAGTCTTTGATTTTTGAGTTCTATCAAGAGTTCGCAACAAAAGATCAAGCAGACGCTCTTCGCGCCTGGTACCTTCGTGGTATCGGTTGGGGAGAAGCGAAGATGGAATTATTAAACGTATTAAATAATATGCTTAAAGAGCCGCGTGAAAAATACGCTGAGCTTATGAGCGATACTAAAAAAATTGATCTAATCCTGGAAGAAGGAGCGAGCAGAGTTCGCCCAAAAGCTCAGGCCTTGATCAAAGATATTAAACAGACCGTTGGTGTACTTTAAGAGGAGAACACTATGAAGTTTCTAGGATGGATTTTATTTCTTGCAGTTAACACACAAGCTTTCGCTCAAGGCGTAGTCATTGAACCTGCACCACTGAGTGTTGAAGATAATGGCACAAGAAAAATCATCGAAAGAAAAGAAGGTGAAACTCCAGCAGCTGAAAATCCAAAAGATGTCGTTGCTCCTCCTCCAGCTGAAGCACTAGTCATTCCTAATGATGATGTGATCAATCCTCCTGCAGGATCAAAGAAAGAAACACCAAAGAAGACTGCTAAAGCTTCTAAACCAGCTCCTAAAGCTGAAGTTAAACCAGTGGCCGTAGAAGTGATTCCTGCCATTACTCCAGTTGCTGAAAAACCAGCACCGCCAGTGAATCCAATCGACGGACAGTTAAAACTTGATGGCCCGGCAGTTCCTAAAAAGAAATTAGTAGAAGTCGAAATTCAAAATACAGTGGTGGTGCCAGACGCGAATCAACCTCCAACAAATATTGAAATCGTTGCTATTGGATACGTAGAAAACCCACTTAAAAAATACCTACAATTTTCATTCGGATACATGAACTCACGTTACGAAAAAATTCATTCGTCACTGGATAATGGATCGACGATGACATCGTTTAAATTCGTAGCTGACATGACTCAAAAATGGCAGTCAGGTTTTGCTGTTGAAATTTTAGCTGATACCAGCGGACAAACAACTCCGGATAATATTCGTGTTGTTCAATACAGGCTTTTCGTCGACCACCATGCACCTCTTTTTTACAGAGGAGCAATGAGGCTTGATTGGGTAGGCGGATTATCATTTTCAATCGGTGATTTCGGGATCAGAAGACGTTATTTGAACGGGCTGGGTCAAGAAGTGAGCGTGAAGTTGAAAGACGGAATTATCGTAGGATTGATCCCTGCAGCGGGTCTTAGAATTTTCTTAATCGGACAAAATAGTTTCGATCTGATGGTTGAATACCACCAATATTTCGGAAATCCTCAGAAGTATATCGGGGGCTTAGCTATCTCTCCACGTCTAAGCTTTGAATTTTAATATTTTTTACACTGTGGGCCACTATTAGCTGGTCGAACCGTGATTTATGTCGTAGAAGGACTCTAACATTAAAAAAATGTTTCTTTCTCGATGAAGCTTTTCTGGCGTCTAATGGTTCAGGTTTCATTTAAAGCAATTTTCGGGAATTGAAACCACATTCAGACGAGGTATTAAGTGACATTTCAAGAATTGCCACTACGTGAGTCATTGATCAAAGCGATCACTGAGAGAGGATACGTAGAACCCACAGAAATTCAAATGCAAGCTATTCCAGCTTTAGCTACAACAGACACAGACTTTGTTGGGCAAGCTCAAACAGGTACAGGTAAAACTGCTGCTTTCGTTCTTCCACTTTTACATAAAGTTGATAGCAACAGCCGTGACGTTCAAGCTCTAATTCTTACTCCAACGAGAGAACTAGCTAACCAAATTACTGAAGAGATCAAAAAATTCTCTACATACGAGAGAACAAAATCTCTTGCAGTATACGGTGGTATTTCTTTAGAAGGACAAATTAAAGGTCTACGTCGTGACCGCCCACAAATCGTTGTTGGTACTCCAGGACGTGTATTAGATCTAATCGAAAGAGGTGTTCTAATCCTTGATAACGCTAAATTTGCTGTTCTAGATGAAGCAGATGAAATGTTAGACATGGGATTCATCGACGACGTAAAACACATTTTATCAAAACTTGGTGAAACTAAAAAAACTTGGATGTTCTCGGCTACTATGCCAGCTCCAATTTTATCTCTAATCAAAACTTACCTTAAAGATCCTTTAGTTGTTAAAGTTCAAAAGAAAACGTCAACAAACGAATCAATTGAACAAAAACACTACGTAGTTCGTCACTCTCACATGAGTGAAGCTATCTGTAGAATCCTTGATTCTCTAGATGATTACTACGGAATGATTTTCTGTCGTACGAAAGTTGATGCTAAGACTTTAGCTGATGAATTGAATGCTCGTGGATATCCATCAGATTCAATGCATGGAGATATGTCTCAACAGCAACGTGATATCACTATGAAGAACTTCAAAATGAAGAAGATCAACATGCTGGTATGTACTGACGTAGCTGCTCGCGGGATCGACGTAGACAACCTTACTCACGTAATCAACTACGGTCTTCCACAAGATATCGAATCATACGTTCACCGTATCGGTAGAACTGGACGTGCTGGTCTAACTGGAGTTGCAATCACTCTTGTTGAGCCAAGTGAGCGTTACAGACTTCGTATGGTTGAAAACAATACGAAAGCTCGCATTGTTCAAGCTACTCTTCCAACTCCAAAAGAATTGAAAGAAGTAATGGTAAGAAAAGAACTTAAAAAATTCGATGCTATTATTGAAACTCTTCCTAAATTAGAAGCAGACGCAGTTTTCACAGAAAAATTCGCTGATCTTGAAAAAGAAGATTTATTAAAAGTTATGTACAACCATATCTTTAAGTCACAAATTTCTCGTTACGATCATGCACCTTCTCTTGAAATTCAAGAGAGACGTCCAGAGCCTCGTAACAATGATGCTCGTGGTTCTGATAATCGCGACTTCAACAGAAATGATCGTGGTGATTCTCGTGATAGAGGAGCTCCATCAGCTCGTGGAACAGGAACATCTACAGGTAACATGAGATTTTTCGTTAACATCGGAAAAGACCATGGTCTAAACCTGAAGTCACTTCTTGGTTCAGTTGCTGGAATGGTTAATGTTGATGAACGCCTAATCAGAAACGTAGATATGAAAGAGACTTTCTCTTTCCTTGAAGTTCCAGAGCAATTTGGTGAAGTATTATTAAAAGTAACGAATCCAATGATCAGTGAACGTAACGTTCGTTTCGAACTTACTCGTTCAGCTCCAATGAGCCGCCCTTCATACGGTGGTGGAGATAGAGATCGTCGTCCGTCTTTCAGAAGTGGAAGTGGAAACAGAAACTCTAGTGGTGGTGCTGGTGGTGGATACCGCAGTGAACGTCCTCAAGGTGACAGACCTGAAGGCGGAGCACCTCGTGAAAGATCTTTCCGTTCTTAATTAATTATCTATAATAGAACCATCTATTAATAAGCACTCCTTCGGGAGTGCTTTTTTTGGCAAACTCTTAAAACTAAGAAATAAAAATGCAGCTTTGGCTGCACTTTTTTTGCCAAAATTATTTTTGGGACTTCAATTATGTCATCAAACAAAACTCTTATCTTTACTGGTGGTGGATCTGGCGGACACGTGATGCCAGGCTTAACAATTCTAAAAAAAATAAATCAAAAAGATGAGTTTGATATTCACTACATCGGTGGGATTGCGAGCATCGAGCGCGAGTTAGTTTCTGATTACAAATTAACTTATCATCCAATCCATACCGGAAAACTTAGAAGATATATTTCTGTCGAAAACCTAAAAGACATCAGCCGCGTTTTTTTAGGTCTCTATGATTCATTTAAAGTGCTTTGGAAATTTAATAGAAAAAACACACTGGTTTTTTCGACTGGTGGATTTGTTTCTGTGCCGGTTGTTCTGGCCGCAAAACTTCAAAGAAAGAAAGTCTTCATTCACGAACAAACAAGCCGAGTGGGGCTTGCTAATAAGATCTGCTCAATCTTTGCTGATAGAGTGTTCATTAGTTTTGAAGATTCATTCAAATACTTCGATGAAAATAAAACCTACTTCTCTGGATACCCCTTAAGAGAGCAGTGTTATAGCGACGAAATTGGGCCGGTAAAAATTCAGGGGAGATTAATTAATGAGTCAACCAAACCAATTCTCTTCATCACTGGCGGGGGAAATGGCTCGCAGTTAATCAATAAATTGATTGAAAAGAACTTCCAGTTTCTGACTGAGAGATACATGGTTATCCATCAGACCGGTAAAACGTTCTTTAACGAGTATAATAAGCTCAAGAATGAGGATTATATCCCAATGGCATTCATTGGTCAGGAGATGATCGATCTCTTTAAATTGGCGACTGTGACGGTTTCAAGATCTGGCGCGGGGACAGTGTGCGAATTAATCGCAGTGGGGAAGAAGTCCATCTATGTGCCGTTAAGAATCGCTCAAAAAAATGAACAGTTTTTTAATGCCCTTGAGGCCCATAAAAAACTTGGCTCGATCATCATAGAAGAGAAAGAGCTGAGCGATAAAAGTTTCCTAGCGGCATTGGATGAAATCGGTATGGATAATCCAATGACTAAAATTCAAAAGCAGAACGGCCTCCAATTTCTCGTAGAAGAAATTGAAAAGGCCTTCTAACCTATACGTAAAATATAACCACGTGATTTAATCGTTCTAATGTACTTAGAAAATGGCATAAGCTTCTTTCTAAGGTTCGATAAGTGAGTATCGATGTTTTGGTTTTGAACATGGATGTTCGGCCAAAGAAGATTTGTAATGTACTCACGAGAAAAAACCTTATTAGGATTCTTAGCAAGAAGATGGATTAGTTTAAACTCGATTGGAGTTAACTGAATTTTTTCTTCGCCAATTTCTGCCATCTGCATTTCGCAATGAAGCTTGAAACCATCGAATGAAATGATTTCAGATTCTGCCATCTGAGATTGTTTTGTACTAATCTTGTTCTTGATACGAGCAACTAGTTCTCTTAGAGAAACTGGCTTCACGATAAAGTCATCTGCACCAAGGTTTAAGCCTTTAATGATTGACTCTTCTGATGGGTCTCCACTCAAGAAGATTACAGGAAGATCAGGGTGAGAAATTTTAAACTTTTCGTACAACTCAAAACCATTCATCGTCGGCATGTGCAGATCGAGAATGATAAGATCTGTTTCAGTTTTCCCTAAGAAACTTAAAAGATCGATTGGGTTTTGGATTAGTTCAAGATTAAATGTAGGGGAAAGAAGTTCATTGTAACTTCTTAAATTATCCTTAACATCATCTACAATCGTAACGTGCATTTTTCTCTCCATATAATCTGTTGCTCCTCATAATTATAGTTTACAACATTCCTATTAGATTTAGCTTAAACGAAAAGGCTAATATCTTGAGGTATGATAATCATCTATATGTTTTTATTGTGTCAAGTAGAAATGTTTATGTGAAAAATCTAACAAAAATGACGATAGTTTGAGGCGTTCCATGGATAAGGGTGCGATATTGTTTTGGTCGCTACTTATTTGCCAAGTAGGCCATTTGTCAGACCTTGATCTAGTGGATTGATGAAGTACATGTTCAATAGGGCCTTAGAAAAGTCGGAATTACCAACCTTTGGGAAGCTTTTTCCGGCGAAATTAAGGACTGCGCCATCAGGTAAGAAGGTAATAATCATACGCTCTCCCTTTTTGATGTCGCTTAAGTTTGAATTGAACGTTTCAAGGGTTGGAAGCAAAATCTTGTACGTTTCTTTATTAGCGCCTTCGAAGGCTTCCAAATAAGTTTTCTTTAAATCCTTCACGTCTACATCACGCACAAAGTGCATAATAATTTGTTTTGGAGTCTCAGTTTGTAAAAATTCTGCGGCATTTGTGTGTTTTTCTGAAAGATACAAAGCACCGTAATAAACTTTAATTTTAAGGAAAGTAGCTTTTCTAATTCCCACTCCATTAAGCACTAGATCTTTTCCGGCCACGTTTAGCTTGTCTTCAAAGTTGATTGAATCAACTGTTAAAGCGTTTGCTGACACTGCCGTTACGATCATCATGATTAGGAAGAAAATTTTCATGCTACTTTCCTTAGTATTATAAAATTAAATTCTACTTATGTTCTCTTAACTGAACGCTTGTTTCCGTTAAGCTCTTTCTTTCTGATACGAATTGATTGAGGAGTGATTTCTACCCATTCATCGTTATCGATCCAGTCTAGTGCCCACTCAAGAGTTCTGTTAACAATTGGAGGTAGGATTGGTTGCTCATCTTTTCCAGCAGTACGAACTGAAGTTAAATGCTTCTCACGAACGCAGTTAAGAACAAGATCGTTTGGACGAGTAGCTTCACCGATAACCATACCTTCGTAAGTCATCTCTCCTGGCTTAACAAATTGTTTCCCAGAAGATAGTAGGTTGTAAAGAGCGTAAGGAGTCATTTTACCAGCTCTATCAGATACTAGAGCTCCGTTTTGTCTTCCTAGCATATCTCCTGTGTATGGTTTGTATCCCATGAACTCAGAAGACATTAATCCAGCACCACGTGTATCAGTTAAGAAAATCCCACGGTATCCAATTAGACCTCTTGAAGGAATAACGAAAACCATACGAGTTCTTGTTTCTCCAAGTGGCATCATGTTTTCCATAATCCCTTTTCTTGTAGAAAGTCTTTCAGTGATTGCTCCAGTTGATTCATTTGGAATATCTAGAACTACTTTTTCGAATGGTTCTAATTTTTCACCGTTTTCATCAGTTTGGAAAAGTACTTGAGGACGACCAACCATTAACTCGAAACCTTTACGACGTAATTGTTCGAATACGATTGCTAGCTGAAGTTCTCCACGTCCCTTAAGGATGAAAACTTTTGGATCGTCTGTTCCTTCGTATTGAAGAGCAACGTTTGTTTTAATTGAGTCTTGTAGGAATTCTTCAAGTTTTCTTGAAGTAAGGTATTCACCTTCTTGTCCTGACATTGGAGATGTTGAAACTGAAACCTGAACCCCTACAGTAGGTGGTTCAACAGTGATACGTGGAAGAGGTTCGATCTTAGATGTTGATACGATTGTATCCCCAATCTTAGCTCCATCATAACCAGCAACGATTACGATCTCTCCAGCGTCAGCTGATTCAACTTCAGTAATTGCTAGAGCAGAGAATTCCTGAATAGCTGTAATTTTTGAAGCTTTGTTTTTCTTTTCTACGTCGCAAAGAGTGTAACTTACACCTTTTTTGATCGATCCTCTTTGAATACGACCGATAGCTAGAGGTCCTAGGTATGGTGAGTATGAAAGGTTTGTTACAAGAAGTTGAAGTTCCGGCCCTTCTGAAATACGTGGAGAAGGGAAGAAGTCAGAAACCATTAAATCAAGAATTGGATTAATGTCTGTTCTTACAACTTTTGGATCGTGAGTTGCCCAACCAGCGCGAGCTGATGAGTAAAGAATAGGAATATCTAAATCGAAGTCTTCAATGTTTAACATAGAAGCAAGTTCTAGGAATAGTTCTTCGATTTCGTGCTTAACTTCTTCAATACGTTCATCGGGTCTATCGATCTTGTTGATAACAACAGCGATCTTTAATCTTTGCTCCATTGCTTTTGTAAGAACGAAACGAGTTTGAGGAAGAGGTCCTTCTGAAGCATCAACTAGAAGAATAATACCATCAACCATCATCAGAGATCTTTCAACTTCACCACCGAAGTCGGCGTGGCCTGGAGTATCCAGAAGGTTGATTTTTGTATCTTGCCAAACAAGCGCACAGTTTTTTGCTGTAATTGTGATTCCGCGCTCTTTTTCAATCTCTCCAGAGTCCATTACTCTGTCTGTTATCTCAGCGCGAGCGTCGAATGTACCTGATTGTCTTAAAAGGCAGTCGACCATTGTAGTTTTACCATGGTCGACGTGAGCGACTACGGCAATGTTTTTTAGTTTAGAGTAATTCTTAGACATACGAACGATTCCTTGGTTAGAACGTGGTCAAAATATATAGTGAATTTTGGGAGACTTTAGCATAAGATCCCCGCTATAGCGAGAACACAATGATACAAGCAAAAAATTTATCGAAGCACTTCGGTGCTCAAGACCTATTTGATAAGGTTAGTTTCCAACTCGGTCCACGCGAGCGCGTTGGTCTTGTCGGAAGAAACGGATCAGGTAAATCGACCCTTTTTAAACTAATTCTCGGAGAGTTATCCGCCGATTCTGGAGAACTGTCGATCCCTAAAGGATATAGACTCGGTGCTCTTGAGCAGCACATCCACTTCACAAAACCTACTGTACTTGAAGAATGTGTTCAGGTTTTGAACCCCGACGATTTTTTAGAACACGAAGCCGAAAAAATACTTTTTGGTTTAGGTTTTTCTGACGAAGATTTGCAAAAAGATCCAAAGAGTTTTTCGGGCGGTTATCAGATTAGAATTAACCTTACGAAAGTACTACTTCAAGCTCCCAATTTATTACTTCTGGATGAGCCTACCAACTACCTGGATATTGTTTCGATGAGATGGTTGAAAGGTTTTCTAAAAACTTTTCCAGGCGAAATTATGATTATTACCCATGATCGTGAGTTCATGGATGATGTTGTGACTCATACAATGGGACTTCACCGTCAGCAGTTGAAAAAAATTAAAGGTGATACGGCGAAATTTTACGAACAGATTATTCAAGATGAAGAAATGTACGAAAAAACGCGTGGTAACTTAGATAAAAAAAGAAAAGAGATGGAAGCCTTTGTTGAGAGATTTAAAGCGAAAGCTTCTAAAGCTGCTCAGGCCCAGTCGCGTATGAAAGCTCTGGAAAAAATGAGCACAATGGATAAGCTGGAAAATGTTGATTCATTGGGATTCAGATTCAGGTTTTTAGAGTGCCCGGGAAAGCAGATTGCTGAAGTGAAGAATTTAAGTTTCCACTACCCGGATAAAAAAGACGGGACACTTTTTCATGGTGTTAGTTTTCCTATCAATCGTGAAGATAGAATCGGGATCATTGGGAAAAACGGAAAAGGAAAGTCGACACTACTGAATGTTATTGGTGGAAACCTGCAGGCGATTACAGGAAAAGTGAGCTTTCACCCCTCTGCAAAAGTGGGACATTTCGGTCAGACGAACATCAATCGTTTGAATATGGAAAATACAATTGCTGAAGAAATTCAGGAAGAAAATATGGACCTGACAATCTCTGGTGTCCGCAATATTTGCGGGACAATGATGTTTGAAGGGGATCTTGCTAAAAAGAAAATTAAAGTTTTATCAGGGGGAGAGCGTGCCCGCGTTTTACTGGGAAAAATCCTGGCAAAACCAGCTAACTTACTTCTTCTCGATGAGCCTACCAACCACTTGGATATGGAATCAATTGAATCTTTAACAGAAGAAATTGGAAACTTTCCAGGGGCCGTTGTTATCGTTACCCACAGTGAGATTATGCTGAGAAATCTTGCGACGAAGTTAATTATTTTCCACAATGGAAATGCTGAATTCTTCAATGGAACTTACGATGACTTCCTGGCGAAAATTGGATGGGAGTCTGAAGAGACAAAACCTAACAAGACACTTAAGCGCAAGATGACTGAAAAAGAAATTAAGCAAAGAAAATCAGAGATCGTTATTGAGCGCGCGAAATTTACCAAGCCAATCAATGAAGAGATCGTGCAGTTAGAAGCTGAAATCGGCAAGAATGAAGACCTGTTAAAACGTATTAGTGGTGAGCTTGAAAAAGCGACGATGAATAATGATACGGCGAAATTAACGGACTACGCTCACGCAGTTGGAAAGCTTAATCATATGATCGATTCGCTGTTTGAAAAGCTTACAAACGCCAATGACAGTTTAGAATTCATTCAGAAAAAATACGATACTGAACTTGAGTCTCTCGATTCATAATCACTAAGTCTCCATAAATTCAATCATTCAAATAGTTAGCATATCGAAGTGGCATAAATTCATGCCACTTTCTCATACCCTTCATCCCAAAACCCCTTGATTCCATGCTTTTTCCAGCTCAGTGATAAAATATATTTAAGTTTTAACGGATAGGTTTTTAAGGGAAGTATATGATCTTAAGAGTCTTCACATTATTGCTCCTTACGGTTTGTTTAACTTCATGTGGAAGTAAAAAAGGATCTGTTCCTGTGAAGTTAAAAATCCTTCAAAGTGGTATCACTAATGGTGTAGCAGCACTTGATGGTGGTGTCTTAATCATGGGAAAAAGTGAAGATGGGGCCAACTCATTTAGAGTGGGTGTAGCGAGTTCAAATAGTGACCTGACGTTAGATTTAGCAAAAGGAAGATGGGAATTTGCAGCTGTGGGATGGGTTGGAGACTCAGGAGTTTTAACAGGAACTAACTCGTGTGCTTATACTGGATTTGTGGACTTAAGAGATACGAATTCGACAGTTACTTTTAATTTCTCTAAAGCTCGTTGTGCAGATACTTTTAATGGAAGACCATTCTCAGAACATTTAAATTCGTCTGTAACAGGACAGTTTTTACAATTATATCCAGTGCCTTGCTATCAAGCTACAGCTGGAAATTTAAATTCAACCAATTGTCCGACTACACCTTCGATTGGAAACTATCCAAGTAATTTATTAAGTTTCAAAGTTGTTTATGAAGGTGAACAAAAAGGACAAGTGGCAGGCTTCGCTTCACCGCTTGTATCAAAATGTTTTGAAGTTTTTAAGGCACCTTATCCATATATACCAATGACATCGACTGCTACTGATAGTCCGTTAGGTTTTAGTCTTCAGTTTTTTACTGATAATGCTTGTACAGGAATTCCTGTGACGTATAACTTCAAAAACGGTGCTCTGTTAAATAATCTTCCGATGCCAAACGTGTTCACACCGTATTCAACTTACTACAGTTATTTTTTCTTTAATCCAGGCGCACTTCACGATGTGAGAGTGCCAGATAGTTCAGCTGCGAATTTGAGTTTTGCGGGACAATACGTGAACAGCAGTTGGTACATTAATACGACGACTTCAGCATTCAATATTACTTCACACCCGGTATCCGCAACAGAGATGTGCTTAACTGAAACTGGGACCTGTTCAAGTGGCGACTGGATTCCTGTTGCTACAAATGGAGTTTTCAATTTTACAGCTGGTGATGGTGTTAAGACGGTTAAATTATTTCATAGAAATGTGAATGGGATTGTTTCTACAACCTACGCTCAGTCTGCAATGAATGTTGTTTTGACGCCGTTAATGTTGTCGACCCCAATAGAAAACATTCAAGCTGGTTATATCAATCTGGGTTGGACACTTGCGTCAGTCATTGGAAATGACTTAATTATGTCCTCTCGTTTAAAAATATGTGACACTTCAGCTTGTGGTGTTATTTATTTTGACCAGGTAGATGTACCTAATGTCCTAGCAGGAACCGTCCAGATTCTTCCTTCAGCACTTATTTCAAGTATACCTGCTTTAAGTACTTGTTACGCGAAGCTTGAAGTAACGGATATCTTTGGAATACCTGTTTATGTCACATGGCCCGCTTTATCTGTGACGTCAGGACTATTAAAACCATAATTAGTGCCGCAATTAAGACTTAAATCAACATTCTAATTCTTGTAATACGCCTATGAGAATGCTATTTTCAAGGCCTCAAAATTCACTCTATTTGCAAGAGAAACTATTATGTTGAATGACAACTTTACCTACGCGTTTTCAAACGAAGCTCAAAACGAAATTTACGATTTCATCAAAGAACTTCACCAATACGAACTGATTCAGGATGCCCGCACATTAGCTGCAGATGACTGTCCAACTTTTATCAAAGAAGTTGAAGAGATTAGAAACGAACTTGAAAATGGAAAACGAATTGTTATCGTCAGACCATTTGTCGATCTTCACAATAAATATACAATTCAAGAACAAAGAACGATCAGCTGGTTGCTTGGAAACGTTCTTGGTGATCCATTAGTTCAAAACGAAGCAGGCGATAAAGTTATTTGTGTATTCGATCGCGACCGCAACAACACAATGACTAAAGGTGCTCGTTATCACCAGACTCGTGAAGGTGGAACAATTCATACTGATAACGTTAACGTTCCATACCACTGGGAATACCTTGTTTTAAGCTGTATCAGTCCAGCAATGTCTGGTGGAGAAAATATTCTTGTTAATGCTTTAACGGTTTATAAAATTCTGAAAGAAAAGCATCCGGATGTTATCGCAATTTTAGAAAAGAATTTCTACTGGGAACAACGTGGTGTAGCTGATGCTACTTACGAAGCTCCAATTATTACATACAATAAAAAAGGTGAGCCAATGTTTCGTCACCTTCGTCCGTATATGGAGTCAGCTCATAGAAAAGTTGGAGTGCCTCTTACAGACGAACAAATGTACGCCATCGATACACTGGATTCAGTCATCGAGCACTCGGACAATCAATACCGCCATACATTTAAGGCCGGTGAAATTCTTTTAACTTATGATTCACAAGTTCTTCATGGAAGAACATGTTTCTCTGATGAAATGAATGCCGTTACAATTTTTGATTTTAAAAAAGAACACAATAAACCATTAAAGCGCACCATGGATCGTCTGTGGGCAATGAAGAGACAAAAATTATGTCTAGTTTAACAGCACTTATTTTAGCAGCGGGATACGGTTCACGTATTGCTGACGTTACATTAAATCCAAAGAGCATGCTTCCAATCAATGAAAAATCATTGATGGACTGGCATTTTGATAGCCTGGCGCAAGTCGGGATTAAAGATGTCGTGGTGGTAACTGGATACAAAAGAGAAGTTCTTGAAGAGTATCTTGAAAAATTTAAAAGCAACTTCAATGTAGATTTCGCTGTGAACGACGACTACAAAGTTAAAGGGAATACTTATTCACTTTTCTTTGGACTAGAAAAAGTTGAAACAGATTTCTTATTGTTTGATGCTGACCTTATTTATGAAACAGAAATTCTTCGTGCATTCGTTGAAGATAGAAACCCTAACCAGATTCTGGTCGGAGAGAGTTCAATTGACGATATCGAATGTGCAAAGACGATGATTGATCAGGACGGATTCGTTCGTATGACAATTGATAAACGTGCAGTGACTGCAGAAGAGCGTGCTAAATATAAATTTGCTGGTGAAGCGATTGGTATTTTGAAGTTCTCTAAAGAATACCGTGATGACATGTTCAATGAGTGTAAGAAGTTTCTTGCTGATGAAAAAAACATCTCAAAAAACTGGGAACATGTCATGAATGAATTCCTTCATACACATGATATGGGAATTCACCAATCAGTTAGCAATAAATGGGTAGAGATCGATAATCGTGAAGATTACGAACGTGCTCAGAAACTTTTTAAGGATAACTAATGAGCTGGCTTTCAGAATATAGAAGTTCATTAAAGAACGTTCACGCTGAAGAATTTTTAGATGTCTATTTTTTTAGACCGATAGCTTTTGTTATCGTGAAGTCGTTTTATTCTCTTCCACTGACGCCAAATAATTATTCATTTATGTCTTTTGCTTCTGGAATGATTTCAGCAGCATTTTTCTACCAGGGATTATTTGCCTGGGGAGCTTTTTTCTTTTTCCTATTCGCTGTTCTTGACTGCTGTGATGGTATGCAAGCTCGCATGAAGAAAAACGGTTCAGAGTTCGGGCGCTTTGTTGATGGTTTAGTAGACTATGTTTCAAATGCTGCTTGTTACATCGCCCTTGGATTTGGAGTTGTGAAAGCAATGCCAATGACGGGAAGTATTCCAACTGTGTATCTGGTTATTGCGGCCGGAGTAAGTAAGGCACTTCACTCAATTACATATGATCACTACCTGATGGAGTATATTTCATACGACAAAGGTGACGGTGGATTTGTTCAAAGAGAGATCGAAGAAATTCGTGAAAAAATCAGAGTGACTAAGGCAGATCCAAATGGATCAAAACGTCGTTTGTTAATTCTTAAAATCTATCTTGGATTTACAAGTCTTCAGGCCGGAAACGAAGGACGCGAATTAAAGTATAATTCAAAAGAATACACTAAAAGAAATTTCCGCTCGATTCAGATGTGGGGCCTTATTGGACCTGCATGGCATATTACATTTTTAATTCTGGCGTTTTTATTTAATCACCCAGAGTGGCTTTTTGGTTACGCAATTATTTTTGGAAATATCTGGATGCTTCTAATGTTAGTTGTTCAACAAAGAATCAACCGAGGACTAATTTCTTCTAGGTTGGTGGCATGATCGCATTACCCCTAGGATTTTTAATTGGCTTCCTGATGTGCATTCCGGTTGGGCCAATTAATGTGTGGGTAGTGAACACGCTAATTAAACATAACTTCCGCTCAGCTTTTTCGATCGCTGTTGGTGGATCGATTATGGATTTTGTTTATTTCATGGTGATCCTGACGGGATTATCATTTTTCACTTTTTCTCATCAGACATCTTTAGTTTTAAAAATAGTCGGTGTGCTCTTCTTATTCCTTTTTGGTTTAAAAGAAATCATAGCTAAAGAAAAAGGAATGGAGATCTCGGAAGAGGAAAATAAGAAGAAGCCGCATGCTGCGAGTTTCTTTTTACTTGGTGTTTTAATTTACACTTCAAACCCGACATTAATTGCAACGATGTCTGGTTTAGCAGCGGTTATTAAGTCATGGCATGCTTTTGACTTTAATTTCCTGAACTATTTCTTGCTTTCTTTAGGCGTAGGAGTAGGGTCTGCAAGCTGGTTTTATTTTCTGTTGAAGATGGTTCAACGTTACCAAAACCGTATACCGAAAAAGTTTTTTTATCATTTCGGCCGGGCATCCGGTGTCTTGATTGTTCTCTTTAGTTTAATTATGGCCTTTAATGTTTATAAGGAAGTCTACCTATGAAAAACCTAACTACGAAAAAGTCTACGCAACTGCGAGCTATGCTTCAGTCAAATGAACTTGAATTCTTAATGGAAGCTCACAATGGTATCTCAGCAAAAATTGCTGAAGAAGCTGGATTCAAAGGAATTTGGGGATCAGGATTATCAATCTCTGCTTCTCTTGGTGTAAGAGATAATAACGAAGCTTCTTGGACTCAGGTTCTGGACGTTGTTGAATATATGAGTGACGCTACAAGAATTCCTATTCTTCTGGACGGTGACACTGGATACGGAAACTTTAACAACATGAGAAGATTAGTTATGAAACTTGAGCAACGTGGAGTTGCCGGGGTTTGTATCGAAGATAAAATTTTCCCAAAAACAAATTCATTTCTACGTACAGAAGCTCAACCGCTTGCTGACATTGAAGAATTTTGTGGAAAAATCAAAGCTGGTCAAGACACTAAGTTAGACGATGACTTCAACATCATCGCTCGCGTAGAAGCTCTAATCGCTGGATGGGGATTACAAGAAGCAGTTAAGAGAGCAGACGCTTACAGAAAAGCGGGAGCTAACGCTATTCTTATGCACTCAAAGATTTCAAAGCCAGATGAAATTCTAGCTTTCATGAAAGAATGGGGAGAGAGATCAAAAGAATGTCCGGTTGTTATCGTTCCAACTAAATACTACGCAACTCCAACAAATGTTTTCAGAGAAGCAGGTGTATCGACTGTAATCTGGGCCAACCACCAAATGAGAATGGCCGTAACAGCTATGCAAAATGTAACTAAGACAATCTTTGAAGAACAATCTTTAATGAACGTTGAAGATAAAATCGTTTCAGTTGCAGAATTATTCCGCCTTCAAAATGATAAAGAACTTGAAGCAGCTGAAAAATTATACCTAACAGTAGCAGACGCTGACGCTCCAAGAGTTATTCTTCTAGCAGCATCTCGTGGTGCTGAATTAAAAGAATTAACAGAAGACCGTCCCAAAGTACTTATCGATATCAACGGGAAGCCGTTAATTGAGCAATCAATCAACAACTTCTACGCTCACGATATTAAAGATATCTCGATCGTTACTGGATATAAAAAAGAAGCATTTAAATTCCCGAACATCAAGTACGTGAACAATGAAAACTTTGAAACAACAAGTGAACTTTCGTCATTATTCCTTGCTAGTAAACAGATCGCTGATAACGCAATCATCTCTTACGGTGACATTCTTTACAGAAAATAC
This sequence comes from Bacteriovorax sp. PP10, assembly GCF_035013165.1. Classification (NCBI taxonomy): domain Bacteria; kingdom Pseudomonadati; phylum Bdellovibrionota; class Bacteriovoracia; order Bacteriovoracales; family Bacteriovoracaceae; genus Bacteriovorax; species Bacteriovorax antarcticus. The sequence continues at coordinate 749,373 of NZ_JAYGJQ010000001.1, forward strand.
ATCCTTTCTCGTCTATTAGAAGAAAAAGGGGATATTACAATTGTTGTCGATGCAACAATCAACAACCGTACAGCTGATTACAAAGGTGACTTCGTTCTTTGTTCTAGAAACCACAGCACAAGCTTCAATGAAGCTCCTGCTGAATTGAAAGGAATTAAATTCGGAACTGCTACTGAAAATAAAGAAGCAAGCGGTGAGTGGATTGGTCTTGTTAAGACAAATAAAGTTGGATCTGAAGTTTTATCAAAAGCTCTTGCTGAGCTTTCAACAACTCCAGACTTCAATAAGCTGAAGCTTCCAGATTTAATGAACCACCTTCTATCTAAGAAAGTAAAAATCAATGTTATGTACATTGATGGACACTGGATGGACGTGGATAGCTACTCTGACGTTTCAAAAGGTCAGAAATTTTAGTTTTTACGCTGAAGCCTTCTTATGAAGGCTTCTTCTTTTTGATTTAATAATTTATAGAGAGAATAATATGATTACAGCAGACAAATTTCTAACACCAGCAAGAGAACTAGGATTTAACTTCTTCACAGGAACACCTTGTTCTTACTTAAAACCATTTATCAATTACGTTATTGATACAGACGGATTTGATTTCGTAGACTCTGTTAACGAAGGTGACGCCATCGCAATCGCTGCGGGAGCAACTATCGGTGGAAAACGTGCAGTCGTTATGTTCCAAAACTCAGGTTTAGGAAATGCTGTAAACCCAATTACATCTCTTACATATACATTCAACATTCCAGTAATGATCATCACAACTCTTCGCGGAGAAGTTGGTGGACCTGCTGATGAACCTCAACATGAGTTAATGGGACAAATCACAACTCAGATGCTTGAGACGATGAGACTTAAATGGGCCTTCTTCCCTCAAACGGAAGAAGAAGTTGGACCTGCACTAAAAGCAGCAGATGAATATATGAAAGCTCACAATCAACCATTCGTGTTTGTTATGAGAAAAGATGATATCGCTGAATACAAACTTCAAACTAAACCAGCTCCATCTAAAAAAGATTTTTCAATTTCTCGCACAGATCATTTCGAACTTGATTACAAGTCACGTACAACAAGAACTCCAGTTCTTGAAGTGATTCAAAAATCAGTTGGAATGGACGCTGCTGTGATTGCAACGACTGGTAAAACAGGACGTGAATTTTACGAAGTAGGGGATCAAGCGAACCAGCTTTATATGGTTGGATCAATGGGATGTGCTCTTGCTTTCGGTTTCGGCCTGGCAATGGTTAAACCTAACCTTAAAGTTATCGTTATCGATGGTGACGGTGCCCTTCTAATGAGAACGGGATCAATGGCAACTGTTGGTGCTTATAAACCAAAGAACTTAGTTCATATCTTAATTGATAACGAAGCTCACGATTCAACTGGTGGACAGGGAACTGTGACAGGTGGAGTTTCTTTCGGAACTGTTGCTGCTGGATTCGGTTACCCGACTATCTACTCAACTGATAGCTTAGAAAAGTTCACAGGAATGATGAATGAAATTAAAAATAATAACTCAGCAACTTTCGTGCATTTAAAAACTCAAAAGGGATCGCCAGAGAAATTAGGAAGACCTAAGGTTACTCCGGCGCAAGTTTCAGTTAGGTTTACTGAATTTGTTCAATCCAAAGCTTAAGTAAATTGACCGCCTCTGCCTTCTCCGCATCGCTTGCAAAGCCTTGCGGAGGCATTGTCGGATAACCTTGAACGCCACTGACCATTGAGAAGAGTTCTTTCGCCTTATTCGCCTTCAAAATCTTTTCTTCATTACCAACGTCATCATATCTTAAAAGTTGAATCCCCGGGGCATTTGCGCCGCCGTGGCAGATGTAGCAAGTTGTATCGATCACTTTCGCCTGGAACTTTGTAAATGGGCCGGCATTACCGGAAGCGATCTTACTTAGAAGTGTTAATCTTCTGTTTTCTTCTTCGCTAACTTCAAGAGCATCGATAACAGGTTTACCTGTTTCAATTTCTTCAACTGGTTTTCCATCACCAAGACTTGGATCGTAGGCCAGCCTTAAAACTTTTTTGTTCATATCTTCGATGATGATCACAGAGCCATCTGGCATTTCAGTTAATCCAACCGGACTTCCGTACTTTTGTTCGCCTCTTGTATCCCATCCGTAAACGACACTTTGTGGAGTTCCTGTTGGGAGTCCATTAGAATCGCGCTTGAAAGTAACAATCCTATGCCCTTTTGCTTCGAAACCATGAAGACTAGCGAGCAAGCGACCCTTATACCATTCCGGGAAAGTTGATCCCTGATAAATCATAAATGAGAGTGGAGCAGAGTGAGCTGGCAAAAACATATGTGGTTTTTTGAAGCTATCACATTTTACTTTTTCCCATTCAGGACTGTTTTCATTGTTGTCGTAGCAGTATGGCCAGCCATAGTGTTTATCTTTTTCCACAATATTGATTTCATCATGAGGGACATCGCTTCCGTTTAAGCGTGAAGCATTTTTTTCAATAGCATCGCGGCTGTTTTCACCTTGAAGCAGGATTTTTCTTTTAGCATCCCATGAAAGTGCGACTGAATTTCTTAAACCTTTTGCATAGATCTCAAATGATTTTGAAACTACACCTTGAGCATTCATTTTATAACGACGAATTTGTCCCTGACCAATATCCTGGTCTTCGGCCTCATCACACGTTTTTTTTCTTCCACCAAAAATTCCACCAAGACCATTTTTATGACAAACATTAGTCGCAGCACCAACGTTGATAAAAATTGAACCTGATTCATCGAAAGCAAAAGACTTTAGAGGGTGTAGTCCTTCGGCCGGAAGATTTTGTACCAAGACTTCAATCGTTGATATTGGATTTTCTGCCAGAGGGTTAAATCTTAGAAGTGAGGTTGCTGCTCCAACATAATAAAGTCCGTCAATGTGACGAGTGATCTGATGAGGGCGATTAATGATTTCACGCCTTGGATCTTTAGGATCTGAAAATGACTTGGAATTGATAATATCTTTTAAAGTTGATTCACCATTTTTTTCAAATGTAATTGCTACGATTTTTCCGTCGTATGGCTCCCATGAACCCATATCAGCAACAGCAATCTGATTATCGTTTATAACGGCTGCAGTTCTTGGCTTTTTTAGTCCAGTACCATCGTAAACTTGTCCAAGGCAGAATCCTGGTGCCGTCTTTACGTCGACCATTGAAAACCCATCGCAATCACCAATCATTTTATAGACACTGCCAAGACTAGATGGTGCGCGCGTGAAAAAGTTAACGTACCTAACGTAATCTTCCTGATCCATCCATTTCGTATCCTGGAATTTTACTGGAAATGCACTGGCCGTGACTGCCTGTGGAGGAGTCGCTAGGTGCGAGCAAGAAGTAGTTATTAGGGTTGTTGATAGAAGTACTAGAATAAGATTTTTCATCTAATAAGGATAACATGAGAGAGGAAGAGGTGACTTTCCTAGGAAATATTCACCTCTTCTATAAAGACTTGTTCAATTACTTTGTAGCAGGAGTCACGTTACAGCATCCTTCAAGAACCATTGGAAGTGCTTTAATATCTAAAACTGCTGAGTGTGAGTAAGTTTGATCACTCATTCCATCAGAACACTGGTCATTTAGAACAATCGTCGCAGTTGCTTTTCTAGCTTTTGCTACAACACCGAAATCATCCGCTCTTGCTGCCATAAACTTTTGAGATAGAATTTTTTCAGTTTTATTAACTTCTACTTCTCCGTAATAATCGTAAGAAAGTTTGTCGCCTTTAATACTCATTCCCCAGAAAGGTTCAGTTCCCGAGCATGTATAGTCAACGGCCATTGCTGATACAGAAAAAGACATAGCTAGTAAGAGGATTAAATTTTTCATGAAGACTCCATTTTAAAAATTGATAACCGGATTTAGCTTTTTAAATGAAGTTAATCTAGGCTTGATGTAAAATTTCAGGCCTAATTTATCTTAAAGGAGTTCAGACCAAGTCATTCCCACTGAAACTGAACGATAAAGTGCTGAATTTCTACTTTTTCCCAACAGAGTTGAGTCTGTATAGCTTAAGTTAACCGAAGTTGTTTTAGTGAACATCCACATTGGGGCCAGAGTGATATCCCAGTATTGTCCTGAGACTAAGTTTTGTGTTTGGTATTTTTTATCGGCCAGATAGTTCCATTGAAGAGTCGTTGAAAAATCAAATTCATCATTGAATGAATAAGTATAACTTCCGGCAGTCGTGAAAGCATAAGTCGAAGAAAGATTTTTTTGTTTCGGAAGATATTGTGGAGTTGCACTGAGTTTCCATTCATTTTTTACAGCAACAAAAGGAATATCTAATTTATAAAAACCAGTTCCTCTGATGTCAGTTCTCAATTCTTTTTTAGAATTGAAATTATTTTCACCGAAAGGAATGATGAACTTTGCTCCTACAAATAAACGAGGAAGCCATTCGTTGTATGAGTAATTTGTCACAGCTTCATAAAAAGTACCAAGACCAAGATCGCCCAATCCTGATGAGGTTTCATTTTTTCCCAGGCGTTTGGATTCTTTTTGGGTGAAGTTTAAACTCATATTGCCCTGAGCACGCTCTCCGAATAGTTTTTTATACTCAACACTTGTTGTAAAAGTTTGATCTTTATTATTGTCAGCGTCCATTAAGGCCTGACCATTGTTATTAGTTTGACCGATATCAGATCTAAGTAGAGTAGAGAAAGTCCATTCTTGTAAATGATCCCCAACAATCAAGCTTGAAGCTGATGAACCACCGCCACAGCAAGAAGCTGCGTAAAGATTTGTGCAAAATAAGAGTGTGATTAAAGTGTAATAGATTTTTGCCATTGATCCATTACCTGATTATTTTCTAAAATTTCTACGTGTAAAACCCAAAGGCCAGGCATGATGAAGGCCAGTTCACTAAAGATATAGTCAGTAGAGTTTAACTGCTTCATTTCAACGGGAGAAGACCCGTGGCCCATATCAGGCATCCAGATGTAGACATTTAATGTTTGATTGTTTTTTAGAGGTCTCTCTAGTTTAAATTCAAAAGATGAAAGGTCATCAAGTGCGGGAGGTGTAATCCAGTTAATGGAAAAGCCAAGTTGCTCATTTCTAAATTGTTCACTTAATAAAACGCCACCTGCGCTCTCGCTTAGGTTTTTTCCCACTTTATTCAAAAGAGGTGATTTCCCGCAGCTTGCAAGAGTGAAGATGAATAATAAGAAAACTATCTTATAATAACGCATCCAAGTGACCTTGTTTCCTTTTCAGTAATTTCTTTATGAGAACTAACTTCAGCTAGAGCATTTTTTAAGTAAGTTTTTCCGGCATTCGTAGGATTGGTTCTATCAGTGACACCACCGTTGTAAAGCACTTCATTGTTTTCATTTAAGATGAAAGCTTGTGGAGTACGATTTGCTTTTAAGAGATTGGCAATGACAAGGTTGTTGTCATCAATAACAGGAAATTCTGGTTTATAAACTTCAACCACTTCTTTGATTTCTTGAAGAGTCCCGCCTTTTTTAGAATGCACGCCAATGAAATCTATTTCAGGAAACTCTTTCGCCAGTTTATTTAAGTAGGGAATGTTTTGTTGAGTGCAAGGGCAAGTCCTGTTTAAGAATACCAGGACTTTTGTTTTTTTAATCGATTCAATATTTAATTCACGAGCTTCTGGATAAGCTTTCTGCACTGGAAATTGCACAGTATTCGCTTTAAAGCTAAAAATGAATGGAATAATGAAAAGTAGATTCTTCATAGTTATTATAAATCAACTGGTGATCTAACTTCTTCTACAACTTCTTTTTTATCATTTAGTAATTGGAATTTTAAATACCACTGTCCGTTCATTCCACCCATGAAGTAAATTTTTTCAATCAGGTAGTCTCTTGGTGTAACCACTTTTGTCGTTACTGGACGAGATCCATGCTCGTGCCCCATCATCACCATCCACGGAAGAACATTTAATGTTAAATCTTTATCTTCAGATAAATTAACGACGACAGTATTGAACTCGTTAATTGATGGGCCTTTAACCCATGAGACTCTTGCGCAAATATTATTTTTAACAAAATTAATTTCATCTTGTTGGCACGCATAGGCTTTGGTAAAAAAAGATACAAAAATTAAAGATAAGAATAGGGTCTTCATAACGGCTCCGTTTAATTTAGATGTCTCTTTATAGACGAAGAGACTAAAACTGTCACTGCAACATAATGGTGCAGTTAAAGAAGAATCAACTATGCCAAATGCCTTAAATCAATTGCGAAAGTGGTTGTTTCCATTGGGAAGTAACCTTGAGGAGAATCATCTAAGAGCGTCACTAATTATCTCTCTGCGCTGGGTAATTATGATGGTGGAGTTCTTAGTCGCGCTAACCTATGGATTCCGCAATCAGCTCAACTGGGGCACCTATGCCATAGTCGTTGTAAGCATCATGGCCCTGGTTATCTTCAATACCGTGATCACCATCAGGCTGAAGGAGAAAAAGACCGTATCAACGCTCTCGCTTGCGATTCAGTTACTATTTGATCTTTTCCAGTTATTCATTTTCTTAAAGTTAATCATGTCTCAAGCAAACCCACTGGTTGAAATTTTTTATCTCCCATTGATCGTTGGTATTATTACTTTACCAATTCTTTGGAATTTTTTCTTCACGATCATTATCGGAATTCATGTAGGAAGTTTCTATCTTTCGGCACATGCTGATCATCATAACTACCATCATTTCTATTCTCACTTATTCACCATCTCACTTTTATGGGTGACACTTAATCTGCTTATGAGTTTTATCCGTCACTTTCAAAAACGTTTAGCGAGTGTACAAAACTACAAACAAAGAATGGATCACTTGAAAGTTGTAGGAGCGATGACATCTGGATTTTGTCATCAAATGGCCACTCCTTTAAATACGATCAAACTGCGCTTGGATCGTATGAATAGGAATCAGGATTTTTCTAAAGATGATATCAATTCTGCTTTGATGGCCTTAGGCCAGTGTGAGCAGGCCTTGCGTGATTTATCCCAGCTAAAAGTTGAAAAGACTGTAGGGCTCAATGAAGATATTGAAGTGAAAAACTTCTGCGAGAACTTAATTAAGAATTCTTATCCAGAGTTATCTCTGCAAGTTGAAGACAATGTCCAAACCATCAGCTGTCATCCACAATTACTAACTCAAACTCTATTGGATCTTTTTGATAATGCTTTTGATTCAAGTCCCGAAGGGAGTGTTGTTTTAAAGATTTATCATAATCAAGAATTTATAAATTTCGAAGTCATCAATCAAAAAGCAAGCTTATCTGAGAGTGTCTTGGGGAAATTAGGTGAGCCATTTAATAGCACTAAAGAGCTAGGCGCAGGTCTTGGACTCTTCAATGCTTTTAATTCAGCACTGGTCATGCGTGGGAATTTTAAAATCTTTAACAACAATAATAATGTGCACGCACTATTGTCATTGCCGCTTACCCGTTTTGAGGAAAACTAATGAAAGTTTTATTAATTGATGACGATGAAAATTTTATCAGCTCACTCGTTTTAGAATTTCAAGATCGTCACATTGAAGTTCAGGCCTACACTCAATTTGTTGATGTTCCTAAAAATCTTATTCAAGGTTTTACTCACGCTATCGTTGATTTAAGACTTAAAGGTGAAAATGGGCTTAATATTTTAGTCGGACTGCGAGAGCAGAATGAAGAGATTAAAATGATTATGCTCACAGGTTTTGGCACAATTTCTACTGCTGTAGAGGCCATGAAACTAGGCGCTATAAATTATCTTTCTAAACCAGTTTCATTCGATTTACTTTTACACACAATGCAAAATTCTCCAATTGATTCAGGAGAAGCGATCGAATTGTCTGAGTCAGAAATGACTCTGGCCGAAAAAGAGCGCGAATATATTGAATATGTGTTGGTGAAGTGTGAAAACAATATTTCAAAGGCCGCTAAAATCCTGGGCCTTCACCGCCAAAGTCTCCAGCGAATGCTGAAAAAATACCCCTTTCACAGGGACTCATTCTAGGTTAGGATGTGCACCTAAATTTCAATTCTAAACGTGAGTAAACATGAAAACTGTTAAACGCAATATTCTATTAAATCCAGGTCCGGCAACTACAACTGATTCAGTAAAAAACGCGATGGTTGTGCCAGATATTTGTCCAAGAGAATTAGAGTTCGGTGAACTGACTCTTTCTGTAAGAGATGATTTAATTAAAATTGCTCACGGTGAAAAAAATCACACAGCAGTAATGCTTACGTCATCAGGAACTGGTGGAGTTGAAGCTTGTTTAACTTCAGTTATCCCTGATGGTAAAAAAGTTTTAATCATCAACAACGGCGCTTACGGTGAACGTATGCAAGCGATCTGTGATGCTTATGGAATTGGACATGTTGATTACAACATCCCGGCTTCAAAACCAGTTGATTTAGAAGTTCTAGAAAAAATGATTGTGGATCATAAAAGTGAAATCTCTCACGTTGCTTTCATTCACCATGAAACAACTGTAGGGATCTTGAATCCTCTAAGCGAAATCTGTCACATGTCTCATAAACATGGATTAGAAAATATCGTTGATGCTATGTCATCATTTGCAGGAATGGATATTGATGTTGAACGTGATCAAGTTGATTACCTCGTATCATCTTCAAATAAATGTATTCAAGGAATGGCGGGAATTAGTTTTGTTATCGCTCGTCTTGAAAACTTAAAGAAGACTGCGCCGATTAAGAGAAATTTTTATTTCAACCTACTGGCGAACTACGAATACCTTCAGAAGAACAAACAATTCCTTTTCACTCCACCAGTTCAAACTCTGTATGCTTTAAGACAAGCAGTGACTGAGTACTTTAATGAAGGAGCACAAAACCGTTACTCTCGTTATGCTTCAATGTATGAAATTATGAAGAAGCGTGTACGCGAACTTGGCTTTGAATTTCTTGTTGAGGAAAAACACCACGCAAAATTGTTAACGGCGATCCTAGATCCAAAAAGTGCGAATTATTCATTTAACGAAATGCATGATTATTTATTTGAAAGAGGCTTTACGATTTATCCGGGGAAGGTGGGAAGTATCAACACTTTCAGGTTATCGAATATCGGCGAGATTTACCCCGCCGACATTGAAGCTTTCTTAGTAGTGTTTGAAGAGTATTTAAGAATTAAGAAGATTATCTAATTCTTAGCACTCGTTCGGGTTTAAAGTTGTGGGCTCACTCCAACAGCGATTACCATAACGATCAGACATAAAATAATAACGTCGAGCTTGCTAATTTTGTTCCAGATCATAAAAACTCCCCATTGATTAATAAATCAGATGGGAGTTAATATATTTTTTATTGATGAATGCCAACGTGGGAAGTATTAATTTTACGTAAAGAATTCCACTCTTGACCTAAGTATCCGAAAACTAGCCAATACAATCGATCTCCCATACCACCTAGCGAGAAATTTGCGTGATAAATGACGAATACCGGCAAATGAGCTAGGAGAAAGAGAGCCATGGTTTGGCGGTTCACATCGTCCTCTTTTAGGCCTTTTAAGACGGCCGCGATCATTAAAAGATAAGCAATGATGGATAAAACGAGCAGTGGATAGCCACCAATTACGCCGGCCGAGACGAACATATTGTGTGGGTCCTTGAAGGAATTATAGCTTTCAACTTCGATCCCTTCTTTTGCACCGCTGAAAAATTTGTAGAGCAGACCGTGTCCGAAATAGGGGCTTTGCTCGAACATATCCCAGCCGCGGAAGACTTCATCCATTCTTGTAGAAACCCCATCCTGTGCAGGTCTTAATCCAAAACCAGTTTTCCCAGTTGTGACTTCGTACATGAATTGCGAAGTGGGAGCACCGACAAGTAAAACAGAAATGAGAAAACATGAAAGGAAGGTGAACTTAAATAATCTGATCGATCTTTTTTTAGATCCGTAGATCAAGATTCCAACGAAGCCTGTGATTAAAATTGTGACGAAAGCTGCTTTAGTCGCCGTAAATAAAACGGCAAGCGTAATGAGAAACAATCCGATTAATTTTAAAAGTGTATTACTTTTTAGTGTCCACATTTTATCCTGAAAAATTTTCGGCAGGAAAAAAATGAAGGCCGCTGTACTCGCGGTTACCATATGTGGAATGTGCTTGAAAAATCCAGTAAAGCGTCCACCACGGAACATAAAAGGAAATAAAACGGGAAGGAAAAGCACACTTAAAATAACTAATGACGAGCTGGTTTTATTCACCCAATTAATGAATTTCTCCAATGGGAAAACTGAAGGGATGATCACCCCGTAAACCAGGATCAACATGATGGCCATTCCAAGTCCACCAAGCTGCACGATCACAGATTGAGTGATGTTCACTAAGGTAATCTGGAAAAGCGTCTGGATCGAAAGCACCGCAAACATTGTATAGATAAATATTTTATAAAACTTTGAAAGTGGATAGAGACTTTTAGTTTTTAGCCAATAATAAATAAGGATCAAAGCAATAATGAATTGCAGGCCGAAGTTAATGAAAGGGTGTAATCCGTATTGAAAAATAAACGGTGGAACAGAGTATGGAACAACCTGCATCCATTTAAATGAAAGTTTTGAGACAAAAATTAAAACAATTAAAGTGATACAGCAAAAGTCGATAATTTTTGTAACGGAAAACTTTGGGCCGTTCATTATTTATCAGTCTTATCGTGGATGATAACGGCCGTTAGGATAGTCGTTAAAATAACTGAAACAATCGAGATCATTCTGAATGAGTCATTGCTTACTAATGGACTCTTATTTTTGATAAGAACAATGTCATTTGATGCCAATGTATAGTCGTCTTTAGCGCCATTTTTCAAAACGTCTTCTAAATTTAGGTTCAAGCTTTTCTTTTGCTCACCATTAGGCGCCTTGATGTCTTGTTGATCATTACCAATCACAATATTTTCTAAGTCCGCTTCATTGTTCGTTCCTCCCGCTAAAGAGAGCAATGTAGTTAATTTCATGTTGGCCGGAACGTGGTAAAGCCCTGCATTTTTTACAGCACCTAAAAGTCTGATAGGTATTAATTCCTGATTGGGGTAAGACTCAAAAACAAATTCAGATGGGGAACTAAGGTTATATTTTGTGGCCTTTGAAGTATCAACTGATGCCGCAAAAGTTTGATTGATTAAAATACTATACGTAAAAAGGCAGATAATCAGTTGTCTCATGGCCGAAAGCTCCTGGATCTTTAAAAAAATGACTTCCTTTATAATAGCAGAAATTATAAATAGGAATAATTTTTTAAATAAAAAACTAGAACGTTTTATAGGAAGAATATGAACTCGAACGAAGAAATTACATTACATCAAGTCTTGTTGATTTTTACAAAGCGCTGGAAGTATCTTTTGATGCTTGCTTTGATCTTCGCTCTTGCTGCCCTGGTGAAACACAAATACTTTCCGACATATCCTGGTACTGGAAAACTAATCATTAAAGATGTACGAAACAGTCAACTACAACTGGTTTTAAGCAGTGTGGCCGGACCTGGAACTGAGACCACTTCATCAGAAGTGAAAGGTGAAGATGTTGTCGATAGAGCAGAAATTGTTTTAGACACTCATGAGTATTATGTGGCACTTGCACAAAGACTTCTGCAAATTAAAAAGGAAACAGGAAATATCGCACTGACAAATTTCTTTAAGAAGTTTGAAGATAATGAAAGCAATCCTGAGTATGTTCATAATGTTGCCAATGTTCTTTCTGGCATCATTACTTTTAACTCTGCCAAAGGTGGCGTGTTAGTCATCAATGTTAAAACTAATAACCGTGAGCTTTCAGTTTTAGTGGTGAATGAAGCACTAAAAGAAGCGCAGAAAAATATTATTGATAGAGAGCTTGAAGACCTGGATCGTGCTGAAAACTATTTCAATGCTGAGCTTGAAAGTGTCAGAGGTAGACTGGATGGAATTGAAAACTCAACTGTTAAAAAGTTGCAGAAGAATCAAATCCTGTCAGTAGATGTAGAAAAAGGTGATAGCTCGAAATACATCAGTGAGCTTAAGAAGAACATCAACGATACAAGCATCGCGATTTCAAACAATACAAGCCGTATGAACTCTTTAAATGAAAAGATTAAAAATGGTGGCGCCAGAGATCTAGGTGTTATCAGCAAGTTCAATGAGTCTTCTCAGGTAAAAATGCTGGAAGATCAAAACAAAGACCTGGAAATTGAATTAAAAACTTATAAGTCGTATTTGCGCAGTTATGAAAACCAAAAGACCGGTTTAGTACCAATGCAATATGAAATTCAGAAGATGAATGCCAACCATGACTTTGAATACAAGATTTTTGCTTCTTTAAATGACAGTCTTGCAAGAATTGGTTTGCAAAAAACATATGTAAAAAATAAAGTAGATATATTGGAACAGGAGCGAGTTTCTAGGGTAAAGTCTAGTCCGTCACTGGCAATAATGATGCTTATTTCGTTAATGCTCTCACAAGTCATTGGGATGTTTAGTATATATGTCTACGAGCTCTTCAAACCAAACGCCTAACCACCTTATCACTACGGCGATACTAGGTGAGTTTGAGAGTATTTCCCAAAAATTTTCTGCATTTCAAAATACTAACTCACTTAGCTGCCCTCCAGGGTGTGGAAAGTGCTGTTTTAAAGCTGATATCTACTGCGCTCCCATTGAATTACTTCCTTTAGCAATGGAACTTCTTAATAGAGGTGAAGCGGAAACTTATTTGGAAAAATGCCAGGATATCAAAGAAGACCGCTGCCTTTTTCTGAGTGTTCAGGATGAAAAGACAGGTAAGGGAACTTGTACTGAATATAAATATCGTCCTTTGGTTTGTCGCACTTTTGGAGTTGCTCCAAGACATGACAAAAATGGGCTAGTCAATTTTTCGGTTTGTACGACACTAAAAGAAACAAACCCTGAGAGTTTCGCTAAGCTGCAGAAAAGGGATTTCACCGATGTTGAAATTCCTTTTATCGATCAATCAAAAAACAAACTTGCTTGCCTTGATCCGCGCCTGGCAGAAGAAGAATTCCCGATTAATGAGTCTCTCGCGATGATCCTTGAAAAAGTTTTATTCTACGAAAGTTTTAATGCGAGTCCTCGCAACTAGTTATTATCAATTTCCAAAATTATAGAGAGTATGTTAGCTTTTTTAGATGAAATTTATTCTATCTATTTTGCTATTTATTTTAGCGCCTATGGCCTTTGGTTACGAAAAGGAATTCGTTATTACTGATATCCTGAATGATGATGTGATTCGAGTTCAAAAGCTGGACATGAATGTTGATGTTACGGCCGGTGATCTTTTATTGATTTATTCACATACTACTAAAAGTATTCTTGGATATGCCCGTGTTGAAGTTGTGGATCCAGATGCAGAGTTTTTTACGGCCACAGTTCAGACCCATAATAAAAGTGGGATGATTCGTCCGGAAAATTTCTTGAAAAAAGTTGATCTGACAAAAGTAAAAAATACTGAAATGCCGGCGCGTATTGATTTACTCTATAAAGAAAATCGTAAGGCCGCAGCGAGATACCGTCCTCTGGTTTATGGAGGTCTTGCTCAAGGATTTACTGCTGCTAATCTAGTGAAAAAAGAATTTTTAGTAGGTCCTTCGATATTTGGGTACGGTCTGACTTCCAGAACTCAGCTTAATACGAATTTAGTTTCTACAATGTTTAGCATTTTGAACGTTTCAGTTAAGAATACTGTTTTTAATAATGATGATTATGAGATCTCAGTTGAAAACGGTTTTCAGTATTATCACCAAAAGAAAAAAGGCTCTTACCAGTTCACAGGATACCTGGACATGGTAACGAATTCTAATTTTAATTCTTACGTGAAACTAAGAGTGTTCACGCAGAAGCCTCAGGATGAGTATTTATATAACTCTGAAGAGTATAAAAATGACCTGAACCTCGAGTTGTCTTTAGCATATGGATACTTATTTAATAATTGGAACCGAGTGATCTTCGGGCCGAAAATCGATGTTAACAAGCAGAAAGTCGGAGGGACTGTCGGATACTATATTATCGACAGAGAATTCCACACGATGATCGGGGTTTCTTCAAACGACTTCTCTGAATTTAAAATTGGAAAACAGGGTTATTTATTAAACCTGGATTTCTGGTGGCGCTTCTAGAATTTAATTTCGTTGAAGTCTCGTGCCGTTTTATGATCACCAATCACAACATCATTCTGACGAACGAGTTGAATCGTTTGCATTCCGGCCTCTCTGGCGGCATCTAGTTCTTCTTTGATGTCTGAAAGAAAGAGAATTTCGGAAGGCTCTACTTTCAAAATATTAGAGATATTTGAATAAGACGCTACTTCACGTTTGTGACCTACGGCCGTATCGAAGTGATTTGAAAAATAAGGTCTTAAATTCCCTTCAGTCGAGAATTCAAAAATTAAGTGTTGAGCTTTCACAGATCCAGAAGAGTAAACCCCAAGAGTTAATCCAGCTTCTTTCCATGCTTTTAAAGCGACAGGGACGTCTTTGTAGATATGCCCTTTAATCTGACCAGAAACATAACCACCTTCCCAAATAAGGCCTTGAAGGTCTTTAAGAGCAGGATGCTTTCTATCAGTTTTAATCCAATGAAGAAGCAAGTCAGTCGCTTCATCATCACTAATGTCTTTTTGAGTTTCAGCTTTCGCTGTCGCTTTAGTCTGCTTCAAAATTTCCTGAACATCATTGTTGTTTAAGTTTTCTGCTACGAAACTTTTTAATCTTTCTTTGGCGAAAGGGAAAAGTGTTTCGTGAACAAAGCTAATTGAAGTAGTCGTGCCTTCGACATCAGTTAAAATATATTTCATGGGTTGTACTTTGCATCCACATTAGAGTTTGTGTAAAGAGGGACCCATCCTTCCATGTTTGAAAAGATACGGATTGCTTTAACAAAGTAGTTAGGGTGAAGGTCAAACCAGTGACGGAAGTTTTTTGGAACTGACATAAAGTCACCCGCTGTACATGTCACGGCGATCACTTCGTCGTTATCAAGGTGGAACCAGAAGATTCCTTCTCCATCGACGAAGAATCTGATTTCATCGTCACTGTGACGATGTTCTTTCATGAATTTTTCTCTGATAGCTTGAAGGTTAGGAGTTGCTGGAGTTACGTTAATAACGTCAGCCGTTTCAAATCCATATTTTTCCATGAATGGTTTTAATTCATGAGAGTAAGCAGCAAGGATTGTTTCTTGGTCAGCATCGTCAGCGAGTTTTGTATTCGCTTCCCACTTTTCAATTAAAATCTTGTGACCATTTAAGATTGATTTAATCTTGTCGAAGTCAGTGATTGTTTCCTGAGTTTTTGCGATAAATAATTTTGCCATGACTTATGCCCTTCTTGCAGAGTTTAAATAGTATTTAAAAATGTATTCGAAAACTTCAAGGTGTCTCTTAGCTTCTTCTACCGTTTCTCCCCAAACATAAATTCCGTGACCTCGAAGAAGTAGTCCATAGCTGTTTGGTTGAGATAAAATGGCAGGTTTGATTTCTTCAGCAAGATTTCTGATGTCTTGAGTATTATCGAAAATAGGAATGTTGATTTCTAGTTCGTGAGTTTTAACGCCTTTGAAACCTTTTAAAAGTTCAAGGTGTTTGATAGTTGCGAAATCTTTTCCTTGGAAAAGATCGGCAAATAATAAAGCGTCCAGCATGTGACTGTGAAGAACACAGTTGGCTTTTGTGATTTGATAAATCGTTAAGTGAATGTCTGTTTCATCAGAAGATTTTCTGCCAGTGTTTGTGTAACTTTCAAGCATCTGTCTTGTACCGTGATAAAGCGGTAGAAAGTTTTCTTCTGTGAATTTACTTTTATCGATTCCAGACTCAGAAACCAGAGCGATTTCAGGGTTAGTTTTTGAACGAAGAGAGTAGTTTCCGCTGGTCGCAGGGTTATGCCCTTGCGTGTTCATAACTCTTACCAGAGCAGCTAATTTCTTCATTTCTTCTAGATCTTGAGGCTTGATGATAAATGACACGGTATTTTTCCGGATAAATTTAAGTAAGATTTGCCCTATATATAAAAAGTCTCTTTTTTTGGCCATGAGTATGTAGTAAAGAAAGGGTATAAAACAAAGAAAAACGGGACGAATATGAAGCCACTTAGCAATACTGTAGAGCAATTCAAAGAATCGATCTTTTCCACAATGACAAAAATGGCCATTGAGAACAAAGCGATTAACCTTTCTCAGGGCTTTCCTGACTTTGATGGGCCTAAGTGGGTCATCGATCTTGCCTCTAAGGCCATGAATGAAAATAAGAACCAATACGCGCCTTCAATGGGGATTTTACCTCTAAGAGAAGCCATCGCTCACAATTACAAACGCTTCTACGATTTTACTGTGAACCCACTTAGTGAGGTTGTGGTAACTACTGGGGCAACCGAAGCAATTTTTTGTACGTGCATGGGAATTTTAAATCCAGGTGACGAAGTTATCGTGCTTGAGCCGTTTTATGATTCTTATTTAGCTTCAATTCAGCTTGCTGGAGCGAAGGTTGTTCCGGTTACATTGAAAGCACCAAATTTTAACTTTGATATTGAAGAGCTTAAAGCGGCAGTGACTTCTAAAACAAAATTGTTGATCGTAAACAATCCTCACAATCCAACGGGGAAAGTTTTTACAGCAGAAGAAATTGAAGTAATTGGGAATCTTGCTCGTGAGAATGATTTTTATATTTTATCTGATGAAGTTTATGAGTTCTTAACTTTTGGTGTAGATCATAAACCGACAGCAACATATGGTGATCTTGCAAATCGCACGATTACGATTTCTTCAACAGGAAAAACGTTTGGTTTAACTGGATGGAAAATTGGTTGGGCAATTGGCCCTGCTCATATTATTAAAGCGATTCACAATGTTCACCAGTTTTCTACATTTGCAGTGTCTCAACCATTTCAATGGGCGATGGCCGAAGCACTTGTGAAAATGGATGAGTACTTGGTTGAGTTCAAAGCTGATTATTTAAGAAAAAGAAATCTGCTTATTTCAGGGTTAAAGGAATGTGGGTTTAATGTTTCTAATCCGCAAGGGACATACTTTGCGATGGCGTTTTTACCGGAAGGGGAAAACGATGTTGATTACTGCAAAAAATTAATTGTCGAAAAGAAAGTAGCGACGATTCCGACTTCAGCTTTTTATATTAAGTCTGATGAAGGGACGAAGATGATTCGTTTTTGTTTTGCTAAGAAAGATGAAACATTAGAAGCAGCTTTAGCTAATTTGAAATAGTGGGCAGACAAAACAGTCCAGTGGACTGTTTTGATTATGTTTGAAAATAAAACGAGATGATTTTTTTAAAATAGAGTTCTGACCACAAAAAAGGCCCTCTTTCGAGGGCCTTCATCTTTGACTTTACAATTACGAAGCGACAAATATCTTCTTCATAATTTTTCCAGACCACACTCTAAATCTTTCAACATACGAGTAGGCCGCTGGGATAACCACTAGAGTAAGTAGAGTCGAAGAAATTAATCCTCCGATAACTGCAATACCCATAGATGTTCTTTGTTTTGAAGCTTCGTTTAATCCGATAGCAAGAGGAAGCATTCCTCCGATAAGGGCAAACGACGTCATAAGAATTGGACGAAGACGGGCTTTTCCAGAAGCGATGATCGCCTCAGATAAACTCATTCCACCTTCAACTTGCTGGTGAGCATAGTCGACGAGTAGAATAGAGTTCTTCGTTGCAACCCCAAGAAGCATAATACAACCAATCATTGAGAACAGATCCAGCGATGCTCCAGTTAGAGCAAGAGCGTAGAAAGCTCCACACATTGCAAGTGGTAACACGAGCATGATGGTGAATGGTGTAACAAACGATTCATAGAGAGATGCTAGAACGAAGTAGATGAACATGATCCCTAAACCACCGGCAACAACCATGTTAACCATTAACTCCTGGAAGTTTTCAGCTTGGCCTACGAATTGGTATCTCATGTTGTTTGGTAATTTAATTTCTTCATCTAAAATACGTTTGATATCAGTGATTGCTCCACCCATACCAGGTCCATTAGGAGCTACGTCAGCAGATAGCTGAATATAACGTCCACGGTCCTGACGATTGATGTTTGCAGGCCCTGTTGTATCAAAAGGCTTCGCTACGTTACTTAACTTAATAAGCGAGTTGTTGATGTTTGGAATGTAGATCGAGTTGTACGCTTTTTTAATATCGCGTTGATCTTCTTGCATACGAACACGAATGTCGTACTCTTCACCAAACTCACGGAAGACTGCTGGAGTTGATCCTTCAACCTGCGTTCTAAGTTCAGCACCTAGAAGAGTTGTTGAAACCCCAAGTCTTTCTGCTTTATTTCTATCCGGGATAACCTGGAATTCTGGTTTACCTGGACGGCTAGAAGTATCAACGTCCAGTAGAGCAGGGTGGTTCTTGATTTTTTCAAGTAACAGTCCTGAGTACTTTTCAATTTCTTTCATATCATCACCAACAATGTTGATGTTGAATGGACGCTGACCTCCACCGACGTTATCGATATCTTTAACGGCAGGGTTAGCATAAGCGTATGGTTTTAACTGCTCACGAACGCGTGCTTTAACAGCAGTTGTGTTTGTGCCTTTTCTTTCTTTAGCTGGAATAAGTGTTACGAAAATGCTGGCCTTTTCTGGCTGGCCATTCTGATCTCCAACTTGAAGAACTGTGTAAGCAACTTCTTTGTTGTTTCTGATAAGAGTATCAACAGTTTTTCCTAACTCGTTCATTCCATCTAAGCTTGTTCCCGGTTTCTGGTCGATAGCAACCATGAATTCACCCGAGTCTTGAGGAGGAAGGAAAGTTTTTGGTACAAATTTTAGTGCTGCAAATGAAGCAAAGAAAATCAGTGTCGATACAAGAAGAACCACAAACGGACGTCTTAGAGTAAACTTTAAAACGTGAACATAAATATCTTCTAACCAGTTTTGGAAATCGTTAAATTTATCAAGAACTACACCAACAGTGTTATCCCAGATACCTTTTCTTACTTTTGGAACGTTTGGATCGTGGTGGTCAATTTTACCAGCGAAGTATGCAGATAACATTGGCGCCATTGTAAGAGCATCAAATAGAGAAATGATCATCGCAAAACAAACTGTCAGACCGAACTCTTTAAAGAATTGACCAACAACTCCATCTAAAAATGAGATCGGAGCAAATACGGCGATAACTGTCAGTGTTGTGGCAACTACGGCAAGTGTAACTTCCGTTGTCCCTTCGATTGCGGCCTTAACCGGATCTGCACCCATTTCAATGTGACGGAAAATGTTTTCACGTACAACGATGGCATCATCGATCAAGAGACCTACGGCCAGGGAGAGAGCAAGAAGTGTCATGATGTTAACTGTAAATCCGGCAGCAGCTAATAAAATGAATGCACCTAAAAGCGAGTTGGGAAGTGCCAGACCGGTAATGATTGTCGATCTAACAGAACCTAAGAAGAAGAATACAACAATGATGGTAAGGATCATACCGATGATGATCGTTTCATAAACGTCGTAAACGTTAGCGTCGATCATTTTAGATCCGTCGCGAACAACTTGAAGGGCCATGTTTTGTTTTTGGGCTTTCAAATTAGCGTTGATTTTCTCAACTTGCTTTTTAATCCCTTTAGCAACACCAATTGTGTTTGATCCAGATTGTTTATAAACAGATAAAAGAATCGAAGATTTTCCATTGTAATAAGCATAAGTCTTTCTTTCTTCAAGAGAGTCCTTAACTGTCCCAATATCTTTAACTGTAATAGGAACATCATTTCCTAAGAAGTTAACGATTGTTGATTCGATTTCTTTAATAGTCTTGTATTCACCAAGAGTTCTGAAAACGGTATCATTCGTATGCCCAGAAATTTTACCTGCTGGAATGTTTTGACCAGAGATTTTTAATCTTTCTGAAACCTGACTTGCTGAAATCTCTCTTGCTTTTAGTTTATTGCGGTCAAGTTCAACTTTAATTTCTCTTTTTCTACCACCGTAAATATCAACAAGACCAACCTGGTTGACCTGTTCGATCATTGGCTTAATCTTTTTGTCTACGTATTGGTAAAGTTCTCCATCCGGAAGATCAGATTCAACTGAGATGGTGATAATCGGCTGATCGGCAGGGTCGATCTTTCTGATAACCGGCTCATCAATATCAGTTGGAAGTTTTTTTCTGGCCGCAGCTACTTTGTCGCGAACTTGCTGTTCAGCGTACTTAATATCTACGTCAAGATTGAACTCGGCGATGATGATTGAAACGGCTTCAAGGTTTTGTGAAGAAAGTTTTTTAAGGCCAGGAACGTTTGAAAGTTCTTCTTCATAAATTTTTGAAACGAGTGTTTCAACTTCTTCCGGACCAGCACCTGGATAAGTCGTAGTCACAGTAACAATCGGAAAAGTTACGTTTGGAAATAAGTCGACTGGCAGCTTCTTAAGAGAGAGCCATCCAACTACCAGAATTACAGTTACGATACACGTAATGAAGACGGGTCTTTTGATTGATAATGAAGCCAAATTCACTTGGCACCTCCGGCACTAAAAATTTTTAATTGGGCATAAATGTTAAGTAAGTCTGTTTCAGTTTGAATTCTTAGTACATCAGCTTGAGCTAAATCCAATTCGAAAATTAAAACCTGGAAAGTCGTTGTACGACCGTTATTCAGGCGGGTTCTTTCATTAGTTGTTTTAACTCTTTGTGCTTCTGAAATCTTCTCAGCGTAATCAAGTCTGACTTTTGCATCTTCAAATCGAGTGATTAGATCATTCCATTCTCTGTCTTGATCAAAAACTCTTCTTTGGTAATTGTATTCAGCTGCGATTTGTTCTTTTTTATATCCATCAATCGCTGAATGAGTTGTTCCGAAATCAAGTGGAGTATTAAACCTTACACCGATCGCACTTGTTGAGTGATCATTTTTAAAAGAGTTTGAAATAGCGTCAGTTCTTTCCGGGTCTCTTCCATTGAAAGCGTATGAACCGTAAAGTTCAAATGTTGGTCTGTTGCGTTCGATGGCCAGAGCAGCACTAGCTTTCGCTAAGTTTTGTTGCTCAAGGGCAGCTTTTGTATCTTCACGAAGATCGTCTTTTGACGGAGGAGCTAAAGCTTTTAGGTTTTTGCTATCAACTGCTTCAAGGTCTTCACTTACGATATTGCTGTCAATTCCTCTCATTGAGTTGAATGATCTTTGTAATAAGTTTTGCTGTTGAAGAGCGCTTTGCAAATTGTATTCACTTAATTTTAAGTTCGAATCAGCTTGTAAAAAGTCTGAGCGCTCAGAAAGACCACTGTTCACTCTGCGTGAGTTCCATGATCTAATTTGTTGAGCACGTGCCAGATTGTCTCTTTGAACTTGAATTACTTTTTTCGTTTGAGAAAGTGACCAGTAAATTGATTCAGCACTTGCCAGAGTTGTTTGAACTGTAAAGTTTGCAATATGCTTTGAAGCTTTTGCCTGAGCATCGATTAAGTCTGCTTGAGCTTTATTTTCTTTTCCGTTCCAGTTTCTCCAAAGAGACTGGGAAAGTTCAATTTTAGCTATACCATCATTAAAGTCTGCAACAGGAACAAAAGTCTGTCCCGCATTGTAAATTTTTGTATGATAAAGCGTATAACTCAATTGCCCTTTTAAACCGAAGTTAAAGTTCTGTGCCAGACCAGCAGTTGCGTACTGAGTGTCTGTTCTGTCACCTTGAGTGGCCGTATTCGCTACTGGTCTTTTATCAACCATAACCTGGCCTTGAGCAAATAAGCTTGGACGGAAGATAAGTCTTCCTTCTTCTTCGCGCGCTTCTGTTCCTTCAGCTACTAATTTGTTAGCAACGACACCTTGGTTTTTTTCCTGAACTTGAGTCAGGAAATCATTAAGTGTTAATTGCGCTGAAAAACCGAGACTCGGCACGAGGGCAAGGACCGCGAGCATGGCCTTCATACAAGTGGGCTTCATATACTATTGCTCCTGATTTTTAATACCATCAAACATGATGGAGATAAGGTTATTTATAAATTGATCTCTATAAGCTGGGTCTTTTAAAGTGAGGTTAAAATGTTTTTCAGCAACGTGGTCTGATCTCATTGATGAGGTCAGCGAGTTGAAGACGAATGAAGTAACGAAATGAGTGTTGAGATCTTTTCTAATTAAACCTTTATTTTGGGCATCGACAAAAAACTCTACGAACAATATGTATGTTTTTAAAAATGTTGTTTCAAAAATATCTTGAATGACTGGATTTTGATTTTCAATTTCACGACAAATCATTTTTGTGGCCTGGCTATTTTGCAGACCGTCTTTAATAAATTCTTCGGAAAATAATTTAAGACGAATTTTTAATTCTTCGACTGTATTTGATTTTGTGAGATACTTTTCTGCTTTTTGCAGACTCTCTCTGCCGTGATGAAGAAAACATTCGCGGTATAAACCTTCTTTGCCACCGAAGTGATATTTAATAGCACTTACATTGGCACCAGCAGCATCGCAAATATCGCGCACAGAGACGCCTTCATATCCTTTTTCAGAGAATTGTTTTTTTGCTTCTTCGAGAATGAGATCTTTTGTTTTTTCAGACGGAGGCGCTTTCTTAAAAAAGAAGCAGCTGTCGGATTTTTCTTTCACCATACAATAAGGCCCTAAATCGTATTAAAAAACGATGGCATAACGTATCAAACGATTGTTTGAGATGCTAACACGGTTGTTTAAATAAATAAAACACTTGTTTTAAGTTCGATCATAGGACTAATAATATCTAAGATTTATGGTGTTTCAGCGCGATAGAGTTGATGCAGTATCTAAGTCCGGTTGGAGGTGGGCCGTCGTTAAAGACGTGGCCTAGGTGAGAATTGCATTGGTTACAGCGGATTTCGATTCTCTTCATTCCGTGAGCAGTATCTTCTAGAAGTTTTACGTTAGAAGTTTTTAAAACATCATAGAATGATGGCCATCCACTTCCAGAGTCGAATTTAGTTTTTGAATCAAAAAGTTCAGCACCACAAGCAGCGCAGTGATAAACACCTTCTTCATAAAAAGAATTATATTTTCCTGAAAATGGTCTTTCAGTTCCACACATTCTTAGGATTTCAAATTCATCGTTTGAAAGTTTATTTTTCCATTCTTCATTATTATCTGGTTTATTTGAACTCATGCTGCACGCTCTCTAATGTTTTTGTAGACTTTAATAGCAATCATAAGGATCAGGATAAAACCGACTAAAGCGATTATTCCATAAACCATATTCATTATATTTTTTAGAATAACCAGAAAGACTATGGCAAATAAAAATATTGTGGAGATTTCGTTAATAACTCTCAACGACATTGGGGAAAATGCTATAATATTGTTTTGTTGTTGTTTGAAAATCTTGTGCAGGAAAAAGAAGTAAGCATAGAGTCCTGCCACAAAAAGCAATTTCAACACCAACCATGGATGGTCAGTAATTGGCATGAAGTTTTGCAAAAGCGATCCACCAAAAATTAAAACAGCAATGCTTGATGGGATGGTGATTCCATACCACAAACGTCTTTGCATAATTTTAAATTGATTTTGAAGGATTGTTTTTTCAGTTTCAGGTTTTGTTTCTGCTTCGGCAAAATAGACGAAGAGTCTTGGCATGTAGAAGAGTCCCGCAAACCAAGTGACCACTGAAATGATGTGTAGAGATTTAAATATTAAATAGTTCATTGCTAATGAATTCTAGGATAGATTGCTGAGTATGAATAGAGTGTTTTATATATTTCGTCATGGAGAGACCGATTGGAACGTAGAGCGCCGCTGTCAGGGGCATACTAACATTCCACTCAATAGTAATGGAGTAGCGCAAGCTCTCGATTTAGCTGCCAGGCTTGAGCATGTTCCTCTTGATATTATTGTAAGCAGCGATCTGGAGCGCGCCTTAGTTACAGGTAAAACTGTCGCTTCAAGTAAATCCATCCCACTTATTGTTGATTCAAGATTACGCGAAACTCATTTCGGTGAAGCTGAAGGGATGCTCTTTAATGAGGCCATTGATGCTTTTGGACCTGAGATTTGGGAAAAATTAATGAACTTTAGAAGCGAGTTCGATCATATTGGTTTTCCCGGTGGAGAATCGAGAAAGGCCGCTCGCGACCGCATCGTTGAAACACTTATGTATTTAATTGAAACGACAGATCATCAAAATATTGGGATCAGCACACATGGTGCGGCCTTAAGAAATACTCTTCACACATTTTTGCCTGAAGATCATCCTACAATCGCGATACCTAATTGTGTTCTTTATAGAATTATCTATGATCATGAAGAAAAAAAATTCATCGCTGATTCAAATCCATTTGAATGTTTAGTTCATTCCAAAGAAATCGGAAAAACTTAAATCCATATACATTCTAATCCCTGCCTGTACGGTAGTCGCACTTTTGCTATCTCCCATTGGAAAATGGAGGATAGAAGTGTAGATATCAAATTTCTTAGCACCAAAAATATCCAGGTTGGCACCATAGAAGATATTGGAAGTCGTGTGAGTTTCTTCTAGGCTATAAGAAGTTTTGATGGCACTTAATACAGGAGCGCTTACAGCTGTTCCCAATTTTTCTTTGTAGTTATTAAAGGCATAACCTAACTTAAGGCTTAAGTGGTTATTGAGAAAAACATTCATATCGACTCCGAATGTTTTTCCATCATGAATAATTTTATTGGCCGAACCATCATGAGTGATATCTGCTTCCAGTGACATTTTTCTATAGAAAACTCCCAATTCCACATAACTCATTTTTGAACCGATAGAGGCACCAATTGTTGAACCTTTTGGTTTAGAATTAAGTGAATCGTATTTATCGCTTTTAAATTCTCCCATTCCGTAATCAATGCGAACGTAAGTAGGAGTGTCAGCTGCGAAACTGAGTTGAATAGTCGTCAGAAAAATTAAAAGCATTGTTAGTTTTTTCATATGAATACCTATTCGATAGTAAGGACTAAATAAATTAATATTCTTAAGAGAATCTAAAGATTTCGGCAAGAAATTCCAGTAAAATTTATTGATAACAAATTTTGTTAACATCAAAATGTCAGGTCGATGGAGACGATTTTTAATAGGATAAATTTGGTTGGTTATATGAAATGTTTAAACACTGTAGCACTGATTCTTGGAATGACTTTTTTCTTTGGTTGCAAACAAGACAAAGCAATACCTACTAAATCTAATGAGACCTACTTAGTCAGACCCGGAGATATCATTGTTGTAAATGGAACATCTCGCTCTCTTATTTTATTAGATTCTAATGGTAATTATAAAACTGTTTTATATGACCTGGATAACATTGCAGAGTCCATTTATGATGTCGCTTTAAAAAAAGATACAAATGAAATTATTTTTACAGTTAATGGATCACCAAGAGTAGGGGCCGTCTCACTTGTAAATGGTGCCTATAGAACTCTTATTGCAGATGCAAATTTAACGGGAGCACTTAAAGGACTCACTCAATTACAAAATGGTGATATTTTAGTTTCCGAAATAAGTAACATTGAACGTTTTACGACAACTGGTGTGAGAAGAACATCAGTCGCTGGTGTCACTTGGCCTAATACATTAGGTGGAACTTCGACAACGGCAGAGCAGTTATTTGCCACGGCCGATGGGGGGTTCATTGTGTGTTCATCTGGTTCAGATAATGTGAAGAGATACACGCAGAATGCTGTCATTGTAGGAGCTGCTGTTGTTTCAGGAATTGCTGGAACGACAGATGCCTTTGGTTGTATTGAACTGGCAGATGGAAAAATTGCTATGGCCTTTAACGGAACGACGGACACAATTAGAACTGTCAGTGCGGCCATGACCGGGATCGCAACTATATATTCTGATCTTGCCGTGCTTGCTTCACCAAGAACTTTGACTCAGGCCCTAAATGGAAATATTCTTATTGTTGATTCCGGTTATAATCAAATAGTAGAGATTACAACGACGGGAACTTTTGTAAGGACACTTGGTGGATCTCTCATTGGGACACCAAATGCAGTTTTTTCCGTACCAAATTACTAGGTTATTTTTGACCTGAATTTGTTCTATCATGTTTGTAGCGAGGTATTTTATGACTTTTAAAGCATTCCTTTTTTCATTTTCTCTTTTAGCTGTTTACCCACAAGTTGGAGTAATGGCGGCATCAAAAAATCTTTGTGATGATATGGTGGCAAGTGGAAAATCGACGGATGAACAAATTGCAAAGTGTATTGCAAAATTTGGTGAGTCTGACTTCTATAAAGAAGCTCAACAAAAGAAAAAATGGCAACAAGAAGAAAATGCTGCAAAGTCTTCTGAAGAAGCTGCTAAAAAAGCCAATATTCAAGCTAAAAAATTTACATCTGCTGATCTTGATGAAGCTGGATTTGGAAAACCATTTTTTGCAATTCGCGTAGACTACAGCAATATCTATAAGCCAAAAGAAAAAAGAATCACAGAAGGGGATTCTCTTTGCCAGTACCTTGGATATGAAAAAGCTCTAAAGAGTATTGTTTCAGCTGAGATTATGCCAGGTGAAGCTAATAAAAATGGTTTCATTATTGATACAACTTTATTTGGTAGCGTAAAATCAGAACCAGAAATGTATGTTGATAAAGATGAAAAATATACAGTAAGAAAGTATGAAGAGATTACTTGTGCAAAAGTAAGTTCAAAAGAAATTAAAGGAACTGCAGACGAATTAAATAAAGTTGCAGAAGATTTAATCGTACTTAATGAAAGAATCAATGCTCCAAAGGCCACTGATAGAACTGGAGTTAATGACGGTCCAAGAAAACCAGCAGGAGATAAATCATCAACTCCGTTTGGTTACAAGAGAGAAGAAAATCAAGATAATGCTACGATGGCAAAATAATCAAGGCCCGCTTTATGCGGGCCTTTTTTTTCTGAAACAGTATGTAGCAAAATAGAAAACTGCAACAGTTTACACGTAGATTATTCAAAATAAAAAATCCTAATCAACTGCTTTGTCAGAATTGTGTAAAGCTTAAGAAGTTTGCACGTTGTCATGAGTAAATAATTCATTATTACTCTTGAAGCTCTGTTTTTCCCCTCATAGAATCTTCTTATTAAATTTACCAACACTCAAGAGGAGTACTAATGAAAGCAAGCCTTACACTTGTAGCTATTGCTATGACGATGTTATTAACCAGCTGTTCAAGCTTTAAAGCTGAAAGAGTTGACGGAGCTAAGGGTGATGAAAAAGCACTAACTATTACTGATAAATGGGTTCTAAAGGACACAGAAATTGCAGTAAAAGATATGCTTGAACAAATCCAAAAACACAAAGGTTTCCAAAGATACCTTGGTGACTCAAAGAAAAAACCAAAGATTTTTATCATGGAAGTTCAAAACGAAACTTCTGAGCCATATTTTCCTATCGCTGACATGAACGATGAACTTTTGAATGAATTCTCAGCTTCAGGTGAGTACACAATTATCGACAACCAAGGTCGCGATAAGATTTTAAAGGAAGTGAAGTACCAGGCAGAAGGTATGGTTGATCCATCTCAAATGGTTCAAATCGGAAAACAAACTGGTGCAGATCTAATCATCCTTGGGAACGTTCGTATGAACCCAGAAACAAGAGATGGAAGAACTCTAAAGCAGTACACTGTTAACCTAAGAATGACGAACCTTAAAACTTCTGAAGAAGTATTACGTGTACGTTCAAAAGCTCAAAAATATTCTGAGCAAGCAAAAGCTGGTTGGTAGTTAGATGAAAAGATTGAATACCCTTTTATGTTTTGCACTTGTTGTTCTGGCTGGATGCGCTGGGAACCAAAAAGAAATTATTAAGTATAGAGACCTTGTACAAAAGAAAGACTACAAGTCTGCACTTGAAATTATGAAAGGGGATTCAATCTACAAAGATGAAGAATCAAGACTTTTAAAATACCTGGAACTTGGTACTCTTCACTTATACAGTGGAGAGTATTACCAGGCCCTTCAGTATTTTGATCTTGCTCGCGATTTATCAGACAAACTTTTTACCGTTTCAATCTCTAAAAAAGTTGCAAGCGCGGTTGGAAACCAATCTGCTGACAATTACTATGGAGAAAGATACGAGCGCTCTTTAATTCGCTACTATACAATCCTGGTTCATTACAACCTTTATGAAAAAGGTGTATATGAAGCTTACACGGAAGAAAAACGTGACGAGAAAGGGAAGATCACTGGAAAAAATCCTGTGGCCTCTGTGACTCTCGATGAGTCGAAAAAAAGATTTCACTTACAAGCTGCCAAAGCAGTTTTATTAGAGTGGAATTCAATCCTGGAAGATTTCAAAAAAACATCAGGTGGAGAAGTCACTTATAAAGATGACCTTCTTGCTAAGTTTGTAGGTGCAGTGATTCATGAAAAAGCAGATACATCATCTGACCGCCAGATTGCTTTAGGACTTTATAAAGAATCAAAGAATACAGTCTTCAGGTATTACAACAGCTATCAAAGTTTCAATACCAAATATAAAGACTTTAACAATGACTATAAAAAGCTTTCAGAAATGAATACTGATTTAGTTCAGTCGAAATATGTGGGTTCAACTCCGTTAAACGCAGCTGTGCTTGCTTACTCTGATGAGCAAGTAAAAGAAATGAATAAAGGTGACGTTGATAACGTTTATCTTGTCTGGCACGAAGGGCTTATTGCCAGTAAAGAAATTAAAAAATATGAATTCCCTATAGGTCTTAGTGCTGCGAAAGTAACAGTAGGAACAGCATCAGACTTTGTTGGATTCTCAAAACATGCACTAGTTATCGTTGATCAAGTCATTCCTAAGATTGCTTTTGAAATGCCAACGATTCCTTATAGAGCTAATAACGAAGACTTTAAGATTATTGTAAAAAAAGGTGGCGCAGTAGTTTCTGAGAAATCAGGATTACTAGTAGACCCTCTTTCTGAAATGGCCTATTACACGATGGATTCTAAAGCGACTTCTGACTTAGTTAAAGTTGGTACACGAGTAGCTGCAAAACATCTTACGGCCCTTGCAGGTGCTTATCTTACCTATAAAAACTTAAAGGATAAGATGGGAGATGGAATTGCCCTAATGTCTGGAACAGCTGCTTACAACCTGGCTTCACGCGGGATTGCAGAAACAGAAAAAGCAGATCTTCGTTCATGGATTACACTGCCGAATCAAGTTCGTATGAACTCATTTAAATTGCCTCCTGGTGAATATGAATTTTATGCCCAGAATGCAGCAACGAAAGTTGAAAATTTAGTGGGAAGATTTAGTGTCGCCAAAGATGAAAAAGTAAGTCTTAAAACATTTTTCTAGATATAAAAAAAGCCTCCCAATGGGAGGCTTTTTTATTTCATTTATTTAAGAGACTAAAAACTTTCTTGCATTCTTTTTTCTACAGATTCCTTAACTTGTTTAATCATCCCAGGATCACCTGACATTTCTTTTTCAAGCATCGTCATCATGTTTTGTTGTAGTTTATCAAGATTCTTTCTTGGAACTGATAAAACGATAAAACATTTGTATGGATTTGTTTCTTCACCTTCAACTTTAAACCAAGTTTTGTCGATCATTTCTGCACCAACAATCATGTTCTTGCTTTGAGTTTCAATCATCTTGTTGAATTCTGTACTTGTGTTGGTAACGGCCATTGCACCAGCTTGCTTAACAACATCACTTACTTGTTCAGAAACTTCAGCAGAAGCTCTTGTGCGTGCCATATTGTAGCAGTTTGGAACTAGGTCAGCTTTCATCACAGAAGCTTGAGTCACGAAGTATGCATTTTTTGGAGCATCTTTATCATCGTTATAGTGGTCTCTTAGTTTTTCAATTTTGTATCCACCATCCATCGTCCAGAATGGTCTAGAAGACTCACCAGAAGATGTTAGTTGAAGTTCTTTACCATCGTATTTTTTTTGAGCAGATGAGCATGATGCTAATACAAGCAATCCTGCTACTAGTAGGAACTTAGAGTTCATAAGGTTTCTCCTTTAATTAGTAATCACTAAGGGTATTCAACTATGAATCCAGAGAAAAATAAACTCAATTTTCATATTAAGAAACACTATTTATGTGTCAAATAAATGGCGTTGCATAAGAGTTGAAGTATTCGGGAAACAAAACTATGCTAGGGATAATCTATTAATGATGAGAGGGAAGTATGAAATTAACGACTGGACTATGTTCTCTGATATTCGCTTTCGCAGCAATTAATGCTTATGCCGGCGACTGTGACCGTGACGAATTGATGAAAGGTTATACGCCTTCATCAAATACAATTTTTGGTATTGGTCTTAGTACTGATAAAGATAAATTAAAAGGCAAGGACGAAGCTAAGCAACGTGCTTATCAGGATATCGTTTCCCAATTACGTGCGAACGTTGAATCATCAATGACATTAGATGAAACAGATAAGTCGACGGCCTACAAAGGTATCGT
The DNA here is from genome assembly GCF_035013165.1 of Bacteriovorax sp. PP10. Classification (NCBI taxonomy): domain Bacteria; kingdom Pseudomonadati; phylum Bdellovibrionota; class Bacteriovoracia; order Bacteriovoracales; family Bacteriovoracaceae; genus Bacteriovorax; species Bacteriovorax antarcticus. The sequence continues at coordinate 779,687 of NZ_JAYGJQ010000001.1, forward strand.
CAACGTATCAACTAATGTTGATAAAATAATTGGGGTTAAATTTTTCAAAGAAGCAAAAGACTTACACAATACAACTTGTATGGCATACACATTTGATGTGGCAACGGCCTATACAGATGCTGTTGGATTCATGAAAGTTTTAGATAAAAAACTTGAAGACGTCATGAGCGCTCAAAAGAAAAAAGACTATGTCGAAGTTGTAAGACGCTACGATATTGCTAAGAAAGACCTGGAGGCCAATGAATCAGCTATTCTTCGCGCAGATATGTACAAAACATATTTGAAAAAAGAAGGAGCTTCTTGGTGGGAAAAATTTAAAACGGCAGAAGTTGATTTAGATAAAACTTACGACGAAGCAAAACGCAGTATCGTTTTCTATATCGATGAATTCCCTAAATATGATGAAGTGGCCCTTGATGCTGAAACAATGTTAGGCGGAAGAGGCTTCACTGCTCAAGTTGGTGGAACAAAACCAAAAGCAGGGATTGAAATTGTTTTTAAAGAAGCTGGTCTTCCGAGAAAAACAAAAAGTGCACTAGGTTACACGATTGTTTATAAATTTGGTGTGATCGTAAAAGATATTGCGACAGGAAGAGTTCTTGGATCAAACAAGGGAGCAACTGTACAAGGTTTCTCTACTGAGGAAAGTGAAGATGATGCTCTGGCATCGGCTTCAAAACAAATGAGTCTAAATGTTATGGATGCTGTTAAGTCGGCCATCCCAGGTTTAATCCAGGATTAAGAAAATGAAAAAAATATTATTACTAGCATTATTTGTTTCTTTAAATATACAGGCCCAGACAATGGAATCGCATATTAACGATTCGGTAAAACCATTGGGGAAAATGCTGGAAGGGAAAAAAGGTAAAGTCGTTTTAGGAACATTCCAAAGTTCAAAATCAACTGATACTTGTAATCCAAGCAAGGCCGTTAACTCAAAAATTAGCGCAGCTCTAGCGCGTGCTAATGTAAAAACGACTCTTGCAAGTCGCGCAGTAGGAATGGATGCTGAACAAGCTGAGATTTCTCGCGTAACAAAATTATCAGGTGGATCTTATATCGTTCTAGGAACATATGAGTTAAACGGATTAAAGTTTAAAATTGATTGTGCTCTTTATGATCACAATGGTGCAAGCGTTGGTGCATGTGATGACGTTGCTCCTATAACTGTTTCGGCAGAAACCGCTGAATCAATTAATTGCCCAAAAGTAGAAACTCCAGTTGTTGCCGTACCAGCTAAAACTGAAGCTGAAACTGATGACAGCAATGATCCACAAGTTAAAAAGATCGATGACTATATCTGTTCAGTGATTCATAGAGAGTATGATCTTAAAAGACTTGTGATGAGTCTTTATGAACAAAAACTCTATACTCTTGAAGAACTTAAAGGTGTGAAAGCTAAAGCTGCTACAGACGCTCTGGATGTTCGTAAAGATTACTGTGTGACTCTTGGAAACTTTGTGACTTGTACAGATTACTGGAAAGGATCTGGAGCTCAGGTTTTCCTAGGTGATACAACTGCTCTTGGTGCTTCGAAAATTTTGGGATGGAAACATCCGAATAAAGCTCAGGTTAAAAATGCAGTAAGATGCTTGAAGAAAGATGACAATTGGTGGAATCCATAAAGAAATAAAAAAGGGAGCTAAGAGCTCCCTTTTTTTTGATTAATTTTTCTTAAGTAATTCGAAACCTTTTAAAAACGAAACCATTTCCTGAGCAGCGTTTGTTGGATTTGGTTTAATATCAACTTTCAGTCTGCAAGTTCCACCTTTTGGGCCATCTCCAAAACGCTTTTCTTTACAAACAACTAAAGCATTACAAGTCTTGAAGTTACAGTTTAACTCTGGCCCTGGGTGAGATTGATAAACTAAGTCACCACGAGCGATAGCGGCGTTAATTCCCGCCACACAAGTATCAAATTTTGTTTTGTCTTTATAAGTTGTACAGATGTAATCCATTGCCACAGCTTTAAAGTCTTCTACTGATGAATCAACATTGATTGATTTAACAGAAGGGAAAGATAGAAGTGAAAGTGCCATTGCTTTTTCACAGCGTCCGTCAGTATTTTCAAAGTTACAGAAAAATTTATAGAAGTTTAATCCTTCTTTGAACGATCCCCAGTAAGAACCGTAACTGTGTTGAGAAGGCTTCATTCTCCAGCAAAGACCAAGCGAGCAAGCAGCATCTTCACCAAATGTAGCAGGATTGATTGTGACGTAATTTTCTTTCGTCCAGTCTGCTTCTTTGTACCATTGTGAGTCTGATTCAATTCTCTCAAATAGAGTTCCAGTTAAAGACCCTGAAACCGGTATTTCTAAATATTTTGAAAGATCCGGTGCAATTGAAAAACCACTGTTACATCCATTAAGAGTCATGTAAGCACCTGGAAGGAAATTTCCTTTCAGTGATCTTAGTTTTTTCTCGTAAGCATCCGGTGTTAAGGCAGCGTTTGATTTCCCAAGCTTTAGTGCCCATGGAGAAGAGTGTCCATAGTAATCAAGACTGGCAATTTTTGTGTAGTTTCTTAGTTCTGGAATGAAAACTTCCGGAGTGAAAGAATCATTAATAATTTTAACAACTGGAATATTGAAATCAGCAAAAACTTTATCATCATCAGCTCCTCTTACTTCAGGAGAACTCATAATAACGACTTGATGATCAGGCCAAAGTTGTTTGTATTTTTCAGCGCGGATAACTCCAGACTGGAAAAACTGGTTTGAATCTTCTTTAACAGCTGATCCAACAACGATGATGTGAGTGATTCTTGTAGTATCCAGCATTGAATCTTTATAAAGACCAATACGAGTAACGCCTTGGTAGGCCTGTGCCGAAAAGGCCATAAATGTCATGGCAAGGATTGATAATAAACGCATTTTTATGCCCCTAATAGTGTGTATTAGAGGTCAAGTCTCAAATAAAAATATTGACGTCAATTAGACCGGTAAAAAGTTCATGGTAAACTGTTGGATCTTTTAGTTTTCTTCAGCTTCGAGTTTAGAAACATCTATCGCTTTTGCTTCATTGACGATTTTCACTAGTAGATACTCAGGGATAGACCCTGGTTGATCTAGGATGATTGTGCGCTCTTTTAAGATGACTAATGTAGGGATAGAGCGAATCTGGAAGTCTTCTCCAAGAACAAGTTCAATCTCAGTGTTAACTTTTCCAAAAAAGATATCAGGATTTTTTTTTGCAACACTTTCGAAAATTGGTCCAAAGACTTTACATGGTTCACACCATGAGGCCCAGAAATCTAAAACGACTAATTCGTTTTTTTCTAAAATTTCATCGATATTTTGTGCAGTGACTATTTTTGAACCCATAAATTATTCCAGGTGAATGTTGATTATATATTAATGGAAGCTAAAGACTATTGATAGCTGTCAAAGATTTGTCGCTTATATTTTAATAGGCATATTCAAAATTCTATTTCAGACTTATTCAGAGTTAACCATAAATCAAAGGATGATCTATGAAGTATTTAATTGCATTAACTGCCGCACTAATCTCAATCAATACCTATGCAGGTGATTGCCCGGAACTGGAAGGGCGTTACCCAAAATGTAAATCTGAAATTAGAGATATTCGTGGAGAGTATATTGTTGAACAATATCTAAAAGACGATGTGATGTTTTATCAGATCTATTACAATGATGATGAAACAAATGAAAGCCGCACAGATGCTATCCGCACTGATGGAAAATTAGAATCAAGAAAGGAAAGACTTCCTCGCGTTGGTATTAAAGTGAGAATTGACTCTCGCTCTAGATGTGTTCCAGGTGCAGTCGTCTCAGATGCAGATGTTTTCTTCTTAGGAAAACAAGTGGGGACATTTAAAACGAAAATTTATGTAGAAGATGGAACGCTTTACTCAAATCTTGATGGCCAGTACTTAGGAAAACCATTGAGCAAACGTATCGTCTGCACACAAGAATAAATTATTGGCCTGGTTTTCATTTTTGCGATTGGAAATCAGGTCAGTCATAAAACTTATAAACCTGTTGGTAAGCAGACTTTGAAAGTTGAGCCGATATTTAAGTCACTTTCAACTTCAATTGTGCCCTGATGAGCGTCGATGATTTGTTTTGTTATATACAATCCAAGCCCTAGTCCGCTGATATTTGTGCTTGAGATAGCTCTTTCAAATCTTTCAAAGATTTTGCCCTGCATTTCTTTGGCAATTCCCAACCCCTGATCTTTAACAATGATAATGGCCTTACCTGGGGTACTTGTGACTGTTACTTCAACCGGATTATTAGATCCGTATTTAATGGCATTTGATAAAAGATTAATAAAGACCTGTTCGATTCTATAACGATCACAGAAGCTGATGACATTCTCCTGCAGGTTTTGTTTGAATTCTGTTTTGGCGTATTTTGCTTCTTCAGCGTAACGATCCATAATTTCTTTAACCATGAGACTCAGATCTACTTTCTCAAACTTGTAAGTCAGTTTTCCGGTTTCAATTCTTGTTACATCCAGAAGATCTTCAATTAAGACTGTGAGGCGATCAATTTGTTTGGTTGAACTTGTTAAGGCCTTAAGTAATTTTTCAGGTGGCGGTGCTTGATTCTTCTCAATGTTAATTCCTCTTAACATCATTTGGAGCTGCATTTTTAAAGAAGTAATCGGTGTCTTTAATTCATGAGAAGCAATAGAGACGAACTCATCACGCGCACGGATCGCCGATTGAGCAGCACTGTAAAGTAGAGCATTTTCAATTGCGATTCCAGCTCTTCTTCCAAAGTCTTCTGCTAAAGCTAAATCCAGTGCAGAGAAATTAGGTTTGGAAGTACCTGCGATAAAAGATAAGGAGCCTCGGACTTTTCCACGCGCCTTAATGGGAACAATCATGCTTGAGTTCGCACCAAGTTCTAAAAGAAGTTCCAGCTGGCGTTTATCTTTTATCATGGCCTTCAGTTCAGAATTACTAATTTGATAATTATAAAAAGATGAATCTCCATTGACTGAATTCACTCTTTGATCAGGCAGATAATTGGCCATGTACTCTTCAAGTAGAGGTGTTTTCTTTTTATCAGCATGAGCTCCGGCCGCTCTTTCAAATTGGCCTTCGTCGTTGATCATCGAAATAGTACACCAGTCACCAAGGGCCGTGACAGCAAGATTGGCGATCATGTTTAATGTTTCTTTGTAGTCGAGTGTAGTAGATAAGAGCGTACTAACTTTTGCCAGAAAGATATCTTTAGCGGTGGCAATTTCACGTTCTTTTAATGCCGCTTCTTCCTTAATCATCCTCATCATTTCTTCTTCTGCATTTTTTTTGTCAGTGATATCTTCAGAAACGCCGAGCAGATATTGAGGATTTCCATCTTTTGCGAAGAGAGGAATTTTTTTTGTATGAAGAACTCGAGTGCCGTGATGCTTGGTTTGAATAAGTTCTTCTTTAGTATCGACAACATGTTTCCCGGCAATTACATCTTTATCAACCTGTGTAAAATGTTCTGCCTGCTCTTTTGGAAAAAAATCAAAGTCAGATTTGCCGATCAGTTCAGAACGATCAAACCCCAAGAGTTCTTCACCTGCTTTATTTAAATGTGTGAAGCGAAGATCCTTCGCATCTTTTACAAAAACAGTCATGGGAATGTGATCAAGTAATGAATCTAAGTATTCCGTTGATTTTTCCAGTTCTTCAGAATGCTCTGAAGCAACGATATATTTAGAAAGGATTTTTCCCATCATAAAGCTGATTGAGAGACCCATAAGTGTGAAAATAGAAATTTCAATGAAAGAAGCATAAGAGAGGATTTTAAAACTATAAATTGGTGGGATGAGAAAAAAAATGGAGAGAAAGACGCAGAGAAAAGTCGCAACGTACCCATAACGGGCACCACCAAACCAGGCCGTTGCAAAAATGGCCGGATAGAAAAAAAGCCATTCACGGCTATTATTCAAAAACTCTAAAGAAATTTGAAGAAATAAGGCCAGGGATGGCAATGCCAAGGCCAGCATTAGACCTCTAAAAATCTTATTAGAAAGTAAGGTTTTCATCGTCTCCTAAAGCTAACTCCCTCTATGCAGAGTAGCTCTAATTAGTTCTTATTGACAACAAAAGAGACCCGATGACTCGTGGCGCACCATTGATTGTTCATAAATAAAATATTGTTAAAAAGGACTAAACAAAATCTTTAGTTTGGTAATAGAATTAGTGGGGTAGTGACATGAGAAGTTAAGATGCATCCTTTGAATACATTCCCCATTTTAAAGATTTGGAAAAATATTTCTATTTCTAAAAAACTATACTTCGTTGTCGGGGCCATGGCCTTGTTAATTATTATTGAATTGCTCACGCTAAGATTTGCGATGTCTAGTTTGTCTGCCTTACGTGCTTTTGTTGGTGGAGAGGCCAGTTGGTCCAAGGCACAAAAAAATGCAGTCTACCGTTTTCAGCGCTATGTGATGACAAAAGATGAATGGGATTATTTAGCATTCGGAGAAGCTTTAAAAATTCCTGATGGTGATCGCAGGGCAAGAGTTGAATTGCAAAAAACGTCACCGGATATGCAAGCTGTTAGAGAAGGTTTTATTCAAGGGCATGTGCATCCTGCAGATATTGAATCAATCGTAAATCTTCTAAGAAGATTTTATTGGGTTAGCTACATCCAGGAAGCTGTCGCAGCGTGGAGTGAGGGCGATCGACTTTTAATAGAACTTAGAGAAGTTGTTTGGAGTTATCGCAAGGCCGTACAGGATGGTGTGGCCGATACTCCAGGAATGGAGGCACATCTGGATCGTGTTATTGAAATAAATAATGAGCTCACCAGAGTTGAAGAAATTTTTTCTCGTGTTTTAGGTGAAGGTTCACGCTGGCTTGAAAGCATTGTGTTTGTGACTCTATTTATTTTAGTTATTACTGTGGAGAGTATTGGATTAACACTAACTTTTTTTACCAGTAGATCTATTTCACGAGGACTTTTTGGATTAAATAAACTTACTGAAGAATTTTCTCATGGAAATTTCGATCGGCGTTTAAATATAAATACTGGAGATGAAATAGGTCAGCTTACACAATCAATTAATACGATGGGAGATATGCTTCAGAAGTCATATCAGGATTTACAGCAGTCGCATAAGGAGCTGGAGATTAAAGTACAGCAGAGGACTGCAGAGCTTGCTGAGATTGCAAATCAAAATAGTGAACTCTATCAAGAAGCAAAAAATGCCGTTCGTATGCGTGATGATTTTCTTTCAATTGCTTCGCATGAACTTCGAACTCCATTAACTGCACTAAATTTGCAATTTTATTTATTAGAAAGAGTGACAGAGGATGACGAAAAAACAATAGACTTTGACCAAATGAAAAAAATTATAATTCGTGCGAGTCTATTAACTAAAAAGCTATCCACACTGCAAGAAGTGTTAATGGATCTTGCACAATTACGACTTGGTAAACTAGAAATTAAGAGAGAAATGTGTGACATCATTCCGATTGTTACAGATTGTGTTTCTCAATTAAATTCAGTTGCTACACGTGGTGGTTCTGAAATTACATTTGAATCAGAAAGTAGTTCAATCATTGGCAATGTTGATTGTATACGAGTAGGGCAAGTCGTAACGAATTTACTTTCTAATGCAATAAAATATGGTGAAGGAAAAGCGGTTCAAATAAAAGTGTTTCAAAAAAATGAATTTGCAATAGTTGAAGTTAGTGACAATGGACAAGGAATTCCATTTAATAAACAAGATCAAATTTTCGATAGGTTTGAGAGAGTAAATGAGGATCCTGCAGTCTCAGGATTAGGTTTAGGTTTATATATCTCTAAACAAATTGTTGAAGCACACCGAGGAAGTATTTCAGTTGAAAGTAATGCTGGAAAAGGAACAAAATTTATAGCAACATTTTTTCTTGAGAAAGAAGTCACGTTGACAACAAATGGTTTTGCGGTAGGATAATTTTACATATGATCGCTAAAAAGAAAAAAACAAAAAAGAATCCTAAACAAATGCGTGAAACTCTTGGGAGTTTTATTCGCAAAATGAGACTTGAAAAAGAATTTTCTCAAGCAGAGCTTGCAGCGAATTTAGGTTACACAAGTCCACAATTTATTTCTGATTGGGAAAGAGGAATCTCTAGTCCACCAGTAAAAAAATTGCATGAACTTTCACTTCTTTTACAAGTTAAAGTTGATGTGCTTTTTGATTTGTTGGTAACACTTGCAACAGAGCAACTGGTAGAAAATCTTTCTAAAGAATTTAAACAAATAAAAAAAAGTTCTTAGAGTTCAATTCCTAAAGAGAAGCTCACAATAAGAGCGATAAGAACAAAACTTGCAATTCCAGCAAGCACATATTCTTTTTGTTTTACGAATAAAAACGCTGTTAGAAAAACGCGTGTAATAGGTAATGCAATCAGGATGACTAATCCTAAATAAGCAATCAATTCAGACCACTGATTATTTTCAAAAGCGATTCTTAATGTTTCGCCTAATGAAACAGCATTGTATGTTTTTAAGAGTTCAAAAGAATGTTCTTGAAAAACCAGCTGTGAAATCCATCCAATCAGCATGAATACGCCTGCAACGATAACACCCAGGCGAAGAAATTTAGAAATTTTTAATTCTAATGATTCTAACTCATCCATTATTTAAATCCTTTCATTAACATTTGTACAGAGACGATAGAGAGTACGATTACAAAGATTTTTCTAATCGTTGCAGCAGGCATTTTAGGCATTACACGAGCGCCAACCCATGATCCTATAATGATTCCTACTGAAACAGGACAAGCGATCTCCGGGCGTATATCACCTCTTAAAAAGTAAGCACCGGCACTGGCCGTCGCTGTTACACCAATCATAAAGTTTGAAGTTGCAGATGAAACCTTCATCGGAATCTTCATAACTCCATCCATCGCCATAACTTTAAAAATGCCACTTCCAATTCCAAGTAAAGCAGAAAGGATTCCAGCGACAAACATTAAACCAAGCCCCAGAGGAACGCTGGCGATTTTGTAATGAATAAGCTGACCATTTTTTTCAGTGTACTGACCGGCAAGTTTTAATTTTTCTGACCAAGGGTGATCAACGTCTGCACGATGGTCTTCTTTTTTTCTCAACATCATTAGTGCAGAAAAAAGTAAGAAGAAACCAAACAATATAAATAAAAACTTAGAGTTGATACTACTCGCTAAAAGAAATCCAACGATGGCCCCGCAAACGGTTCCGACTTCTAATAAAACGGCCAGGCGAAGATTAGTGAGATGGTCTTTTAAAAAACTTGCAGCCGCGCCTGATGAAGTGGCCACGATAGAAATTAAACTGGCAGCAATGGCGAATCGAATGTCGATACCAAGTGCAAGTGTTAATATGGGAACGATAATAATACCTCCGCCGAGTCCTAAGAGAGATCCTAAAAAGCCTGCGAAGATTGCCGATGAAAATAATAGTGTTGAATACATGGTGCTCATTCTAGACCTCTCAATTTGTGATGACAAATTTGGTCTGGAGTTCAATAAAATAGTTTTTGATGCAGCGTTTCGATTCAATGCCCATTGCATGCTATGCATCTATTCACTAAAGTGAGCTATTAACATGAGGAAAATATAATGAATGTACCTGTCGAATTTAAACGCCGTCGAATGATCATACTATGCCTACTAGCTGCACTCATTGGGGTCATTGCCACTGTGATTGCAAAAGTTCTGTTGCTAGCAATTGCTTTTTGTACAAATTTATTTTGGTTTCACACGATCTCAATTCATCCGGTAGAGCTAGTGAATCACCATTTTTCTCCCATCTATATTTTAGTGCCAGTGCTGGGAGGTCTTGTTGTAGGACTGATGGCGCGCTATGGGAGTTCGGCAATCAGGGGCCATGGTATTCCTGAAGTTATGGAAAATATTTTAACTAAAGAAAGTAGAATCCCTAGAAGGATTACTTTCTTAAAACCATTATCTGCAGCGATTGCTATTGGTTCAGGTGGACCTTTTGGAGCAGAGGGGCCGATTATTGCAACAGGAAGTTCTGTTGGTTCATGGATAGGAAGACATTTTTATTTTCATGAGTATGAAAGAAAAATTCTTCTTGCTGTCGGAGCTGCTGCCGGAATGACGGCGATTTTTGGAACACCACTGGCCGCAGTTTTTATTTGTATTGAACTTCTTCTTTTTGAATTCAGTGCCAAGTCTTTTATCCCGGTTATTATTGGAGTATCGACTGCCTATTCAATCAGGCTTGCTACAGGTCATACTGCACCTGAATTTCCTATTGGAGAAGTTGCTGAAGCAGTTAATGGATGGAACACTCTTTTTTATATCGTAGCAGGTGCCATTTCTGGTGCAGTTGCTTGTGTCGTTTCAAAAATTGTTTTTTGGGTTGAAGATAAATTTGAACATTTGCCGATCCATTGGATGTGGTGGCCTATGATCGGTGGGGTCGCTGTTGGGGTTATAGGGTATTATGATCCAAGAACTTTGGGAGTAGGTTATAGCAATATTATAAATGCACTTCAGGGAAATATTCTTCTATGGCCAGCTCTAACTCTTTTAATTTTTAAATTCATTTCATGGGCCATCGCTCTTGGAAGTGGTACATCTGGCGGGACACTTGCACCGTTACTAACTTTCGGAAGCTCGTTGGGAGTTGTTTTAAGTTTTATCGGAATTCATTTTTTCCCTGATATTGGAATCACTATTCAGGTGACAGCATTGGTGTGCATGTCTTCAATGTTCTCAGGAGCAACTAGAGCAGTACTTACTTCAACTGTTTTTGCCCTGGAAGTAACAGGTGCACATTTTGGAATTGCGCCATTACTTTTAGGTAACAGTGCTGCGTTTTTATTTTCGATTTTCTTTTTAAAGGAAACGATTATGACGGAGAAGATTGCAAGAAGAGGAATTTTTGTTCCTCAGGATTATTATTCAATCAGAGGAAAGTAATAAAAAAGGCTTCATCATTTTAAAAGATGATGAAGCCTTTTTTTAATTATCTTACTGTTACAGTAATTGTTTTTGCGTAGTCAGGCCCTAGAGAGATGTGTGATCCATCAGCAAATTGAAGAGTCAATGTGTGCTTACCTGGCTTTAGAGTGAGAGATGTGTGAGTTGCACCATCACCAAAGTGAAGGTGTGTTGCATCTTTAGGAACGATTTTTCCTTTTGCAACAGGTTCTCCATCAATGATTAAGTGGTGGTGACCAGTTCCTTTTTTCATTACCCCTGCTTTTTCAACAGTCATTCCATCAACAGTAAATTCAACATCAAAAGTTTCAGCAACGATTGCATTGTCAGCTGGTTTAACAAAATGCATTTTTGATTCAGCAGCAAATGCTTGAGACATAGTTAAAGCTAGAGCGAAGATAAATAATTTCATAACGAACTCCTTTTACATTATATGAAAGAAATTAAAGTCTATTCCTGAGAGGCCAAAATGGGTATGGGGTAAGTTGCTATAAGATGGAAAAATTTAGTTAAACGAATGTTTAATTCTTACACTGAGGTTAGAAAATTGATGGTGCAGTTTGTTGTGCTCCATTTTTTTGGTGAACTTTAGACAGATATGTACAGTTTTTGCAAAAGCGGAACCTTGATATTGCACAACATCCATGATGAAGTATTCGATGAAAAGTGGGTTACATCCTTTGGAGACTTTTATGTATAGAACATTCCTTACCAACCTTTGCGCGCTACTTGCTGTCGTTGCGATTTCACAAACAGTTGAAGCAAATTCCCGTTTACTGGAAATTGAAAAAGGTCAGATCTCAGGTGTTCGTGTCGCAAACGATGTTGATGCCTTTCTTGGAATTCCTTACGCAGCTCCACCTGTTGGTCCACTTCGTTGGAAAGCACCTCGTCCAGCTCAACCTTGGGATGGAGTTTTAAAAGCGAATAAATTTCCAACTGCATGTCCGCAACTTGGAAACTTTTTTGCGAATGTTCCTGCTTCTCAATTTGGGAAACCTGTTGGGACAGAAGACTGTCTTTATTTAAACGTCTGGCGCCCAGCTCCTGCAAAAGAAAAACAACTTCCAGTTGTTGTATGGATCCACGGTGGTTCAAACTTTAAAGGAACTTCTGCTGACCCAATGTATGATGGAAAATACTTAGCTTCAAAATCAAATATTGTTATGGTGAGTTTAAATTACCGTATCGGTTTATTGGGAGCGATTTCTTATAAAGCACTTGAGAACGGAACAAAACTTGATAAGTCTGGAAACTTTGTCACATTGGATTTAATCCAAGGTTTAAAGTGGGTACATGACAATATCAAAACTTTTGGTGGAGATCCAAACAACGTTACAATCATGGGGCAGTCTGCAGGTTGTATGAACGTATGGGGACTCTTACAAACTCCATTATCTGAAGGACTGTTTCATAAAGCCGTTTGTTCATCTGGTCTTCCAAATATTTATCCAAAAGCAATGGCAAGAGCACGCTCAGGTGACTTCGTTGAAAATCTTGTTTTCAATGCAAGGCTTGTTGCTGATCGCAAGGATGCGGGTAAATTTATTGAGGCCAAAGGCGAGAAATGGGTTCGTGAGTTCTTATACAGCAGAACATCTGATGAAATAGTTTTAGGACAAGACTACAGTGTGCCTGTTCAACACATTGAAGATGAAGTTGTGTTTCCACATGGCCTTGAGGCCACAGCACTTGGGTTCTACCAGCAAGTTCCAATGATTCTTGGTTCAACAATGGATGAGGCCACTTATCTATTAGGAACTCAATATTTTAAACCAGACCTGGCAACGTTATGGGGATACTTACAAAATACTCCAGCTAATTTGAAGTTCGAAGACGTTATCAATACTAATTATGTAACATTTAGAACGGCCACAAAATCTACTTCACTTGCACTTAACCGCACTATTTCAAATATCTATTTAACAGCAAGACTGTATAACTCAGAAACTTACCGTTACAACTTTGAATGGAATAACACTCCACAACCGTGGAAAGATATTTTGGGATCAGTTCATGGAATGGATGCGATTTTCTATTTAGGAAATTTCGATAGTAAGAATGAGAACTTTGCTCGTTTTGCATGGACTGAAGAAAACCGTGAGTCGAGAGAAGCTTTAAGAGAAGAGATGAACAAACATTTTACTCAGTTCTTTTGGACAGGAAATCCTGGATGGAAAGGAACAATTGATTTTAAATAAGACTAAGGTCTTGAGGTCGATCATATGATCGACCTCAAGTTTTTTAATTATTCAACGTCGCAAAGGAAAACAGTTTTTTGATCAAGTTTATTTGAAGCGTTCTTAGAATAAGAAACGAAAACTTCCGCAATCTTTCCACGAACAAGTTCTTTATTTTTTAATTCCACAACAACAGTATTTTGATCAAGGTTTTTACCAGTATAAACAGAGTAAAGCTCGCTTGATCCACCTTCATTGTATTTCAAAGACGCAACACTTTTAGCAAGAGTTGAATTATCTTTTAATAGTGGTGAGAAAACTAAAGTTGAGTTTTCTTCTGTTAATTGAAGTTTATAAACAGCATGAGAGTTCTGGTCGTTACATACCAGAGTTGTTCCGGCCATTACGTTAAAAGAGAAAGCAGCAGTTAATAATAATAACTTTTTCATAATTCACCTCGTTTTCACTCTTCATACGAAGGATTTGAATTTTCCTCAAGCACCTTTAAGGAACTGAGTAAAATTGCCATAGTTAAAGGGCCCTAAATACTTGAATGGCCATGTGTATCTAGCTATTTAGTGCATTTACAGTTAGTATGACTTACGCCCATCATAGGGCCGTCAATTCATCAAACAATCAAAGCTATTCTGCAAATATCAATGGGGCCTAGAAATGGTAGATTCTACTAAAAAGAAAATTATTGTACGAAAAACACAGTTTTCAGACGCTAATATGATCAACGACATCGTTCAAAAATGTTATCCCGGAGTTCCTCCGTATTCTCTCGATGCACTTAAAGCTCAAATCAATCACTTTCCTGAAGGGCAAATTGTTGTTGAATTTGATGGAGTCGTTATTGGTTTCTGTATTACTTTTATCACGAGTGAAAAAGAAGGATTAAAGCCTCACACATGGAAAGAAATCACTGGTGGTGGATATGCCAGCCGTCACGATCCATTAGGAAGTTATCTTTATGGAATGGATATCTGCGTAGACCCGGCCTACAGAGGCAAAAAAATTGGTGAGCGTCTTTATAATGAGAGAAGAAAGTTATGCCAGAAGTTTAAGTTAAAAGGAATTATCTTTGGCGCGCGAATTCCAGGATTTGCTAAGAAGAAAAAAACTTATCCAACTCCAGAGTTATATGTTGAAGCAGTAAAGTCGCGAATCATTCGGGACCTGACAATTAGTTTTCAAATGAGAAATGGTTTTAATCCTGTTCTTGTCATGAAAGACTATCTGCCTTCTGATCATGAATCTCTTGGGTATGCAGTGCTTATGCGTTGGGATAATCCATTGATCGATACACAGGGAAATCGACATTATAGTGAAGATCAAAAAGATAACGTAAGAATTTGTACGATTAATTTCGAACAAAGAAGAATTTCTTCATTTGAAGAGTTCCAGTCCATCGCCGAGTATTTTATCGGTGTGGCCGCTGACTACCGCTGTGACTTTGTTGTTTTCCCAGAGTTCGTGACAATGTCATTACTTTCTATCATCAATAGAAAACTTGATCCGGTTCAATCTCTTGAGCATCTTGGACAATTCACCGAACCATTTATTAAGTTTATGAATGAAGCGGCCGTAAAATATAACATCAATATTATTGGTGGAACCCATATGGTGAGAGATAGTGAAGGACTTATGAAAAATGTCTGCCACATTTTCCTTCGTGATGGGGCCATTCATACACAGGATAAAATTCATCCAACACCTTCTGAAAAAGAATGGTGGGATGTGCGTGGTGGAGATAAGTTATCAGTGATCAATACAGATCGAGGGCCAATTGGTATTTTGATTTGTTACGATTCAGAATTTCCTGAGCTTGCTCGCCATCTCGTTGATCAAGGTGCAAAAATTATCTTCGTTCCATTTGCAACAGACACCAGACAAGGTTATTTACGAGTGAGATACTGCTCTCATGCTCGTGCTATTGAGAACCAGTGCTACATGGTTTTGTCGGGGAATACCGGGAATCTTCCGAGAGTGCAGAACATGGATATTAACTATGCTCAAAGTTGCATCTTAACTCCTTCAGATTTTCCATTTGCTAAAGATGGTATTGCCGCAGATACAGACCCCAATGCAGAGATGGTAGCGATTGCAGATCTTAGTATTAGAGATTTAATCAAGGCCCGCAATAACGGGACTGTTATGAATCTTAAAGATAGAAGACATGATCTTTACAGTGTTTCCTGGAATGGTAAGTAGATACTTTGAGGACTGAGAGCTATTAAAAGCTTTCAGATTCCTAATTCAGGAATGACCTGAGAAATATTCTGCTCGTGAATTTCATCCAGCTTTTTTGTATAAGCAATAAATTGATTCCATTCCTGGTGCTTTGATGAATTGAGTAGCTGAATAAGGCCAGTTACTCCAGGATAAGAAATTTCATTTTGAAGTTTTAATTTTGCTTTCTCAGAGAGTTCAGGACTCAAAACTGCCAATGAAAGATAAGACGGTTGATGAATCAGGTCGAGATAAACATTAAGCTCTTTTTCTCTAAAGAATGATATGAGCTCTGAGATTTGAAAAATATTATAGGCCTGAACTGCAGTTGAAACAGAAATGTGAATTGGTGCTACTCTTGAAGCAGCTTTTGCAGAGTCCAGATTTTTCATCAACTGATTCCAGCGGGCCGGAAAACGAATGTAGTTATTGACTTCATCCAGTCCATCAATTGAAAAATTCAAAGTCACCTTTTCAAAATGAGACCACATCGACGGAAGTTCTGCATCCCAAATTGTTCCATTCGTACTATAGCGCAATTGAATGTGTGAGGCATGGCCGGAATCAATACAGAATTTCAAAAACTCTTTATTCTTTGAAACTAAAAAAGGCTCTCCGCCGGTTAAGTAAACTCTTCTTAATTTAGGAACGAATAATTTAAACTGCTCCCATACATCAGGATTTTCCGGCCAGTTGTTCTGGTTGAGTTTGTCCCATGTCTTTTGATCAGGCTGATTGACTAGATTACCAAGGGCCTTCCAGGTAGGCTCCCAGGAAGTAGACGAGTAAGGTCCACACATACGGCATTGTAAATTACAGACTCTTCCCAAACGAAGATCAAGTTGTTCAACTTCAGAAAGTTCTGCTTTGGTTGTTAAGTTTTCTGGTTTGATATCTGGAAAGTTTTCTATCCACTGTAAACGCTCTGAGTGGATTCCGGCCGCTTCTTGTTTGTAGCAATTAGAGCAAGCTGATACGTTTTTTCCCGTGAGCATTTTTTCTCTCACATCTTTAAAGAAATCAGTATTCCAGCTTTCATTCAAGTCATCACTCATCTTGGCCACAGTGCCATCAGAGTGTAGTGATAAATTAGATCCCGAAGTCGATGAACAACATAAGCGAACTGACCCAGAAGGACTGGATGAAATTTCTTTCCAAGGTAATGGACAAAAAGTTTTATTCACTGTGATCTCGATAGCATTATACTTAGGTCTACAGACGCAAATTTAAGGCAGGTTGATAAGAGAGGACTTTCATACCTGAGTAATAAGCTTCCGATATTACTATGCTAAATGTTATTTAATGATATTGCGACTAAAATTTAATAGTTCTCATGACTTGGTATAGAATATAAATATTGAGTTTTATCGCTTAGCTGCTAAAATTATTTTAAATAATATTTAATTATTATAAATTTATAGACGGTGAATATGAAAAGAAGAGAGTTTGGTGGCATGGTTGTAACTGCAGTAGCTGGTCTACTAGTAAGTGGAGCTGCGCTGGCGTCTGGAAAGAAAGCTCAAGTCTCAGGCATGGCCGGTACTGGTGCAGGTGTGGCCGCGGCAACAGCGACTCACAATCCGAATTCTTTCTACATTACGATCACAACTTTTTTCCCGTACGCGATGCCTCGTGCTGAATATAAATCACTGGTAAAAAACTGCAGAAACGTTGAGGAGTCAGACAAGTTGATGGCCGACATGAAAGCAGAAGGAAAACTTCTAAGCTGCGAAACGAAACTTGATTCAAATAGTGTGAGTTCATGTTTTGAATTTTGTGATGAAAAGGCCTTCAAAGAATACGAAGCAAGATATGAAATGATCCCGGGAAATTCATCGAAGCTTAAAAAACAATTGGGCTTTCATTCAAAAAGAGAATTCAAGCAAACTGTCTTTTCTTAACCTCAAAAAAAAGAGGTATCTAGTGATACCTCTTTAGAACTCTTCTTTATTTAACCGTACAACTAATTTTTTGATAAGACTGATCACCACTTCCTGAAACACGCAGGTAGCCTTTTTGGTATTTCGCTGATTTGAAAAGAACCAGGTCTACGAATGTGTAACCGTCACCGTCACCAAAAAGACGGATTCTATCAGGAGCAGATCTAAGATCTCCACCTTGACCATTAAGATGAGTCATATTAGACCATCTTTCTCCAACCATGTCTGGAGTGACCAGGATTGGGCCCATATCTTCACTGGCCTTTGGGTGTTGAAGAAGAATTGGCATGTCTGATCCAAGGTTTTCCACCAGGAATTCAATTTTAATATCAACCAATTTACCTTCAAGTTCCTCTTTCACATTACATGTGATTGTTGATGTTGAAGCAAATAGAGATGCTGATGTAAGCGAAAGCAATGCTAAAATAAAAAGTTTCATATGATCTCCCGTAGTGGTCTTGACTAATTTGTTTACGAGTAGGTTATAAAACATTTCATAGTGACGTTGAGTATATCCTGTAATTTTTACACTATAGAAAATGAGATATTGTTGTTTGTTGAAATTTAATAACTGTGGACTAAAAATTTTTCCTATTTATAATATTTTCAATAGGAGAATTTTAATGAAAAAGCTTTTTGGCCTTTTACTGTTGGTAAACCTTGTCCATGCTGGTGAGGTTACAGAAGTTCTTCTTCTAGATTCATCTTTCCCACCTATTAAAAGTGCTGACTTTAGCTTTGCTCAAGAGGCATGCCCTATTCTTACAGAAAGTAACCTGAACATTCCTGAGAGCGGTCAATGCTTTGATGATAAATCATGGAAAGAGATGGGGGAGCAAGCGGATGAACAAGTCTTAAGAGGTTTGATGGATTCTCTGGCAAAGGTTTCAAGCGCTGATGTTGAAAAATATAATAATTATCAAAAATTAAATCCAGATAAGGCCCGTGCTTTAAGAGGGGATTATATTCTTGCAACTCATGGAACCAGGTCTGCTTTCGTTTTAAATAAATATGCAGAAGGGAAAGTAAAGATTCATCCAATACGTGTGGTGAGTGCTCAGGCAGGAACAGTTCATCAAGAATCAGATAAAAAAGAAAATATTGAATTTCCTGTATATGGAAAAGGATGCGGTCTGAGAAAATGGACCTCAAAAGAAGAGAAGGCATTTGCTGAAAAATCATTACAGCCGTATCAGCAAAGAATTCAAAAGGTGTTAGTAAATAATAAAAATATTCGTGTGGTCTCAATCTCTCTTGGTTATAAGAAAAATTGGATATTAGAAGATAACTCAAAGTGTGATTCTAAATATGTTGATCTTGAGTACAAAATTTTAAAACAATCATGGCAGTCTCTTTTACGCAAAAATCCTAATACTCTCTTTATTGTCGCGGCAGGAAATGAAGGTGAAGATTTCAATCAGGATAAATTTAAGAAGAATGACTTATGGGCCGATTTAAGTAATGAGTCGAACCTTTTCTTAGTTGGATCCCTGAAAGTTACAAAAGACAGACTTGATTCTTCAAATTATGGTACAAAAGTTATTATGGTTAAAGGAGAGCAGATTGAAGCCCTTTCTCCTATGCCTAATAATGAGCAAAAAGGACATGTAACCACATTACGTGGAACTAGTTTTTCGGCACCGATTATTGCGGGACTGGCAGTAAAAGCAATAAATGCGAATCCTAAAATATCTTTATCCGAGTTAAAAAATAGAATTACCGAGAATGCAAAATTAATAGATTAAAAATAATCATATTTGGGGCCTTTACACTTTTAAGTTCTGCTATATTTTCGCAGGAAATGAAGTCTTGTGAAAAATTAGACGAATCTAAAATTAAAAAATGCTCTCAAGAGATTATTGAATTTTCCGTATGGGAACCTTTAAAAAGCAATTTAATAGCGGCCTTAAAGAAATCTCATAATAACGTTTTAAATATTAAGTTTGATTCATCGCTTGATCGTGCGGCCATTACTAAGGTTGAATTTATGAATGGGCATTACATCCCAGTTATAATTTTAGGAAAAAGTGGAGATACTAATGAATTACTCATTACACTCAATCACGAGCTGGTTCATTACTTAAGTACATTTGAGAGAATCAGTTTATTGTCAGGCAGTAAGAAAATTGAGAAATGCTTAACCGAGTATCAACTGGCCACGTTAAAAGATGAGGCGCCGGCCTTTAAGGCAGAATTGATTTTTTGGAACAATGCGCCTGAGAAATTTAAAACTCATTTTAAAAATGATTTCTTTTATTCTAAACTTTTTAAGAAAAAATTAAACTATGATGAATTTTACAGATTACTAGTTATGAGTATTTCAGCTGACAAAAACTTCATTCTCAAAAAATATATCGATATGGGTGAGTACTCGCAATGTGCTAAGAATATCATTTAGACACCACTCGGATTTGTTCTCTGAAAAAAACTAACATCTCAACTTTAGCAAACACATTGTGCTGACTCTCTATTGACACTGCTTCCCCCAGAGGTTGTACTTATCGCACTACAATGAATTTTCCGGGGGGAAAAATGAATTTTAAGGCAGCATTAGTTCTGGCAACAATTCTTTCGACAATGTCGATCGCACAATCAGCAGAGTTAATCTATAAAGGTGCAGCACCGAAAATCGCTGCTGTGAAAGAAATGACTGTCGATAAAGACATGCCTTCTTACGGTAGAGAAGAAATTTCTTATTATCTAAGAGCTGAAGCGGGAGTGAGAACTGTTAGCGAAGCTATCAATTTAAAGACACAAGGGCTTCAATACGTCCGCGATGTCTACGACTTTGAATACCTGACATCATGTCCATTTCCGAATCCATCTGAAGCCTATAAAGCGGCCGTAGGAGACTTTATTGTTAGGTTCGTTGGGAATTATGTTTATTCAGCTTACGACTTCAATATGCTAAGAGTTCTGGAGTCACGTGTTCCAACTGTAAACCAGGCCATGGCCGTAAAAAGTACTGGTCTTAAAGTGCGTATGCAAATTTCAGATTATTTACAATTGATTCCACCTTCAGTGGGGAATCCTTCTGATGCTTATGTAAAGGCAATTTCGAATTTTACGGCACAAAATATCTCAGCTGTTCTTGATTATTACTCACAAATTTACCTAATTGTTGAAGCTGAGAAGTTTACGACAACTGTTGGTGATGCAATGATGGTTAAGAACGCTGGACTAGTGTCTGTGCACAATAGACAGGAGTTGTTTCAATTGGCCGCTTATAGCGTGCCGAATCCGTCAGCAGCTTATCAGCAAGCTGTGAATAACTTTATTAGAGATAATCTTAATAGATACCCATACTAATTTATTTTGAGACTGCGGTCGCCTTGGTGGCCGCAGTTTTTTAAGTTTCTATCTCACTAGTTAAAATCAAAAAAGTCATTTATGATATTCAGCAATGGCCCATTATTCTAGAAGGTTTTTCCTTCAAACACTTTTAACAATTCCATTGGTTGCTTGCTCGAAAAAGGCAGGGCAGTCAAATATGAATAAAGATTCTCTCCTTACTCATTTTAATGTGCCTTTACCGGTTGAGACTTTAGAAAATAGTGTTAAAGCTGAGTGCAGAAGAAAAGCAGAAGCTTTTTATAAAGTTCATAGCTCTCAAATTGATTTCAATGTGAATTTTGAAAAGCTTGAATTAGAGCAATTCAAAAATGATCAGATCGTTTTTCTTGATGGCATGGCCGTCTCGCATATCATGACTGGGTTTATTCTCATGGCGAGAGCCCTATGATTATAGACCAGATGCCTTCGAATTTATCAGAGATTAAAACACAGTATTGCATTATCGGATCTGGGGCCGCGGGGATCACCCTTGCTTTGGAGCTTGAAAAGAAAGGCTTCGATGTTGTGATTCTTGAAGCTGGAAATTTCGAACAAAAAAGCAAAATTGCTGATGAGAAAGTTCTTGAAACGGGTTTTCCTACAGAAGTGGATAAAAGGCGTTTTAAGGATTTCGGCGGAAGCACTGAAGCTTGGGGCGGATGGTGTACTCCGCTTGACGAGAGTGACTTCCAGGCAGAAGAAAAGATACATTACTCTGGATGGCCGATTAAGCTTTCAGATTTAAGGCCTTACTATGACAGAACAACTGAAATCCTAAATCTTGAATATAGCTTTTTTGAAAATAAGAAAATTTTTGAAATGGAATCTGAAGCACAAAAAATTGGATCTGCTTTTAAGTTGTATCAATTTAGTACTCCTGTCACTCGATTTGGACAGAAGTATAAAGAGCATATAAGTCGTTCAAGTAAAATTAAGTCTTATTTAAATAGTCCCGTTGTTGAAATGCAGATGAATGGACAAGGGACTATTGTTGAAGCTTTAAAAGTTAAAAGCTCTACAGGGCTTCATACGATTAAGGCAAAGCACTTCATCTTTTGTTGCGGCAGTATTGAAAACGCTAGATTGCTCTTAAGTTTTTCTAGGAAGAATAAAACTCCGATTGGACTTGGTCATAAATTTCTTGGAAAAGGATTTATGGAACATCCTAATTTTAGCAATGTTGGAACAATGATGTTTTATAAGAAAGATCCCTGGTCTAAGCTTGTAGATGTGAATGCCAATGGGAAGAGAGATCATTTTTTCTTTCAAGTTAGTGAAGCTGAGAGAAAAAAGCATGGATGGCTTAATCTAAGATTTAAGGTTTACGATGTAGAACATCCACTAGATCCGGTAGATCAAAAAATTTATTCGCTCTATACAGAGACACTAAAAAGAAGTTTTCATCCTGTCCAGGAGATTGGACTTTCTTGTGAGCAGTTTTGTTCAGATATGAATGGGATTGTCTTGAGAGAAGATGCAGATCGTTTGGGATTATGGAATGTTAATTTGAATTGGGAGTTAACAGAGCTGGATTGGAAGTCTTATACGGAGTCGATGGAGTTTTTTGCGAGAAAACTGCCGAGCTTGGGATTAGGATTCATGAAAGTGAATAAAGATTTTCTTGAACGAAAAATTGCACCAGTTGGAAATTCTCATCAGATGGGGATGACCAGGATGGGAGAGAGTTTTAAAGACGGGTATGTGGATAAAAACTTATCTGTATTTGGGGTGAGTAATTTAAGTGTGCTTGGGTCTTCTGTCTTTCCAACAACGGGGGCCGCTGCACCTACGATGACGATTACGGCGCTTGCGTTAAGACTCGCCGATTACATATCTTTAAAAGGTTAAAATTATTTTGTGACCTTCGTTGATGAAATATTTTCTAATGGATTAACTAAATTTAAATTTCCACCAAGCTTAGAAGTATAAAGAGAAGATTTTGTTTTTAAAAAATTACTTATCTCTGCATCAGGATTTCTTCTTAAATAAACTAAAAGCCAACCTAAGTTTGAGGGAGTCAGTGCATCCTGCTTAACTCCAAGACGCTTCTCAATTGTCTCTGGATGTGAAATGGCCAAATAAGTAAACCGCACAAGCTCTTTCAATTTATCAGACTGCAAATCCAAAATACTCGACATGACAACCAAAGGGGCAGTTGCAAACGCTTGATAATGAATGGCCCTTTTTCCACGGTTCATTTCCTCAATCAGAGATCCGTCTTTTTGAATCTTATCCATTGCATTTGAAAAGACTTGCTTACTCCATGAAAGATACTTCGAATCTTTAGTAATGGCGCCAACTACGCCAACAGCTAAACCTTCCCAGTAGTAATGATTATTGCGAGTTCCCTTATATTGATCAGAATGAACCATTGTAAGATCGGCCAATTTTTTGAGCCAGGACTCAATGATTAAGTTTTCATCGGGCTTAATGATTGCTCTGGTTTTTCCATAGACTAGTCCAATACCAGCGAGCATCCATTTTCTTTCTGAGTAGGATTGATTAGTTTTCATTTCGCCAAGCATGGCATTTTGTTTTGCCCAGCTCAAAATCCATGCATTCGCACAATGACCTTCACTTAAGTTTTTAACTGGATCCTGAATATATTTATCCGACATTTTTGCAATGGAGCGAATAAAGTTTTCAAGTGGTTTAACCGCATCGTCGTGCTTTTTTTTGAGTTCAGGATCAATAAGAGAATGATGGGCATCATTATAAAAAGAGTTTGCATCCAGGGTATAGACAATTGCAGAGGGAGAAGGGCATGCCTCTACTTTAAAAGATAAAAATAATTGGGTTAGAATAAATAAATAAAGTTTTAACATACACCCTTGGGTTAAGAGATTCTGCTCTGAGAAATGGTACTTAAGATGTAGCTATCTGTATAGATTTCGAGTATTTCCTCAATAGAAGACAGACGCACTTAGGTAAAAGCATTCATTCAGAAGTGCATTTTACATATATAGTAATTTTATCTATTCTGAGAGGAGCAAAGAAGGAAAATTCAATGTCTAACCATCAATCTGAAACCTCTATTTTAGAGGCCAAGATTAAATCAGAGCAGCAAAAATTCGAGGCCATTTTTTATGGTTCAGAATCGCCTATGGTTATTTTCAAAGGGCCAGAAATGGTTGTTGAAATGTTCAATGAAAAATATCAAGAAATTTATAAAAATCGTAACATTTTAGGTGAATCACTTTTTAAAGCAATACCGGAATTAGTTCACACTCCTTTTCCAAATATTCTTAAAAAGGTTTATGAAACTGGCGAATATTATGTTTCGCGTGAAGGTCATTCTCAACTCTATAATGCAGTAACTGAGCAATTTGAAGATCGCTATTTTGATACTACTTTTTCTCGTATCAGTTTTGGCGATGAATTGTATCGTATTCTAGCTACACCCAGAGAAGTAACTCAAAGAGTGTTGGTAAGAAAAAAACTGGAAGATAGTCTTAAAGAATTAGAAGAAGAACGTGAGCTTCGTGAGAGATTTGTTCTCGCACTTTCACATGACCTACGCACGCCACTTGCCATAGTAACGATGTGTGCACTTATTCTTAAAAAGAAAGTTGAAGATTCAGAAACGATTGTAGAGATGGCGGATAGAATCACTTCAAGTGTGGCAAGAGCAGACCGAATGATTCGCGATCTACTTGATGCCAATCGCATTAAGGCTGGCCTAGGTATACCGATTTCTTTAGAGGACTGTTCTCTCGATCAAATTTTAAATTTCGTCGTTAGCGATTTAGAAGAGCTTTATGGGCAAAGATTTGTCGTTAATAATATGGCCGGTGAAATTAAAGGACGTTGGGATACATTGGCGATTCATCGTATTGTTGAAAATCTTTCGAGTAATGCAATTAAATACGGCACGCCTTATTCAACGATTACCGTCACATTAGCACTGGTTAATAACTGTGCTGAGATCTCAGTTCATAATACAGGAAGCTTTATCCCGGTAGAAGAGCAGGACTCTTTATTTGACCATTACAGCCGTTCTAAGTCGGCAGAGAGTAGCGGGCAAACAGGATGGGGAATTGGGCTAGCGTTAGTTAAAGGATTAACAGAAGCTCATAAAGGGTCTGTGCATATGCAGAGTGATCTAGATTCTGGAACAACATTTACAGTGATTTTGCCGGTCGGCTAGAAAAAGGCGGTGTCCTTTCGAACACCGATTAATATTTTATTTAAGAGTTGGATATAGGTAAGACGCAGCTTCTTGATCATAATCTGTAATGTAAGGAACATTGTCATAAGACATAATACTTTTGAAGGTTTCATCAAACTGATGACCTAATCCCAAAAAGTGTCCTAGCTCATGTGCTGTTACATCTATCATGTAGCTTGCCATCTTTGAGATATCTCCATCTTTTTCTACTTCTTTTACCCAGACAAAAACATCAGCATCAATAATTTCGGCCTTAAAAGTATCGTAGTTTGTCGTTGTCGAGGCCGGGTTCATATATTGGGGTCTTGATTCAGTTGAATAATCTTTTACTGTGTAGATGCAATGAGAGTTCAGGTCACTGAAAGGTGGATATACTGATAAATAATTAGTTTTGATTGTCATTTTATTTCTAAGAGCGTTCTTCCATACTTGAATGCCACCATTGAAAGCGTCCTCTGTAGACTTGTATTGATTTCCACAAACATCAATTTGAAGTATTTCTTTTTGTGGCCATCCAATCGCAACGCCTGCACCCATAATATACTTATAGTGATCATCTACTTTAAGAATGTTTTTTTGTTCTGATTTTTTTACAAATACGAAACTTAAAAGAACTCTACCTTCAGTTGGGTCTTGCTCTTGTATTTCTACAAGAAGAGAAAAAGAATCCTTAGATTTCTTCAGGCTGTAGTGAAGAATCGATAAATCATAAACACCATAACCTGTATCAAACGTCTTTAATTCAAGTTTGCCGTTATTAACTGTAAATCCAAACTTTAAATTTGATTTTGGGTTTGAGTAAATATAATCATTGCCTAATTTTTGAAAAGTATAAAAAGGAAGAGCATTCGCGGTCTGATCTTCTTCAGTCGCCTCATTGCCATCTTCAGGGTTACCTGTGTCTTCTTTTTCAACGATGACTTCTTTTTCAGTAAACTGCCAGATATTAGAAAGTGAGTAATTATCATACTCAGTCATGTCACGTTCTGAGATAAATGAATTTTTATCAAGAGTACTACCTTTGATAAGTTCTTTAGGATCACCTTTTACAAAAATAGTGCTTAATGAAGTACTTCCTTCCACACCAGTCTTACTGCTTTTTTTTCCACCACATGCAGTCAGTGTAAGCAGAAGGCATAAGAAAATAATTTTGTTAGAACCCATGGTCGTTTTCCCTGATAAATTAATGCCCTTATTATATCGGGGGGAGAGTCTCTATAGGGACGGAGTGAAATGTTTGCACGGTCTGTTGAGGGGTGTCTAAAGTTTAGACACTTTCTTTAGAAGGATAGTAAATGATAGAATCCATTACTACGCCTAAAGGATTCTCGTTGATACAATTGACCTCTTTATCCTGGAGGATTTATGAAATTACTTATGACATTACTGGCCCTAGTTTCATCATTTACAGTGGCGGCCGCTGCTCCTAAAATGTGCCCTGCTGGGACCAAAGAAGTCTTATCTTGCGTTTCTCAAAGCTCGATTCCCTTATACCCATTTGTGTCTACATGTGGGACTCAAAGTGGAGAGAGTTTAATTGTCATGAGTGTTGGGGCGGGCAGATCACCTGATATTATGAAAGCAGATAAAGTAGAATCAGAGAGCACGATCATTTATACAGCGACTGAAGAAGATACAGATAACCTGACGCTTACTTATATTAAAGGTGAGGTTGGTCCTAAAAAAACTAATGGAGTTTTAACTTATAAGATTTTTATGGGTGAGTTTGAAGACGACTTTCACTGCAAGATTTCTCAATAGTCAGTTTTTGGTCGGCGAGGTCTTAGGCTTCGCCGAAATTACTTTAATGTGCATCCAAATTCGGGATGTGCTCTATCAAAGCTCGCATAAGATTTTTCACCAGGCCAGCGCCCATAAGCGGCCACTAAGATTTTTGCATATTTAGTTTGTTCAGCAACAACGACGTTATCTCTAACTGAAATTTTTGCTAGTTTTGTAATCAGTGGAACGTTACTGCGATCAACACAGGTATCGATATCAATTCCAGAAATAAAATGACATGAGCATACAGTTTTGGCGACAGCTGCAAATAAGACATTCGTTTTCAATCCACTTTTAAGTGTTTTATAAATTGCAGGCCAGGTCATCTTTGTATAATCAGGCGGAGGAATATTTTTTCCAATGGGATAAGTCGGATCATCGAAGCAGGCAATCGCACGGCTGACAAACTCATCTAGCTTCGAATTGTATTCCTGGTCATACCCAGTGCGGGCAATAACCATCTTTTGAGTCGGAAGGATTGTCAGAATCTGTCCGTAGTGCCCCATTGCCAAAAGCATATTCTCTGGTGAAGCAGGATAAGGTTTACCGAAACCTTTTTTGACAGCTCTGTTAAGCCAGATAGATCCACCATACACCCCATCGTCAGTAATATTTCTTATAACTGTTCCGTTAGATAAATACCCAGGAGAAACTTGAGTTGTTTTTTCAATCCAAGATTGTGGAAGAATTTCTTCTCCATTCCACATACCATTATTTAAATAGAGATAACCAAGTTTTGCCATCTCACGAGGAGTGGCATAACCAGATGAGCCGCCATTAAAAACACCTTTATGATCACGTTCGAAACGAACATTAGTCATTCCTAGAGGTTTAAAAAGTGAAGTCCAAGGCATTTGATCATAATCATCACCATAGACTTTCTTTAAAACGCCCATGGTAATTGCAGGTGTTCCTGTAGAGTAATTAAATTTGTAACCCGGGCCTTGAGGGATAATTTGTTGGTCAGTCGCATAGTTCGCAATATCTTTATGCCCTAGATAGTAGAGCATGTTAAGCACCGGGCTTTTACTTGCATCGCCACTGTAATACTCATTCCAGATAAAACCTGTATCAAGATAAAATAGATTTTCTATTTTAATGTTCTGGTAATTATTTCCTGCTGACGGACGAGGATAAAATTCATTAAGCCCCTGATCCATTGAGATTTTTCCATCGCGGACGGCAATTCCTAAAAGAGCACCAGTGATGGTTTTTGTAACTGACCAAAGGATGTGTGGAGTATTGGCATTATGTTTTGAATCGTAATACTCAAACTGAATTTCTCCATCTTTAATAACGACCAGACCTTCAGTTAAAAAATTATGAGAGTTTGTAGAAAACTTTACGAAGTCCTGGCATTGTTTTGAAGACATGCGCTCTTGTTTGTTTTGAGCAATATTCCATGAAGGTACAGGCCATCTTGTTCCAGCATTATCGATAACATCAGAGTAAGTTTTTTGAGAGAAGATAAAGAATGTAATGATAATAAATGATGAAATTTTTCTCATCATTTTTTTTACAATTATTTATCTCTGAACACAATAGTAGGTTGATTAAGATTATCTTCAGTTTTTCCAATCAAGAAGATCGGCAAATTACTTTGCCTGATGTCTCTTTCTAATGTCACCTAATGTGCTGCGAGGGATTCCTAAAAATTTAGCTGCAGCATTTTCAGTTCCACACTTCTTCATTGCACAATCAATCATCTTTGCTTCAAATTCTCTAAGCAGATGGTGATAGTTACCAGCAAGTAGGTTTTCGTCTATCTCTTGTGAGGCCGGTAAGGCCTTTGCTAAAACAGGGGCACCTGTTTGTTGTAAGTGAGGAGCAATGTCCGAATGTTCAATTTCAGAACCATCAGATAAAACAGCGGCCACTTCCATCGCGGATTTTAACTCTCGCACATTTCCAGGCCATGTATAACTAAGAAGCAAAGACTCAGCAGATTTAGAAAGACGTTTATTTGAATATTGAGACAGAAAGTGATTGGCCAAATCAAGGATATCTTCTTTGCGTTCACGTAATGGTGGAATCGTTAAAGAAAATTGTTTCACACGGAAGAATAAATCTTCTCTGAATGTTTTAGCTTTAATCATTTCTTCTAAGTTTTCATTAGTCGCAGTGATAATTCGGCAAACGATCTTTTTAGATTTTTCCTGACCAACAGGAGTGATTTCGCCTGTCGATAAAACGCGTAGGAGTTTTACCTGAATTTCTGGTGTAAGAGTGGCAAGTTCATCCAGGAAAAGGTCACCACCATTAGCAGCTTCAAATTTTCCAGTGCGAGCTTCAGTTGCTCCTGTGAAAGATCCTTTTTTGTGACCGAAGAGTTCTGATTCAGCAAGACTTGCTGGAATCGCTCCGCAGTTTACAGCGATCATAGGACGAGAGTCGTCTCCTTCCAGGCTCCAAAGGTAGCGTGCAAGAACTTCCTTACCTGTACCGTTTTCACCACGGATAAGAACTGATTGAGATGTTCCTCTCAGTTTTTTAGCAACGTCTAAAACAGCTTGGAAAGCTTTTGACTTAGATTTCAATTCAACTAAGTGAAGAGCATCTTTTCCAATTTGCGATTTTAAGTTTTGATTTTTTCTAAGTAGTCTGTGAAGGATAGGGGCCTTAAGCATTGTCTGTCTTAATTTTTCTGGTCCAATGGGCTTTAAAATATAATCAGCAGCTCCCGCTTTTAGACATTGTTCAACTAATGCATCTTCATTATGGCCTGTCATCGCAACTGCAACAGTTGCAGGGTAGTGATCATTTAAATGTTTAAGTAAGTTTAATCCCAGTCGTTCAGGGCCGTCGTCTAGACTTAGGTCAGTGAAGACAAGATCAATTGTTTCTTCTTCTAAAACTTTCCCGGCTTCTTCTAAGCTTCCAGCTGTAAAAACCTGGTGGCTGCCATCAGATTCAATCGTGGCCTGCATAGTACGGCGCACTAGAGTTTCATCATCAACGATTAAAATTTTCATCATTACTCCTGATCTTTTACAGAGACACCGGCCAGTTGAGGCTTCGGTATTAGTTTTGCTTTTAGTGCTTTTACTTTTTCCTGGATAATTGGATCATCAAACTCAGTTGTCGAAAGATAAGCTGGGATTTGATATTTCTCAATAAAGGCAATACCAGTTAGACCTTCACGGCCGTCTCCTGCGTATTGATCCAGAATAAATACATAGTCAGAGAGCTCGCCTAAGTCAGGTAGAGCAAGTTCTAGCTGGCTAAAGCTAGAAAAGGTTAGGGCTGTTGGATATTTCTTTTTCCATGTAGTAATAATTAATGGGTCATCATCAGTGACGATTAGTTTTTGATTAGGCGCTACTAGCACTTCAAGAGTTGTAAAGGCAGGAACTTTTTCAATGGGAAGATTCATGTGAATCTTAGTTCCAACACCTACAGTTGATTCAATTGAAAGAGTTCCGCCACTCCATTCAACTGCGCGTTTAGCTTGATAAAGACCAAGACCACTTCCACCAGCTTTTTCTAAACTTATTCCACGGTCGAAAATTTTATTTAAATTTTCAGGAGCGATTCCTTTACCGTTATCAGAAATAGTCACGACATATTCTTTGTCATTTTTCTTATGAGCGGAAAGTTCAATGACTCCGCCATTATTCATAGCTTCACTCGCATTGTTTAGAATATTAGAAAGTGCCGTTTGAACTTCTGTGACTTGAACAACACTCCAGATTTCTGGAACAGCATTAAATCCTGTGATGTTAAATTTTTGGCTTCGAGGCATCTTAAGAGCATGTTCTTGGGCCACATCAAAAAATAGTTTATCAACTAGAGTCAGTTTAGGAGCTTCAACTACGAGAGTGTTGCTTTCCATTGCGCCTTGAGAGCCTAAACGTTTCACAATTCCGCTGATTCGCGATACGGCATGGCTGAGTAGGGAGAACATTTCAGCGCCAGCGCCAGGAATGATCTGTTGAAGTTGGTTTAGTGCAAGTGCCATACTCGTAAGAGGACTTTTAATATCGTGGGCCACTTGAGCGCCAACAGCTGCTCGTGCTTCTGATTTTTCGGCTTCGATCAATTTCGTTTGTGCTTCTTGAAGGCCGTCGAACATTCTATTAAAACGTCTTGCCAGTAAATCAAGTTCATCTTGTGAATGTTTGGAGTCATCCGTAACGTCGATACGCTTAGAAAAGTCTCCAGACTCAGCAATTGAGTCAACTGCATTTTGAATGGCCTTAATTTTTCTTAATAAAATTTTTGTAAGCCATAATGAAAGAATAAAAGAAAGGAAAAGCAGGATTGAAACAATCCAAATGAATTTTGTTCGAAGTGTAGCGATTGATTTTTTTAAAGAAAGATTTGTTAGTC
Source organism: Bacteriovorax sp. PP10 (assembly GCF_035013165.1). NCBI lineage: Bacteria > Pseudomonadati > Bdellovibrionota > Bacteriovoracia > Bacteriovoracales > Bacteriovoracaceae > Bacteriovorax > Bacteriovorax antarcticus. Next base: position 810,565 of record NZ_JAYGJQ010000001.1, read on the forward strand.
CTGCTACAAACTTATAACTATAAGGAGCGTCTCCTGATACGAAACCACGGACTCGACATTCACAGCAATCTGGAACAGTTGCAGTAATAGTAAATGTTAGAGTTGAGGTAACCTCATTCATTAGAGCAGGGTTTTTAACATCTCCAAGAATTTTTCCTGTTGGAGATTTCAGAGTGACATGAACAATATCGGAATTGTCCTCAGTAAGCTGCTCTAGTGTTTGTGAAAAGTTTTCAAAGTTGTTGCGAATATCAATTATATGATGACTGTTTTTTGAAGGAAGAAGGGTAAACCAGGCAACAACTCCTGACTCAAGTACATCTGGAACTAAAGGAACGTGTTGGTATTCTTTTTTGCCATCAACAAGATCGCGGTAACCAGAGCAAAGGCTATAAAGATTTTGATGAGTTCTTCCATCACTTGCCTGTAGTGTTTTTCCGTTAGCATCGATAATATTAATACCATCGACAGAAAGCTCAGTTGCTAGTCTTTTTAATTCACTAGAATCTAATTGCGTTTTATCTTCCAGCTCTCGAATTAGTTTCGCTGCATTTAAAGACGTCTGTAAGGACTCTTCTTCTACACTGATAAAATTTCTAGCTACCAGCTCTAAGCGCTCTTGATAAAGCTTAGTGTACTCTTTCTGATAAAGATGTTTGGCCACTTCGTAAATACTGACGGAAGTTAACAAAACTCCCAGCATAGTCATACCAACGATAGTTATAAAAATTTTTGTCGAAAAACGCATGAAACAAGGCTACATCAATAATCGCTTTCTTGAAATGGCGAAAAACTGATAATTTCGTTGCTACTTACATGTCGGAAAAACATTTGCTCCATTCCAACTACCATTTACACAAGTTCGTGCTGCTTCTGTACAAGGCGCCGTTGAACTAGTGTAACCGTGGATAACTGAACCATGTGGATAACCATCACAGTTATTGAGACCGCTTTTGCCTTTTTCAGAGCTTCCTTGAAGGGAGAAGGTTGTTGAAGAACAACTAGTAAGGACGATAAACGTAGTGAGGTAAAATAGGATTTTCATAATGTTCTGATTCTACTGTTCGTTAGCGAAATAGCAAAGTGTGAATGCCGAAGATCCGACAACACGATTGTCGGAAGCTCGGCAACTGCCGAAATCCCACCACTCAGAGCATTGCCTAACTGTTAGATATTAAAGGGTTCTTGTCTTGGCATTCCCCCTGCAATATTGAAGACAGACACTCATTAACGAGTCGCTAAAAAACAAATAGGAGATCATTATGAAAAAGACTTTATCGCTACTAGCTCTTGCAACAGTAATTACATCATTTAGCTCAATGGCCCATGCGGATACGTTAGGAGTTGAAAATCGTTCGTACAATGTACTGAACATTACAATTTTAGATAATGAAACAGTAAAGGATACAATTTGCTTAAGAGAAGGATCAACGGCTAATTTTAGAGATTATTTACCTAACCATGAATACACAATTAATGTGAAATTCAAAGCAAACGGTTGTGGTGGAGAAAGTCTTAACGAAATCACACAAGATTTTCAAACACGCCCGGGTATGACGAATCTAAGTGTGGAAGGCAACGGTCAGATTTTCAATAACTAATTTTTTAAACGAAATACTATTAAGGAGATTTATATGAAAAAGATTTTATTACTGCTTTCGCTTTCTTTGCTACTGACTTCATCACTTACTTTTGCACAAGATGAAAATGATTCAGACGAATTAAATGTTGTCCCACCAACTGTGATTCAAGTCACAAATGATTCAACTTCACAACATGCTATATGGGTAACAATCTATAATGCAATCGGAAGAATTAGCGATACTGCATGTGTGCAACCAGATAAACGAGCTCAGTTTTATGGTTACATGCCTCCTTTTACTTATGGTGTTCGTGCTGAGGCAAAAGAGAATAATGATTGTGGTGGAGCAACTCTTGCTGATGATCGCGTGGATCTACCAATGGCAGTTGTAGGTATTGATGTTAAATTTATTCAAGATCACTTTGTTGACAACGACTAGAGTATTTTTAAGAATCGCAGGCAAGGACGCTTGCGATTCTTATTTGTTTTTATAGTACTGTTGAATGTTGTTAGGATTAGCTTGTAGATCTACAAGACCAATATATCCATCAGGTCTAATCAAGTAGAGACAATCTTTTACAAAACCATATTTGCTGAGTTCCTTTCTCCAAGGCAATCTTTTTAAAGGCAAAGAATTATTTCGACAGTATTCGATTAGTTGATTACTTGCTTCTCCATACAATCTCGCATTCCACTTAAGTGGAAGCGTTTCTTTTAATTTTTCATCCCAAGGCATTCGATCACCCGCATGGATCTTGCCGGCCTTTCCTTCACTTAGAAAACTCATACGATAATTAATAGAAATTTGAGAGAGAGTTTTAAATATCAATAATCGAACAAATTTAAACTTTGTAAGGAAGGATAATAGTGGAGGCGTAATATTTAATCGTATAAAATTAGCAAGAGGGCCAGTACTACTAATAAGTGTAAATGCACGATCCGTTGTGGCGACCAAGCGTTTCGCAAAGGCCATGCGTTCAAGTTCATAAGAATCCAATATCGTTTCATGTGCTTCTTTTTTTATAACGGCTGCAATTTTCCATGCAAGGTTTACGGCATCGCCAATTCCAGTATTCATTCCCTGGCCACCGACAGGGCTATGAATATGGGCTGCATCTCCCAAAAGAAAAACATTTTTATCCCGAAAGCCTTCGGCAAGTCGATGATGAACGCGATAACTCGAAAACCATTTGATACTTTTAATTTTTAAATCTAAACGCCCTAATGCCTGATGTTTTACATCGTCCCAAGTGAAGTGATGATCTTTTTCTTTAGTCTCTTCTTTGATAACTCCAATAAGTCTAGCGTGATTCTTTTGCTTCAATGGAAAGATGGCCAGAAAATCCGCTTCATCTAAAGACAAATGGAGTTGTTGGTTTGTATTAATTCCTTCTGCTTGAACATCGGCGACATAAAAATATTGGGAGTAGGTGCTTCCTTGAAAATCCATCTTGGAAGTTTGACGAACTTGCGAACGAGCTCCATCACAGCCTGCTAAGTAAAGTGTTTCACAAATTTCTTCGCTGCCGTCTGGATGTTTGAGTTTTACACTTAACTTATGATTCTGTTCAAAGCTTAGGCATTCAATACCTCTTTGAACTTGAACTCCCATATTTTTTAACTCTTCAATGAGCAAAGCTTCATGTTCATCTTGAGGGAAGATAATCATATAGGGAAAAGGACTTAATCCAACTCCAATATCTCCAAGTTTGATATGAGCTTTTTTATGCCCATGCACCCATAAGTTAGCAGCACTAAATTTTAGGCCTTGCTCAATAATTTTGGATGCTATTCCTAGTTGTTCGTAAAATTCAAGAGTGCGGGCGTGTAGGACAAGTGCTCTGGAAGTTGTTCCAGGTAACATTTCTTTATCAACGATACGAACAGGAATTCCTAAGCGAGTTAGGCAGATTGCTAAGACTAATCCTGTTGGGCCTGCTCCGATAATTAGAATGCGGATTTGATTCATAAGGTCCCTCTATTCTTAATAGAGTTTCATTAAAAAATGCTTTTGAATATTAACTTAACCTTTTCTTTTTTGTTGGCAGATCCAATCAAAAAACTCGGGTAATGGAGGGAGAAATCTTTGAAGTCGCATCGTGCAGCTTCAAAGATTAAAATGGAACGTATTAGAACTATGGGGAGAAGAGACTATGGATATTGATTGCTATTAGGATAATCAGTAGATTCATCACAAGTAAAAGTCACTTGATCGCCTTGCTTTAAACCTAATTTTTTTGATGCTTCAGGAGTAATTAAGTGGATTTCATGTGTGGATTCAGTTTTCCATTCTTCATGGTCAAAGAAGCCATCGTTAGTTACTTCAGATCTATCATATTCTCTTACTGAAATCGTAGAGAAGATTACATCTGCATCTTCAAGTGTATATGGATCGTCTTCAGAGAAATCCCATAACGGGCGTGCAGTTATTTTTTGATCTTGATCCTTTTGTGAAATCCAGTATTTTCCTCCAACTAATTTATCTCCAAGGTAAACTAAATCATGAGTTGATGATGTACATGATTCATCTCTGTAAGCATGTGAGGCAAAAGCGTTGCTAGAAACTAAAGATGCTAATAAGAAAACTGGCAATAAAATACTTTTCATAAATACTCCTAAAATTAATATTGATTAAAAGTTAACAGCTCATTCCTGGATCGTATGAAAGTGTGCAATCAAGAATTTGTGTTTCCACTTCAACATGATCTTTACCAGTGTATAAAGACCCTTCAATGTATCCTTGAAATTTTGCACTTCCACCTACGTCGAAGCATCCTTCTTTCTGATCTTCAATCGACCACTTTGTTGCAGGCTCGTTTTGAAAGTCAAAGGCCTTTACTGTTTCAGGGATCGCCACAATCGTGAATGATCCTGTATTTCCTTCACCTGCATAAGGTACTTCTGCAGTCACTGTAATAACTTTTAATGGAGAGTTGTGAAAAGTTGTTCCATAGTTGATAGTGTCATCAGGTGTTGTTAATACGAATCGCTTATTATCTAGATGCACTTTAATTGTTGGAGCATACATTCCAGGAGTGTTTCCACGTTTAAGAAAGAATTCAAGCTTTTGCTTTGATCCAGAATTTTTAGCTGACTTACAAAATAGTCTTTGGCTTCCTGAATGTGCGTGAGCGTTTGTTGATAATGCTGTAAAAACGATTAATGGGATAAGTAGTTTCATTTTCGTGTCCTCAAGTATTGGTTAGTCTTTCGAGGGCCAATTTCGTTTACTTTGTGCATGTTGTAAATTAGAATGATTGTAAGACATCCGTCTAAAATGTAGAATGATATAAGTGAATGAAATTATGGAATTAAGTTACCTGAGAGTCTTCTATGAAGTGGCAAAAGCTGGCAAGTTCTCTGAAACGGCCAAGAAGCTTAACGTCAGTCAATCGGCCTTAAGTCGCTCTGTAAGTCTATTGGAAGAAGGCGAAGGCGTAGTGCTTTTTGATAGGTCTAAGAGTGGTGTTTCGCTCACACCTAAAGGCCTTGATGTTTTTAGACTTTGTGAACAGTTGTTTCAAACTGAAAAAGAAATTGAAAATCTTTGTCGAGGTATTCAGGATAAGTGCGAAGGCTTTCTTCGTTTTGCCGCTTCCGATCACGTCATTAATGATTTACTTCCAGGGCCCATACACGAATTTCGTCGTCAGCATCCAAAGGTTGTTCCTTCTATAAGATCGGGAACGCCTGATGAAATTGTAAATCATCTTCTTACGACTGATTGTGAGTTTGCTTTAATGTTTGCAAAAATTAATACTCCTCAAATTGAGTTCAGACGTTTGCATCCAGAGAGTATGTCGCTGGTGTGCCATCCTGATTTGTGGAAAGAGTGTAAATCGTCGAGTAATGAAAAAACACTTAAAAAACTTATTGGTAAGTATGGTTACATGAGTGCGATTGGTGCTTCGATGGATCGTAGGTCATCGCAAGTTCTTATCGAGTTGTTTGGAGAGATGCCGTCTATTGGCTTTGAGATTAATAGTCAGGAGTCACAGAAGCGTTTTTGCCTTGCTGGTGAAGGTGTTGCTTACCTGACAAACTTTATGGTGAAGAAAGAAATTGAGCGAGGGGAGTTGTTTGAAATTCCTGTTGATCATATTCATGAATTTCATATGTGGCTTGCTAGACCTAAGGGAAAACAGCTGAGTCTGACTTCGCGAATGTTTCTACAGCACTTAGTGCCAAGCTTGGAATTTTAACTTCTTATATATAATTAGTAGCTCTTATTAGATGGTCTCCAAATATCTATTTAGGTTCTCTTCTTCTAATATTAAAGAACTCCTGTATTTATTTATTAAACATGCTGCTCTATAAACTTATAATGAATAAGAGCAGCAAGACATTTAATCTCATGCTTCCTTTCAATATTATTTGGTTGAGAATGTTAGCTATTTTCTTAGTTTACTTAGGACATAGCGAATTACACTTAGGGGGAGGTTATGGAGCAACTTTTTTCCTTACCCTCTCAGGATATATTTTCACAAGATTATTTCTTCAAGATCAAGTTCATGGACAAGAAGTATATTTTTTGGATTTTCTATCTCAACGAATTTTGAAAGTTTTTCCAACTATAACGACATTGGTTTTTGTAAGCATTTTTACCAAATCAGCTCTTCATCTTAAAGTTGATTTTTTGCAAGTCCTTTCAGTATTAACTTTCACCAGTAATTATTATAATTCTTATTATGGACATCCAAATAACGGATTAGCTCATTTATGGACGCTCTCAGTATATATGCAATTCATTGTTATTTATTTTGTAATTTTTAAATACCTAAAGAGCAGAAAAAAGCTGACGATTTTTTTTATATTACTCAGTCTCTTTTGCCTTGGGTATCGAAGCCTATTAGTCACTATGAACTTAGGAACTAGTTCTTACATTTACAATTCTCTAGAGACAAGGATCGACGCCTTGTCAATCGGCGCTCTTCTGGCTTTGAATATCGAATACTTTTATGAACATCATTTTTATTCTTGGTTGAAACATCCAATGGCCTTTGGAGTAAATTTAGTACTCATTTATTTTATTGGGCAGCTTGTTCCTCATTGGAGAAATAGTTTTGGATTTTCTATTCATGCTATTTTTTACGGAGTGCTTATTTATCAAGTTTTGAATTATAATTCTTTTCTTATTCGAGATCGTTATTACAAAACACTAAGTCTGCTTTGTTTTTGGTTCTATTTCTTTCATCCTTGGGCCTTCATCATTGGACATAAGTTACCATTTGATCGAGCGTGGCAAGTATTAATGGGGGCACTAATTTTTGTTGTGAGTATGATTGGGTTTATATTGATTAGAGAAAAATCAAAAATATATTTTGTAAGTAATTGGAAGAGGTTTCAAAAGATTAATTAAAATTAGATTTTAGCTTGGTTTCGTTATGTCTAAGATGGGTAATTGCCTATGATTGGGATGGATAATTTATTCTATAGAGAAAAAGCCCATTGGGAGATGCCACTTTCCATAATTGCTTTTCACTCTTAGGGCCGTTTAATAAAATTATGAAGTTATCAGCAGATAATTTTCCACTTCCAACCATCCAGAGTGCGCTCACAATGTGTCTGATCATCTGTTTTAAAAATCCATTGGCTTCTATTTTAAATTGATAACAACTGTGAAGACCTTTCGGTACTTGAAAGAGCTCTAAGTTAGAAAAAAAATCTTGAGGATTAATTTCTGATAGCTCACAAAAAGAAATTTCTCTAATTGTACTCTTTACATTGCTACCACTCGAATAGAAATTACAAAAATCATGAGTTCCAATTAAGGCCTGAATACAGATCTTCATTGAAGCAATATCTAATTTGTTCGCAATGTTTGCAATGAACTGAGTGTCTTCTTTTGATACTTGAGTCTTATTAGTAAAAAAATATCGATATTCCTTAGACAGAGATGCAATTGATGGTCTGAAAAGACCATCACAAGGTTCAGCACTAATACACTTAATTTGAGAAGGAAGAATTCTATTAAATGATTCAAGAAATGAAGAAAGTTTAATTGGATTATCGGTAGTGATCTTCACCACCTGATCCATGGCATGAACACCTGTATCAGTTCTAGATGCGGCCATTGTAGTGAATTTTCCATCTAGGATCTTGGATAGTGCTGTATTAAATTCGCTCTGAACTGTCTGAATATCATTTTGCCACTGGAATCCAGCGTAATTTGTACCTTCATATTGAATTGTCGTTTTGTAATAATACATAAGCGATAATTGTACTATGAAAGATTTTCGAATGGAATCTTGAACAACAGGGAAGGATCATGCAGAATTATTTTAGAGGTTAATATGAATGAAGATGATTTCGAAGGTACTCTAGTTTTGGAAAAACTCGCAGAAATTGATCTGGTAGATGATTTTTTTGATGCAATTGATTCTGACGATATTGAACGCGTTATTTCCCTTTTAAAAGAGGCAAGAGTTGATTCCTCAACGATTACAATCGTAGTTAAACAAATTGAAGACAGCTATGGGGATGATTAAATTGCGGACTTTTATCCTATCCTCGCTTGCACTGCGAGGGAGGCCATCATCATTTTCTAATATGACCATTCCCCGTAACGATAAATCTGGTCGCAGTCATTTCAGCAGCTCCCATTGGCCCATAAGCATGAAGTTTTGAAGTTGAAATTCCAAGTTCTGCTCCAAGACCTAGTTCACCGCCATCATTAAATCGAGTTGAAGCATTGATAACAATACAAGAAGCATCAAGTGAATTCATAAATTCTTCGATCACTTCGGGATCTGTGGCCAGGATTGCTTCTGTGTGATGAGAAGAATATTTCTTAATATGCTCAATGGCCTCGAGGTGAGTTTTCACCATTTTAATAGAGATCTTTTTATCTAGCCATTCAGTCGCATAATCTTCTTCAGTAGCAGGATACTTGAGTTCAACAGCAGCAGCTTTTAAAGCATCGAAAATTTCTTCATTCTTTGGATAATTTTCATTCAGAATAAGTGTCTCTAAAGCATTACACACACCAGGTCTTTGAGTTTTTGCATTTAAAATAATTGCGATAGCATCCACATTACAATCGGAGTGCACATAAAGATGACAAAGGCCTTTGTCATGGGCCACCACTGGCATCGTAGCATTAGCTTTTACGTAATTAATAAGAGCACTGCCTCCACGTGGCACCATGAGATCAATGTATTTATTTAATTTTAAAATTTCAGCTACATCTTCTCGCGTTTCAATCAAGCTGATGGATCCCATTGGAAGAACTGAAGCGGTTGCATTGTGAATGATCTCAAAAAGCTTGCGATTAGAATGCTGGGCCTCTTTTCCACCTTTGAGTATGATGGCATTTCCTGACTTTATTGCAAGAGCAGCACCATCAACAACCACATTTGGACGTGATTCAAAAATCATCCCGATCACACCTATGGGAATTCTTTGCTTTTGAACCAGTAGTCCATCAGGGCGAGTGTGAGACTCTACAATCATCCCCACAACTTGCTTCTGGTTGGCGACTTCTATACACATCGCTGAAAGGTCATGAATATTTTTTTCAGTCAAGGTCAAGCGATCAAACATCGCACTCGATAAATTATTAATCTTTGCATCTGCTAGATCTTTTTTATTCTCATTCAAGATTTCATCAGCATGAGATAGAAGTGCTTTTGAAATAGCAGCAAGGGCGGTTAAGCGCATTTCTTCTGACAGGCCTTGAAGTTTTAAACTAGCATCACGCGCGTTCATCGCGAGGTCAAGAACACTCATAACTCATCCTTTTTTAGCAGAAGATTGTCTTTATGAATTGCCACCTTAGAATGGATATATTCTAGAAGATCATTTATCTCAGCAGATTTTTTTCCTTTAATTAAATTCAGTTCGGAAGAATCGTATTCGGTAAGTCCTATTGCAAGGACTTTTCTTTTATGGCGAATTTGAATGACGTCACCACGCTTAAATTTCCCCTGTACTTTTTTTATGCCAACTGGAAGAAGGGAAGTATGACCATCTGTAAGTGCAGTAGAGGCCCCATCGTCAACGATCACATAACAATCATTCTTCACTAAAGTTGAAAGCCAGGATTTACGACGTGATTTTTCGCGAACAGGATTACCTTTAAAATTTGTTCCACCTTGATGAAGGAGTAAACGAGAGACGGCCTTATTATGGAGGTAGCTTCCCAAAATAACATCAATACCCAAGGGAGTAAGCTTTCGGACTGCTTTGAGTTTGGTATCCATTCCGCCACGACCCACACTTGTTTTGGCCGCAATTTTTACATTTAAAAAATCGTCTCTGAAATCAATTTCTTTAAATTGAATGGCATCAGGCTCTTTTGGATTTTTATCAAAAAGACCATCGGCTTCAGATAAGAGAATCAGTTTGTCGGCATCCGAAGCTTCAGTCATCATCACTGCCAGCTGATCATTATCACCGACAGTGATCTCTTCAAATGAAACAGTGTCGTTTTCATTTACAATGGGAAGGATGCCATTTTCCAGCAGACGATTAATAGTGTTTCGAATATTTAAAAATCTTTTTCTTTCTTTAAAATCTTCGTGAGTGACAAGGATTTGAGCGCATGGCCAGTTAAACTCCGAAAGAGTATCAATATAGGTCTTCATGAGGATTGGTTGACCAACAGCTGCCAGGGCCTGTTGATAAGAGATCATCATTTTCTTTTCATCTGGTTTTTTAATAAGGCCACGGGCAGAGTTAATGGCACCTGATGAGATCAGAATTGGCATGTAACCATGGTTTCTTAATTCAAAAAGATCAGCAATGAGATTTTTTATTTTTGATGGATTTACACCGCCATTTTCGTCAGTGACAGCAAGAGAGCCAACTTTTACTACAATCCGATGCTTCATTTATTATCCTTCATAAGTTGTGGGCGCTCTTTAAATTATTCTAGACTCAAATCCATAAATTTCACATATTTTTTCGAATCCAAGCTTCAAACAAATCGGAGCCGATGTACTCTCAAGGCAATGGATAATCGCTGGCAGATTCTCTCTCTTTATTATTTCCAATCGATAAGCTAGAAGTGAGCGATAAATACCTTTTCCTCTTAAATCTGGATTTACAGCTGCTCCAGCTAAAAGAGCATAATTATCAAATATACGTATACCTGCTGAGGCCACTGGCCTGTTATCCAGATAAGCAATGAAGCTTAAACCCTTTTTTGTGTTGGCTTCAAGTGCTTCTTTGATTTGTTTCCTTAAGTATTCTATCCCTTGAGAAGGAGTTCCCCAAGCAGAGGCCTGGACACTTAACCAATCTTCTAAGGTTGATAGATCAAGTAACTTTATCTCAACATTTGGATTATGAGGAATTTGTATGACGTTAGGATCAGCATAGAGACCATAGAGAGTCTCACTCGGTTGCATTTTATGTTTAACAAGAATAGAGGATAGATTTTTTGGTTTTGAAGAAGGTGAAATTTTAACTTGGAAAGGCAGTCCGAGTTTTTCATAGTGCTCAATTGCTTTTACAATTCTTTCTTCTGCTTCCTGGGATTCAAGTGAACATTTAAGAATACCATTCAAGTGAATTACAGGAGCATTGGGCGTAGTGACCTGGATCCAATTTTCTTCAATGATAACTTCATTCTGATTATTTTTTTGAACTTGGACTGATATTGCATCTTCAACTAGAAATAACTTTTCTTTAAAGGTGTGCATATCTTATTTCCTATATGTCTTAAGATTTAAAAGTTGAGAGTGGTTTTCCAAAGGTAACCAAAACATGCCATAAAAGTTTTAGTTCTTGCAGTACCTCCGAATAGGTTCCACGATCACTCCAGGCCGCAGGATCTTGCTTAAGAGATGCAGCAGCGACACCAATCATCTGTGTATCAAGATAAGAAGTAGTGGCCACTCTTTTAGCAAGTGAAGGCATTGTCGGCCCACGAAAATCCAGAGGCACTTCATTTAAATCTAGAGCATAACCTTGGTGCCATAAAATCTTAATTTTATAATCTTTGCAAATGGCCTCTAAAAAATTTCCCGTCTCAGTACCTTTAAAGGCCGGATCAGCGACTAATTCTTCAACATCATCAGCAAGTGAAATATTACCGTGTATCTGAGCTTCGATGTAATGGTTTAAGTTGCGAGCGATTCGCTTAGACGAAAAATCGTGAGTTTTATCCATTGATGAAAGGTGCTTTATCAGTTTGGGAATTGTTAAATCCTTTTCACCTAAAGCATAATCTCGAGTGAAAGCTTCCGTAAGAAATGCAGCTAGAATATCGTCGAATTCAGCAAGCGTTCCTTTTTCTTTTGGATCTTGATGTGAGTCGAGATAGGTAAAAGTACAGCGAGAAGAAACTTCTGATTTCAAAACAAAATAGCATGAGCCAAATCTAGGAGCTGGTCCATCTTGATGGCACATTACATTTAATGCTCCATACTTTGGTCGGTGATGATTTTCAGATCCTTCTAGATTGTAAGCTCCATTGTATAATCGATTCTCCCAATTATCACGTGCTCCTCCGGGATGAGCAGACACACTTCCACTCGAGAGAAGAGTTTCAAACTGGCCTTTGTAAATCCCTTGAGTATGAAGGGCCTCTGCGACACTTTTCATCTGAGAGTCAAGACGGTCTGGATGAAAGTGAACCGCTACTTTTGCATTTCTTTTTAATTTCAAAACAGCTTGTTCGTAAACTTCACTCGTAATGTTAGACATACGAAGAAGGTGAGTAATCGTTTCTTGTGCTTCTGATCTTCGAGATTGTGCGTATTTTTGGACGTAATCAATAGCAGCTAATTGTGAAGGGGCCAAGCTCATTGGGTTATCTCTTGAATCGTTTAATTTTTTATAAGTTGTACGTCATAAATTTTACGCTAAAAAAAAGACAGGAGCAAGATTGATTAGTGTAAGAAAATTAGTTAGTTATTAAAGTAAAAAATTTTGCCTGTCTTAATTTGCTTTCAATTATGTGAGGCGAGATGATGGTTGGAGGCACTTTAGAAAAGGAGATAAAATGAAAACGACAACAGAACCCTCAAAAAAAGATTCCAATGCAATACGAGAAAATTTTTTGAACGAAAAAAAGTTTGATAAGTCAGAAGTAACAAATAAGACAACTGAAGTAAAAAGTTTTAAAAAAGCTGATGAAGTTCGCGATTTTCCAAAAGGAAAATTAGAATTAGTTCATGTTGGTGGTAGAGAGATAGGCAGGGCCACTTTACAACCTGGTTGGAGATGGTCAACTTCTCTTAAGCCAATTGCTCATACCGAAAGTTGTGAAGCTCCTCATTTTCAATATCATGTTTCAGGAGTCTTAAAAGTAAAAATGGACAGTGGTGAGGAATATGAATTACATGCAGGAGATATTTCAATGCTAAAACCTGGACATGATGCATGGGTTGTTGGAAACGAACCAGTAGTGCTTGTTGATTTTCAAGGTATGAGAGATTTTGCAAAGAAAAATATTCATTGAAGAAATTTAGAAATTAAGAGGACTAATAATTTAATTAATTGAAATATAAGGGGAAGAGTTTCTTCTTCCCCTCAAATTACGAGTATATTTGCTGAAGCCATTAGAATAAACATATATGAAGTATAGGAAAGAACCAATAGATCTTCTTCCTCTCTGGACTTAAAAGTAAGGCGGGGGATAAAAATATGAAAAAAACTTTAACTGTCTTGGGATTTCTTCTTTTTACAACAAATGTATGGGCCTACACTTTTACTTGCATAACATCACAAGAGAATTTGAACGGATTGGCCTTTGAAGTTTTTCAGGGAGGACGTGGAGAAAGTAGTTTAGATATTCATGAAGTGAATTTTTCAAATGGGCAATTAATTTCAGATCTTGGAAATATTAAACAAAGCAATCGAGTGACAGAAACAGCCGTTAATCATCAATTTATTTTTGAAGCTGATGATGTTTCGTTTGCTTTAAATTATTTGGCAGTAACAGGGCAACCTACAATCGGAAGAATTACAAAACTGCCTTCAACAATCTCTACTTCGACAACTAGATTGAATTGTTTTATTGGCACGCTTCGTGATCTGATTCCGTAACGTAAACAACCTGATTTGTGATTGCATTTAGCTATTCAATGTATCGTTAAAAACTGCCAACTGCGAAGCAAAAGCGCGTTGGTAGGCCGGTCGTGCTTCGGCACGAGCGATATAGTCACAAAGATTTGGGTAATGATTAAGTAGACCAGAACTTCCTAACCTACGTAAAACCGTAACCATTAGCAGGTCACCTGCGCTGAATGCACCGTCGAGCCAGCTCGCATTACCTAGATGAGAGGAAAGTTGTTTTAATCGAACGTGAACACGTTCATCCAGTAAAGGTAATCTTTCATTGTACCAGCTCTTATCATGCTCAAAGAGAACGAAGGATGAACGTTCAACGATTGGTGCCTCTATTGTATTAAGCGCACAAAACATCCATGCAATCGCATGCGCACGAGCTTTGGCTTCAGACGGAAGTAAACCAGTATGTTTCTCAGCAATGTGAAAGACAATGGCCCCTGATTCGAACAATACTAAATCGCCTTCTTCGTAGGAAGGAATTTGTCCGAAAGGCTGAAGTGCAAGATGTGATGGCTGCTTCAATTCTTCGAATGTTACAAGTTGAACATTATAAGGTTGCTCCACTTCTTCGAGGGCCCAACGAACGCGCATGTCACGCGCAAGTCCTTTGCCTCGGTCGGGAGAATTTTTGAAAGCTGTGATTGTTGGGACTGAAATTGTTTTTTTCATCTATTTTACCCCACGCTGTGTCGGTAATTGCTTTTTTAAAGATTCAAATCCACCGATATTTTCGGATTCAATGCTGTTTGCTTTGAGAATATTCTTAACTTTTTCAGAGCGGTTGCCACTACGACAATAAAGAAAAATCTGTTTACCTTGAGTGAGTTTTTGGAATTGCTCTTTCCAGTTTTTATCATTGTTTACTTTGGATAGGGGAAACCATAGAGCTTTTTCGATCATTCCTAATTTGATTTCGTCTTCTTCGCGTACATCAACAATTACGGCCTTGCCTTCAGTCAACATCTTATATGCAGCTGCCGGTTCAGTAGCTGATAAAGTTGTAATGGAAACAATAGACAAAATTAACAATAGCGTTTTTTTCATAAATTCCTTACTGGCAGAAAATTGTATTTAGTAGTTTGATACATCAGGATTTAGTATGTCTTGATAGTTTGTATATTGTAAAGATTGGTGCCTTGTAATTGGCGAATATCGAACTGAGATCTTAATTTCAATTATTTAATGATGTTTTTTAATTCAGAAATAGCTTCTTCTATTTCGCAAAACTTAAAGTTAAGAATTTTTTCAATCTGAGTACAGTCAAGCATATTGTTATTTGGACGACTTTCTGAAAAAGTCATATCTTTCATGCGAGTCGGACTAATTAAGTGAGAATCATAATTAAGATTCTTTGCCAAAAAAAGACCTAGCTCATATCGATTAAAAAGTGTCCTGGTTCCAAGATGAAAGATTCCTGTTATTTTTTCATCAATTGATTTTTGAATGACTCGAGCTATATCTTCAACAAACACGGGATTTAAAAATTGATCTTCAAAACAATTAGAAATTTTACCTTCTTTTAAGTTTTTAATAATCGGATAAAGAATATTCTTTGAATGATTTGTCTTAGACATTAACTTGCTAGTTCTAAAAATTAGAAAATTATCAAAATGTTGTTGCATAAATACTTCAATGGCCAACTTTTGATTCCCATAGATAGTTTTGGGAGAAGGAGCATCTGTCTCATTGTATGGAGTTAACTTCTCACTAAATACATAGTCAGATGAAAAGAAAATAGGTTTAACATGGTAATACTTCAGAAGCATCAATAGTTCTTGCGTTCCATCTACGTTTACTTGGTTAGACAATGCCTGATCTTGAAAGCATTTCTCAACGTCAGAAATAGCAGCGCAAATAATCGCATAATCGTACTGATTCAATTTAACATGTTCTTCAAATGAACTAGATAGCTTTTTACTCAAATCCAAAATCGATTTATCTAAGGTAACGACTTCAAAAGTATTTAATAAATGAGTAAGGTGAGATCCCAGAAACCCGGTATGTCCGATTAATAAGATCTTTTTCTTTGAAGATTGCATTTGCTGATTGTAGCGCAGGTTACACTCTATGCATACATTAGTGCCTCGTAATAGATGATCTTCGAGCTGAGGTTTTGAAGTCAAACATAAATTCTTGCTCTGGTTTTATCCTTTGCGTAATTATTTTATGCTTAGCTTGAGTTGATTAAGGATGATTTAAATTTTTTACTAATATAGGAGGCCTGCTATCTTTAAATTTACATGACTGCTTCAAGTTTGTGCGCTTTTTAAAACAAGATCTCATACAACTTGAGATACTAAAGAAAGGATTTGCTATGAATAAATTATTGTTACTAGTAGGAGTTTCTTTTTTATCAACGGAAGCTTTGGCAGGTGCATGGAGATATGGCTGCATTGGTAGCCTCCCTGACGGATCAGTCGTTAATTTTAATCGGGCCACTTTAGCAATCGTGTCTACGACTCAGCCAGCGAGATATGCAGCTACTGCTGATATTTCGAAAGATATACAAGTGGGCGATGCCTTGGATCTTAATTCTGGTTTGCAACCAGAAATGGATTTCAAAAAAGCTAATGGCGATATAATCAAATTGATCGAGACAAGGTCAATAAACATTTCTCATCATGAAAGAAATGAAAGTTGCACAGGCGGTAGTATTCGCACTCTTACTGATGAGCGCACAAAGAAAACTTACAAATTTGTGATACCTGGTGAAACAACAGTAAGTGGAATTTTAAAATGTTACGATATTAATATTTCAACTTGCGGTTAATTAAAATATTAGGATAGATTGGCGCCTCTACGTCGCCAATCTTCGAACTGAGCTTATCTGTAATTTAATTAATTACAATGAAGAAGCTCAATTTTCGTTTGTCCCATAACAGTTACACCTTTATTGGAATTATTATCTCCTAATACCGTGGCACCCGTTTTTGCTGAAGCTAAGTGGGCTTTACAGTCAGCTTTAATAATTAAGCCACCCATAACGTTGACGTTAGATTTAAAGCAATACCATCCATTAGGATTTAAAAGTTCATAAATCGTTTTGCCCATGACATTTACAGCTGGATTTAAAAGAATGAGAACAGGTTTGTCTGTTTTATCAGAGTCAACTGGGTTTTTACCTAGACCAAAAATTTTAACTGATGTGTCCATGGTTTTATAATCAGGCTTATCTCCAAATGGATGTTTTCCCCACGAATTTAGGCAAGCCGAAACAGCTTGTTCATCATTCATATCATCAGCTTTGGTTGTTGGGACGATAGTGATCAATAGTAGAGATAAAAAGATAATTGAATAATTTTTCATAATAGCTTCCATGTTAAATACATTTAAAATGAGACTTAACAAAATTAAGTTAATGAGTGCTGTTTGACAATCATCCAATTAGTAAGATTTATAGATTGGTGCACCATAGTTGACGAATATCGAACTGAACTTATCCACGATTCCAAATTTTCTGATGAATATAATTTTCTTTACCTAGAAAAATCGATCCAAGAGCAATTGTATCAAGAAATCCATGAGCAAAAATTGCTACCCACACATTAAATCCACATATTACAAATATGCATCCGAATAATATTCCGATGCTCGCAGTGCTTAATATCCCACAACGATTTTGATAGGCATGAGAAAGACCAAATACAATAGATGTGAATATTATGTTGAAGATTGTGCCATATAGGTCAGCACCTACTATGTTTGAGACTTCTGTCATCAAGAAGCCGCGATATAATCCTTCTTCAATTGTAGCAACAAATATCCAGACCATTACTAAAGTCTGAATGTAAGCTTTCCAGTTTCCTCTGATACTACTAAATGAACTGTAGTCATGAGAGGTTTTTGTTAATTTTTCACTAAATGGATCAATGAATACAGTGGACAATAAATAAAGTACGCAACCATAAATTAGCCCTAATAGAATTGTTGCTCCCCAATTTTCCGGTAGGCTAAAACCAATCGCATTTAAATTTTGACCTCGAAGCCAAAGTGTTATTGAAATGATGATAATTGAACCCAAGATACCAATTCCTGGGCGCTTCTTAAGTCCCGTGATGATGAGTAAAGCCGAGGTTGCAAGGATAAGAAGTATCGAAATAATATTGGATGATGAAATAATCATTTCGACCTACTTTAAAGAAAAATTATTAAAAGGGTTAAAACATTATTTAGGTAATATGTACAGATTGGTGCCTTGTAGTAGACGATCTTCGAACCGAGCTTTTGAAGTCACAAATTGTGACTTCAAAAGGTACTTGATTTTAAGAGCTTAGCGACTTGAGGTCACAGATTGTGACCTCAAGTGGGTTTATCACTGGTAATGCCAATTCGTTTTCTTTGATTTGGAAGTTTTGGAATCAGATCTTCTTCTATGGAATCTAATCTTTCAAAAACAACCTTGAATAATTTATTTGAATTTTCTTTTAGCTCTTTTACTTCTCCAGATAAACTCGTTTCCAGTGCGTGAAAGCTTCGCAGTTTAGTGAAAATCCTCATTATACTAATATTCACATTAATAGCCCTGTCTGAATTAAGAATGCCGGATAACATTGCCACTCCATTTTCAGTAAAGACTAAAGGGAGTTTTTGTTTTCCACCGCTACCAGACTTTGAAGTCGCAATTTGCGACTTCAAAGAATGAAATTCTTCACTTGAGAGCTGAAACATAAAATCAGAAGGAAATCTTTTAAGATTTCTTTTTACCTGTTGATTGAGTACCTTTGTTTCGACACCATAGAGTAAGGCCAGATCACTATCAAGCATGACTTTTTGATCTCTAATAAAGTAGATCATGTTTTTAATTTTAAAAATTTCGTTATCAAGTTTAGTCATAAAATCTCCTAAGAAATCTTTATAAAATAAAATGATGAGAATTTTGATGAGTTTAAATAATAATAAGTAATCTTTTTCTGAATTGAAATTTAGATGGTGCACCGTTGTTGACGAATATCTAACTGAAATAATGAAGTCGCAATTTGCGACTTCATTACGTTACGTTGTGGCCAAAAACTTAATAACAAAAAAGTTTTAAGCGTTGGTCAAAGTTATTCCCATAGCTTAAAGTCGCATCAGTCCAGATAGAGTCATTATTCTGATCAGAGAAGAGCAGATCGTATTGAGGCATATCAGAGCTATACCCCATATATGTAATGTCATCATAATATTCAACTGTAATTTCTTCTACAGGTCTAAGTTTGTAAAAAATTGAAAGAACGTAATTATTGTTATTCTGCTCAATGGTAACCTGTGAAATATTAGCATTACTGTTTTCAGGGAAACAGGTGTGCTTAGCAGAGGCGTATGCAGGTAGATTTAGGGCCAATAGAGTGAAGAATAGTAAGAATGATTTCATGTGTGGATCCAATAAAAGTGTTTGTATTGGAATTAATAAATACCATTTTGAGCTCTACTACTACAATGCTAAAAATTGTTTGAGGATGATCTAATAAATAGCTGAAATAAAAATTAAGATTTTAATGGTGCCTCGGGCGAGACTCGAACTCGCACACCCTTTCGAGCGGCGGATTTTGAATCCGCTGCGTCTACCATTCCACCACCAAGGCACTGATTAGGAGTTGTTATTTTAAGTAACAGCGAGCTTTACGTCAACGATATTTCAGTCGTTTCAGGCCTCTGGTGTAGTCATTTACCTCCATGCTGATAGATTAATATCAACATTCACCTTATTCGAGATGCGCTAAAACCTTGGGCAAGGAGAATAACATGAAAACACTAAACATTTTTATCGTCTTCGTAACACTTACTCTAAGTCTGCAGTCTTTTGCTGCTATTGGTTGTCGCCCTCTTGTGAACTGTCCAGGTGACCTTCAGGAACCAAGTTTGCCAGGTTCTGGAGTTGTTATTCCTGTTGAAACTGAACTTACGGTTATTGGATATGCTGAAGTTGCTTCGCCTACTTGTAAGCAGACGGACTTAAATCTTGCCATTCATATTGCAAAAAATAAGGGCATTAAAGACGCGCAAATAACTCTAGGGGATGATGCTATTCAATCTAAGGAGTTTTGGTTTTCAACAGATTGTGGCCAAGGGATCTATTCCAATTCAGCAGAAGGGAATTCTTGGATCGTTCAAGCTTTTGCTAAATTCAAATCGAATAAATAATGATATGAGGCCCGCGAATGTGGGCCTTAATTTAATTTTAAAAGTTCTAATGCTTCTTTTGCAGTAAAGCGGAACTGATCAGGCCCTAAGACTTTTTTCAATTCACTATTATCAAGTGTCGAAGGAAATTTAATATAGTCGATCAGATAAAGTGGGAACTTCCATACGGGAGTTAAAAACTTCGCCAATTGCTCAACGGCAATAATTGGAACGAGAATCTTTTTAGCTCCAATAATTTCTGCCGCCTCATGAAGACTAATAACATCATCACCAGTCACGTTGTAGATCCCAGTTGTAAGCTTATCAAGCGCGTTTACAATCATCGATGCCATATCAAATTCATGAATGAACTGAAACATTGGATTGTAGTCAATCGGCAGAGGAGCGTATGGAGTTTTCAGATACTGAGTGATCGAGTTCTTAATTTGCGGCCCGATAATATTTGAGGGGCGTAAAACAATAGTCTCAATTGTATTTTGATTTTTCCACATCCAGTTCGTACACATCTGATCCATTTCAACTACGTCTCTTAGTTCAGCGTATTTGAAACTCGCGCGAAGTGGGGCGTCTTCTCTTAGGAACATTGGATTATCAGGAAGAGCGCCGTAAACGTGGTGAGTAGATAAAATAACAACTTTTTTTGCTTGAAATTTTTGAGCAAGTTCTAGAATCGTATTCGTACCAATTAAATTGATGTCGATTCGTTTATGGATGTTCCCCATAGCAGGAGAGTGACCTAGACGACCTAAGTGCAGAACACTTTCGAATTGGTGCTCACGAAATAGTTTTTCAAAGTTCGTTCTATTGTACTTAATCTGCATTGCTTTTAATTGCGGGCGAGTTGGAACTGAATCAACAGGACGCGAGTCGACACCAATGATTTCTACGTCAGGTCTATTTTTAACTAAAAGCTCAGCTGTGATCCTGGCAAGAGCACCTTGAATTCCAATGATCAGAATTTTTTTGCTCATAACTTTAACCTTTGTGACATTGTTCTCCTTTTTAGGAGTCCTTCTTTAACCATATTATCAATGCGCTTTTCTAGAGCGATGATATGCGGTTCAAGTTCTTCATCCAGCGCTTCTGCACTGAGATCCGGTGGAAGCGAGTAGGGTTCGCCAATATAAATATCAACAGGTGAAGGTAATGGAAATAAATTTAACGATAAAGGCAGTGCGGGAAGGCTTAAAAGTTTTGCGATTTTTTTTAAATGAAACACATAAGGAAAAAACTCTTCTGCACCAACAACGGCAATCGGAAGAATTTCAACTCTAGAACTCAAGGCCATCCTAATAAAACCTTTTGTAAATCTTTGTAGCTTATAGTGGTCTTTAGTTTCTTTTGCGATTCCACGAACACCTTCAGGAAAAACTAAAATAGATTCACCACGTTTTAGCAGATTGAGACAATTGATTCGATCGCCAAGCACAGCTCCACTTTCACTAGTCCATCTTCCTAAGAAGGGAAGTGAAGTTAAATATCTTTCTACTAGTGGTCTTAAAATTCTTGGGTTTTCCATGTCTGTAGCAAATGCTGTACAAATCATCATCCCATCAATGGGAATCTGACCAGTGTGGTTTGAGACAACCATGTATGGTTTGTCCTGAACATTTTCACGCCCGTGAACTTTCACATTGAAATAATATTTATATAAAGGCCAGATTGCTTTTAAGTCGTTGATGGCACGTTTGGGTTCGAGTCCCCAGGGATCGCGTTCTTTGGCGTAGCGATCGTGAAGTACTTTTTCAAGCGTAGCGAATTTTTGTTTGAATATAACCAACTAATCCTCTCGGGATGACATTCTAATACCCTTTTATGCTATCAAAATATTCTTCCTTCACAAGCATTCTTATAGTGGTAGACTCATGTTCAGGAGTTCGGCATGAAGAAAAGATCGAAGTTTAAAGGAAAATTTAATTTCTGGCTCTTGAATTTTCATAAAGAAATAAAGAAAACTACAGACATTGGTAAAAAGATGCTTATGGCATCAAGAATCAACACTCACCTGAAAGATACCTATGAAGAACTTGGTCGTCACCTGGAAAGGGGTGTGGACAATGGTGAAGTTGATTGGGATTCGCCTAAGATGAGGGCCCTTTTGCATTCGATTAAGGCCTGTAAAAAAGATCTTGAAGAAATTGAGCGCAAAATGAACTCTATTAAATTTTCAGGCCCGTTTAATAGTATTGAACATAAAGTTGAAGATCAGGATAAAGATAAAAAAAACAATCAGCAGTAGCGAGAAGGCCACTGCCGATCAGTTTATTAGTAAGTCGTTTTTAAAATTCTTGCAATCGTTCCATCAGCAGTCAAGGCCTTAATCGCAGCATTTATTCTTGCTATCTTCTCTTTTGCATTTGGAGTTTTCATACCAGTGGCCATGTAGTTTGGATCCTTGGCAATGAGTTCAGGAAGAATGACGAAGTCTTCAGGTTTGAATCCTGCAAGTTTCGCAGAATAGGCGAATCCTGCCTCGCCAAGTGAAAATATACCGGCATCAATTCTATCTGCGTCGATTTTTTTTACACGAGCGACATCGGCATGGTCAAAATCAGTTTTGAAGATTTTTTTAAGTTCTTCAAACCTAGTACCAAAAGTTGATCCATTTTGAGAACCAATTCTTTTGCCTTTTAAGTCTTCATTCTTATGGAATGGAAATTCTTTACCTTTTTTAGTAACGATGACAACTTCATCATACATTGTAGGATCAGAGAAAACGAATTTTTTGAGGCGTTCTTCGTTTGTTGAAAATCCAGTGATGAATGCTCCTTCATTTTCAGCAATGACCTGACACCTTACCCATGGACAAGTTTCAACTACAACAGTGTAGCCGGCCTTTTCAAGGATAGCTTTTCCAATTTCTATAGCAATACCACGGGGAGCACCACTGTCTTTATCCTTCCACATAAGTGGAGCAAACGATTCTCCTGCAACTAGTTTGATAGTTTCAGCAGAAAAACTTTGTTGAGTAAATATGATCATCAGGGCCATTATAATTTTTTTCATTGTCACTCCTAAACTATACATCTTCAAATCTGTTATCATTTGCTGACGGAACTTCACCGGAAACTTTTTTATGAGCTACCGGTTTAGATTCAGCTAGTTTCTTTGGAGCAGGTTTCTTTATTGCAATAACATTTGAAGATTTTTTATTTTCTACTGCCGGTTTAACTTCAGAATGACCATGAGTTTTAATAAACCCAATGCTTCCGAAGATCTCTCTTTCAAGTTCTTGTACGTTGCTATGAAGCTCATCGGCCTGTAGTGAAAGTTCTTTTGAGCTTTGCGAAGAGTGACTTGCAGACTCAGCATTACTAAGCGTCGTTTGATCCAGCTGATTCATTGCTAGAGCAATGTTTTTTACACCTTCGGCCTGCTCTTTTGAAGCAAGTGAGACTTCCATCATCATTTTTTTAACAATCGTTGCATTGACTACAACTTCGTTTAAAACTTCTCCACAACGATCCGCTACAGTTGCACCGTCTTTTACTTTTTGATTTCCAATATCAACCAGGCGTTGGATGTTCGTGCTTGTTTCTTTAATGATGCTATTTACCTTAATGATACTTTCTCCAAGCATTGCTGAAATTTCATTTGAAGCGGTTCCAGACATCTTTGCCAGGTTTCCAACTTCTTCAGCAACAACCGAGAAACCTTTACCGTTTTCTCCTGCACGTGCTGCTTCGACTGAAGCATTAAAAGAAAGAAGCTTCGTTTGAAAAACGATATCATTGATAACTGTCGTTTTTTGTGAAATTTCGTTAATCACTTTTACAATTTCACCAATGCGATTATTACTTCTGTGGATTTCTTCCATGATGTCTGAGTTTGATTTATTAATTTCTTCCATCGAGAAAATCATTTTTTTAACAACTTCCTGACCTTCACTTGCAATCGAAAGAGACTCATCTGCTTTGGTAGAAGAGTTTTGTGCACTCTCAACTGAAGTATTAACCATTGAAGTGATTTCGTCTAATGTTGAAACCGTTTCTTGAATAGATGAAGCCTGCTCCTGAGTAGAAGATGATACATTCTCTGAAATTCGCTGAACGGCTTCAGAAGAAACCTGATTCTTCTGAGAAACAGTACGAAGTTTTTCTGTAATTAATCCAAGCTTCGTTGTTGTTTTCTTTAAAACAAAATACAGAACCAGGAACATGATGACCTGAGCAATGATGATTCCCATAAAAGTAAGTTTTAGGAAATCATTCTTAACCTTTTCAACTTTATTCAAGTTGTAAGTCAATTCAAGGAAAGCGATGGTTTTATTCTCGTATGTAACAGGAAGTTTAATATTTCTAATTGAAGCTGCTTGGTCTTTGGCTTCTTTGCTGGCCTCAGTAATGACAACATTTTTTATATCGATATATTTAACAGATTCGATACTTGGGTCATTAAGGAGTTGTTTTGCAATAGTCGTTAAAACTTCAGTATTAAAGTTCCAAGCGTAGTCAGCAGAAGTAAGTGTCACCGAGTTAGCAAGGGTGCTCATTTCTTGAGTAACCATCTGGTCAGTGCTTTTCATCGTGTTAAACATGATCGAGCCAGACAAGGCCAAAATGACTACGATTGAAACGATATTAATACATATCATTAATTTAAATATTAGCGATCTTTGATTATCCACATGCAGCTCCTGAAAATAAAGTTGCTATCTTCTCGGTACAAAGCATAGTTAAGTAAAGTGTTACTTGATCTACTTTTATGCAGATTTTTTCAACATAAGTTGGACAAATTAAGGTGGAGGTATAAACATTGTTTATGAACCTTAAAGCATGCTTAAGGCGGACAAATTATCCAGAAAATTTGCCCACTTTAATGCCCACTTTATTATGGTATCCTGATCATATGAGATTTTATTAGCAGGAGTTTCTGTGGATATTTTGAAGTCAGGGAAATTGGATTCAGTTTGTTACGACATACGTGGAGCTGTTCATAAAGAAGCACGTCTTTTGGAAGAACAAGGTCTTCGGATATTAAAACTCAATATTGGAAATCCGGCCGCATTCGGTTTCAGTGCGCCTGATGAAATTGTTCAAAGTATTATTTCAAATTTTCCTTCCTCTCATGGTTATTGTGAATCAAAAGGATTGTTATCAGCAAGGATGGCGATTGCTAACTATCATAGACAGCAAGGTGTTGCAGATGTCTCAGCAGAGAATGTCTATGTTGGTAATGGAGTTTCTGAATTGATTGTTATGGCCATGCAAGGTCTGCTTAATTCAGGTGATGAAGTGCTTATTCCTTCTCCTGATTATCCTTTGTGGACTGCTGCAGTTAATTTAACCGGAGGTAAGTCAGTTCATTACCGCTGTGATGAACAGGCAGGATGGTTCCCGGATCTGGAAGATATCAAAAAGAAAATAACGGCGCGTACTCGTGCAATCGTTATAATAAATCCTAATAATCCGACAGGTGCAGTTTATTCAAAAGAGTTAATTGAAAAAATTGTAGAGTTATGCCGCCAACATAATCTGATTTTATTTTCAGATGAGATTTACGATAAAATTTTATATGATGAGGCCAAACATGTGGCCGCTGCTTCTTTGTCAGACGATATCCTGACGGTGACTTTTAACGGTCTCTCAAAAGTTTATCTTGCTGCTGGATTCAGAGTAGGCTGGATGGTTCTGTCGGGTAATATCAAAAAGGCCAAAGGGTATATAGAAGGTCTGGATATTTTGGCATCGATGAGATTGTGTGCCAATGTTCCATGTCAGCATGCGATCGTAACAGCTCTGAGCAATCCTCACGATATTGCCAAACATCTTCTTGGTGATGGTAGATTAAATATTCAACGCAAGGCCTGTGTCGAGCTTCTTAATAACATTCCAGGTGTCAGCGTCGTCACTCCTAAAGGAGCTCTCTATGCTTTCGCTAAGCTGGATGCAAAGAAGTTTAATTTAAAAGATGATGAAAAGTTAGTCTTGGATTTATTGAAGGAAAAAAAGATTCTTCTGGTTCATGGGCGCGCCTTTAACTGGACAGAGCCTGATCACTTGCGAATTGTATTTCTTCCTCAAAAAGAAGATCTTACGTTGGCACTGTCACAGTTTGGCGAATTCCTGGAAAATTACAGACAGTAAGCTTATGATGGCAGATTTGGATCTACTTCATGAGCTTTTCTCATTTCCAATTCTTCAAGGAAATGGGTAATGATTGCTTCTTCAATTTGAGGAATACCAATCTTACTGTGAGCTGATCCAAAATACATTTGTCTGATCCACTTATAATCTTTTGAGAGAATTGGTTTTAGTTTTTCTAAAACGTTTCTTTCTTTTTGAGTTTTAAGTTTATCAATCTTGTTAAATACCAGAACTGTTTTACGAGTGTATCTCTTAATGAAGTCGTAGAACTGTCTGTCAGCATCTTGATCAGGGTGACGAGCATCCTGAAGATTAAGCAGTAACATCGATTCAGAAACTTCTGCGAAAAAAGCTCCCATCAATTCGTTCCAGTTTTTTGACATTTCTTTTGAAACGTCAGCAAAACCGTATCCTGGTAAATCGATCAGGAAGAATTTTGGCATATCACATTTCTTTCCGTTGAAATTTAATTCAAATTCGAAAATGTTAATTTCTCTTGTTCGTCCTGGAGTTTTTGAAACGCGTGCAGTTTTTCCACCAAAAAGTGCATTGATCATGCTTGATTTACCGACGTTTGAACGTCCGACAAAACTTACACCGATAGCATCCTGGTTTTTTGATAGCCACTCTTCGAATTGGGCAACATCGGAAATACCCATTAAGAATTGCGCGCTTTGAGGTCTGATTGTATAGCTCATATTTGTACCTTAGATTAATTTCAAACCCGATTATAGCTGATCTCCTATGAAAATGCACTCTCTAAGAGGTGGCATAAGCCTTGTAAAGCTCATGATTCAGACGATTAAGAGGGGAGAAAAAATGGAAGCATTAAGACAAGACAGATTGATTGGCCCGGATTTAGATTCAACAATTGGTCATAATGGAGTGAGAGAGAGCGACGAATTCATTCTGGATATTTTTCAGGAAAGAAAAAAATCTTTTAAACTTAATCGCACTAAATACAAAATAATGTGCGGCCCGAAATTCGAATTTGATTTCACCAAGGCCATTATTACTCTGCCATTTTTTGGCAAACATGATGGAAGCTTTGAGCTTGAATTGATCGCTGACAGCACTTTGCGAAACCATAGTGAAAAATCCCGTTATCTTTTTAGAAGTCTAGGAGAACGCGCCTTTAGATTGAATGGCATTCATTGTTTTGAAGCTTTTTTGGAGCGAGGAGATGTGCTCGATATTGGTTTTAATCGTATCCATTTCCCTCGAGTTGAAATGGTGACGAACTCTGAAGTGCAATTATCAGAAAGACTTATTAAAAGCCCGATTGCCGTTTTAATTGAAGGAGAAACAGGAACGGGAAAAACGACTCTGGCCAAAAAGATTCATGAAGACAGTGGGAGACGCGGGAAATTTGTTCATTTAAACTTATCGGCATTTTCTCCCTCACTTATTGAGTCTGAATTATTTGGACATGTGAAAGGGGCCTTTACCGGGGCCATCAATGGGAGAAGAGGGGCGATTCTTGAAGCACACAAAGGGACACTGTTCTTGGATGAGATTGATTCACTGACAACTGATTTGCAAACGAAACTCCTGCTGTTTCTAGATAACTATGAAGTCAGAGCAGTGGGAGGAGAGTCAACTACGACTGCAGATGTCCGAATGATTTTTGCTTCAGGATCAAAGCTTGCGAAAAAAGTAGAAAGAAAAGAAATGCGCAAAGATTTTTATTATCGCTTGCAAGCGGGTTGCTCGCTAACTCTTGATAGTTTGAGAGTTCATCCAGAGCGTATCAAGGAATTATGCCAGCATTTTGAGAATCAGCATGCTGTGGTCTTTGATAAAGAGCTTATTAATTTTTATATGACATGCAAATGGCCGGGAAATATTCGTCAGCTTCAATCACACTTAGTAAAAAAGAAAATCCTCTCTGATGGGAAAAAACTTATCTTTGATGAAGTGGATAAGGAGCTTTTACTGGAGAAGATCAGCGTCGCTAAACTGGATTCAAATGACATAAAGTCATTGGAGAAAGTGAAAATAGAATACTGCCATCAGGTCTATCTGAAGATGGATAGAAACATCACTAGGACGGCAAAAACCTTGGAGTTATGCCAAAACACACTTAAAGCTTATCTGCAAAAAAATGAAGGATTAAGAAGCGATAAGGTAATCCACGTAAATTTCTAGGATTTTCCCTTCGATATGAGCTTCTTTTAAGAAGTTATTCAATTCGAACCTGACCTTGTCTTTAATGATCTGACGTCCTTCTTCTTCGATGGGAAGTTGAGGGATGACAGGTTCTACATGCATGTTGAGGTAGTCACGTACTTCAACATCGTGGTCTTTTAAAAATAAAATAACATTGCGGTTGTCAGCAAGGGCCGTAAAGTCGATCCAGATCTGACGGTTTCTTTTTGTGTCTTCAAGGAACAACTGAAGGTTTAACTCTTTTACTGCAAAAAGTTTTTCAGTTTGAAGGAAATACTTTGGACGTCCTTCTAAAACTTGTTTGGCCTCAACTGATTTAATACGAGGTCCAGCAATTTTAGAGAGCATTTCTGTTTCAATTAAATGTATTTCTTCTTTTGAAATTGGAAGTTGAGTAACGGCCAGGTGAACACCTGAAAGGTGCTCTTCAATTTCGTGCTCCATTGGAATTAGTTTGTCTCTGTCTTCCAGTGAATTTGCTGTTATTGTCACATCCAGGTAAATTTCTTTATCCAGCACTTCGTATTTAATTTTTTTGAATTCTAAAATAGAGTCTTCTGCCACTTCAACAGAGGCCGGTGCTCTTAGAGCTTTTGTTCCACTAATAATTTTTGAAGTATTAAGGAAGATGAAATAAGTGGTAGAGCCTAAAAAGCATGTAAGGATTAAAACACTAAATGCTTTAATTGGGTCTGTTTTAAATTTTCGAAGTGGAGCAACAACCATTTCTACTTTATTTCTGTTTTTAAATTCGTCAGATTTTAAGTAGATCATCACACCGACGAACTGACCTTTAACGATCGTGACATAGTGTTGGCTATAACCAATAATTTTCAGGAAAAAAACGCGTACTTTAGGCTGATAAACTTTGATTTTTTTCTTAACTAAATCAGGCGAGTGTTTGAACCATTCGACTGTATCAAAAACAAAATGCGGAGTCGCATGCTTCATTTTTTCAATGAAGTTCAAGATTAACTTATTAATGGTCTCTTCAATTTTAACTAAAAATTTCAAAACTGGACTCCTCTATAAAGACCTATCGGAACCTTTTTCTTTTAATTTAGGGTTTAGTGGGATTCCCGACAGACTGAGTCAGGAATGCAGGTTTTGCCTGCTTTGGTAAAAGTGCAGGCTAATTCTTCTGAAAAAGCCGTCCCATGTCGATAAATGACTCAAGAAGAGGCAACTCTTCAGAGTACAAAAATAGACAGGAGATAGGGTTATGAAGAATTTCACATTCAAAGCATTTTTATTGGTGACTACGATGAGTCTTACATCGAGTTGTGCATTAATGCTGCCCGATAGGAGCTTCATAGACGAAATGGATAGAGAAAGTATGTATTCTCCTGGAAGAGATTTTCCAGTTGTGGCCGGCGATACGGGTGACATGCGCATCAGTAAAGAGGAGCTTAAAAGCAGAACTCCTTCAAGTGAGCGAGCTAGACACTTGAATAAAGAAGCGGCCTCTATCGAACAAGAGCTGATTCAGAAAGAAGATCAGATGGATGAAGTTGAAAGAGAAAGATATGCAATGGATAAAAAATTTCTGCAGACTGATTCAGACAAACTTTATTATTTAAGTCTGGGCCAGTTCGATAGAAGTTCTTACATTGATACAAAGAAAAGTGACTTGAAAGATGACCTCGAAAGAGGACGAAATATGGTTCAGAAACGTTCAATTCATGGCAACGAATTGTTCCTTGGAATGGATAAAAGTGAAGTCGTCGAGATATGGGGAAAGCCTGCTCGCGTTGAGATCGCTGGCAACCCGGCAAATCAAAATGAAAGATGGTCTTTTAGAGAGGACGGAAACGTTCGCCAGGTTTATTTCGAAGGTGGAAAAGTACAGGGCTGGGCCCTTGATCTCTAAAGCAAAAAGTAATATTCTCGGGCTAAGTTTTACAACCCAAATTTAGCCCGAGGTCCCAATGACAGCTCAATCTATGACCGGTTTCGGTCAGTCAGTATCTCAATCAGAAAATTTCGTTGTTTCAGTTGAGATGAAGAGTGTGAACAATCGTTTTAAAGACATCAGATTTAAAATGCCCTCTACACTAAATTCACATGAAATCGAATTGAAAAAAGAAATGACGGACACTTTCTCACGCGGAAGTTTTGATGTTTATGTAAACGTTAAGCGCGCTGAGAATAAAAATCGTTTCGACGATCTTGATGAAAAGAAAGTTTCTCAGTTCATTCAAAAAGTGGCAGGGATGATTAAAGCTGAAGGAGTGACTCCAACTCTTTCGATGACGGATCTTCTTCGTTCAGAATTTTTAATCGAGCAGGATGAAGTCAATCAAGATGATCTAAGTGGATTATTATTTAGTTCATTTAAAGCAGCAGTGGTTGAACTTAAGAAGTCACGTGAAAGCGAAGGCGAGAAGCTGATTAAGGTTTTAGAGAAACATTTAGATAATTATAAAACTCAATTTAAAGTAGTTGAGGGAAATGCCGAACACTTCAAAAGCAACGTTGAAGAGAAATTAAAGAAAAGAGTGGATGAGTACAAGGCACTGGTGAATGTAGATCAGAGCAGACTCCTTCAGGAAGTCGTTTTCTATTTAGAGAAAATCGATATTCACGAAGAGATTAACCGCATTCATTCCCACTTGGAAAAATTTGAAAATCTTTTAAAATCAAATAACGACGTTGGAAGACAGATTGATTTTTTAGTTCAGGAGTTAGGACGTGAGACTAATACCATAGGATCAAAGTCAACTATGAAAGAAATTTCAGACGCTGTTGTGCAGATGAAGCTTCAGTTAGAAAAAATGCGTGAGCAAGGGTTGAATATTGAATAAGGAATCTTTCACAGGAAAATTAATCGTCATCGTGGCCCCGTCAGGTACGGGTAAGTCGACTATGATCAAAAGATTGAAGCTGGATTTCCCAACAATCGTTGAGTCCGTTTCATACACAACTCGCCCGCAAAGACCGGGTGAAGTTCATGGCTTAAGTTATTTTTTTATTTCACGAGAAGAGTTCATAGCTAAAAGAGATAATAACGATTTTCTTGAGTGGGCCGAAGTTCACGGTAATTTTTACGGGACTTCGAAAGAGTTCGTTGAGACTTGTCTGAAAGAAGGAAAGCACGTGCTTTTCGATCTTGATGTTCAAGGAACAGATTCAATGAAACTTCACTTTCAGGATGTAGCGAATGTTATTTTCATTTCTCCTCCTTCGGTTGAGGAATTAGAAAAGAGACTTCGCCATCGCGGAACAGAAAACACACAGGTGATTAACCTACGTTTGATGAACGCCAGAAAAGAACTTTTAAGAAAAGAAGATTTTGATTATTTAATTTATAACGACGATATCGAAAATGCCTATAGCAGGCTTAAAGAAATCACTCAAAAGATCCTTCACGGATAGAGCCAGCGAATGCAAGAAAGTTTAGATTTTTCACATGAAAGAGACCTCACGATTGATGATTTAGTCAGGAGAGTAGAAGCGTACTACCCTGATGCAGATTTCACAATGTTGAGAAAGGCATTCCTATTTGCTGAGAAAGCTCACACCGGACAAAAGCGCTCTTCAGGTGAAGATTATATCATTCACCCAATGAACGTAGCTGCGACTCTGATTAAACTTCACATGGACCTAGATACGATCATGGCAGGACTTCTTCACGACGTTGTTGAAGACTGTAACGTGAGCCCACAAGAGATTGAAAAAGAATTCAACCAAGGTGTAGCGGATCTGGTTGTTGGTTTAACAAAAATCGGAAAAATTAAATTTAAGACAAAAGAAGAATCGCAAATCGAAAACTTCCGTAAGATGGTTGTGGCGATGGCGAAAGATCTTCGAGTTATTATCGTTAAGCTTGCAGATCGCATGCACAACATGAGAACTCTTCAATACGTTTCAGATGAGAAACAAAAGAAAGTCGCTCAAGAGACTTTGGATATTTACGTTCCATTAGCAAGTCGTCTCGGGATCAACTCAGTTAAGTCGGATCTTGAAGATTTATGCTTACGTTTCTTGAAACCAGAAATATACTACCGTTTAGCTGAAAAAGTTTCGATGAAAAAATCGGAGCGCGATACTTATATCAGAGATGTAATTAGTAACATCAAAGAAAAACTTCTTGAGTACTCACTGCACGCTGAAGTTAAAGGTCGTCCAAAACATTTCTATTCTATCTATAAGAAAATGACTTCTCGAGGAGTTGATTTCGAACAGGTTCAGGATTTACTGGCCTTCAGAATCATCGTCGGAAATATCACTGAATGTTATAAGGCACTGGGGATTATCCACTCGTCTTTTACACCCATTCCAGGGCGCTTTAAAGATTACATCGCTATTCCTAAGGTCAACAACTACCAGTCACTCCATACAACGATTATGGGGCCAAAAGCTGAGCGTATTGAAATCCAGATCAGAACTAATGAGATGGATGAAGTTGCTGAAGCAGGGGTTGCTGCTCACTGGAAATATAAAGAAGGTCTGGCAGGGAAAACTGCACCTAAACTTGATTGGGTTCAAGAGCTTCTTGAGTATAACAAAAACACAGACAACACTCGTGAGTTCTTAGACGTTATTAAAAACGACCTGGATCTTGATGGGGTTTTCGTTTTCACACCGAATGGTGACGTTAGAGAATTAAAATACGGATCGACTCCATTAGACTTTGCTTATGAAATTCATACGGAAGTTGGGAATCACTGTGTTGGTGCTAAGATCAACGGAAAGATTGTTCCATTAAGACACATTTTAAAATCTGGTGACTCGGTTGAAATTTTAACGAGTAAAACTCAGACGCCGTCGAAAGACTGGTTGAATATTGCGAAGTCTTCTAAGGCGCGCAGTAAGATCAAGCAATGGTTACTTAAAGTTGAGCGTGATGAAAACAGAGAGCTGGGAAGAGAGATTCTCGACAAAGCTTTCAAAGTTTTTGGAACGAGCATTAAGAACTTAAAGAAGAATAATGAGTTCAAAGTTATGTTCGATGATCTTCATATTATTGATGAAGAAGAGTTGTGCGTGCTTGTTGGGTCTGGGAAGTATACACCTAAGAGTATTATTGAGCATATTCCTTCGTTGAAGGAAGCTGCAGGTAAGCTTGAAGTGAAAGATCTTGGTGAGAAGATTCAAGATATTGAGTCTTACTCTGATAAGATGACGAAAAACGTAAGAAAGAAATCTCATTCTGATAATGCAATTATTGTGGATGGGATGAGTGATGTTATGGTTCGTATGGCCCGTTGTTGTAATCCGATTCCGGGTGACAGTATTGTGGGGTTCATTACGCGTGGGCGTGGGATTACGGTGCATACTTCTCACTGTAACCGCGTTGATGCTGAGACATTGATTCGTACGATTAAAGTATCTTGGAATAAAGGGTTTAGCTTCACTCACCCTGTTAGTGTGCGTGTGACGACTCAGGATAAGCCAGGGATTTTATCTCTTATCTCTAAGACTATTAACAATGTTGGGATCAACATTCGTTCTGCTCTTGCTAAGTCGATGCCAGATAGAAAAGGTAGTTTTATCTTTGAAGTTGAGGTTAAGGACTATAGCGAGCTGCTAAAAACAATTAGTGCCATTGAGTCGCTTGAAGAAGTTATCTCTGTTACCAGAGTATAAAAGACTGAAAAGTTCCCAAGAATACCATCTACGTCGTTGCCGTCGGCGCTCAATCGTCGACGTACAAACGTACGTCTCCTCAATCGCTTCTAGTCGCCTAGTATCTGGCATCCTTGGAAACTTTTGAGGATTATTTTTAATACATTATTAACTAGTAGAAGTTTCCAATGGGAGATTTTTCATCCCAGTAGATTAGGAATAGTTTTGTGCGTACTAGTTTAAAAACTTCTGTGTAGAGGATTTTAATGCTTCTGAAGCTTAGGTAGTTCGATGGCACTGGGGAGAAGAAGATTTCAAACTTTTCATCTTCCTTAATCAACGTTTCGAAGATCATTTTGATGCGCATAATGTGGTAGTCGCTAGAGACAACTAGGATCTTGTTGAGACCGCGGTTGTTTCTTAGGTACTTTAGAGTTGAGACTACGTTTTCAACAGTGTTTCTTGCTGTATAGTCTAGCTCGATATGGTCAGTTGATTCTGTGGGGTCTGTTGCAGCTGTGTTGTTCATGATGGTTTTCACGGAGTTCTTTTCGTGGACTCCTGTGATGAAAACGTTTGGTTGTCTGAACTCTTGGGCGCTTTTAACGGCGTATTCTATTCTTCCTTGAGCTCCGGTGAAAACTACGATCAAGTCCGGTGGAGTTTGAACGAAAGTGGCCTTAGAGTTTTTACCTTCATTTCTGGCGTCTAGTAATAGGATCGCGCAGACGAAAGTGTAACAAAGGAAGAGAGACACAAGAATGATGACGGCACTTAAAAAGTGTCGGTACATTCTTGTGCCTTTAGATTCGAATACGTATTTGCTTTTTAAAATCATTTTTTATTTTGCCGCTATTACTTCGATCTCAACTACTGCGCCTTTTGGAAGTTTTGGAACTTCAACTGTGCTTCTAGCTGGGTATGGTGCTTTGAAGAATTCAACATAAGCATCATTAACAGCAGAGAAGTTTCCAAGGTCAGTTAGGAAGATAGAAGTCTTAACAATGTTCTCGCGAGTTAAACCTTGAGACGTTAATAATCCATCGATGTTCTTCATAACCTGGTTTAGTTGAGGTCCGAATCCTTCTACAAGAGCATTGGTCTTTGGATCGATTCCAATTTGTCCTGAGAAATAATAAGTTCCGTTAACGGCCACACCTTGAGAGTATGTTCCTACAGCTGCTGGTGCTAGATCCGTGTTTACAATAATTTTACTCATAATTATTCCTTTGTACTCATTTTTTTATCAGATAATAGTGCTGAAAGCACAGACATATTCACAATTTCAGTCACACTTGCCGTTCTCGGGATAATGTTAGCTGGTGCGTTCATCGGAAGAAGAATTGGCCCGATAGCGTTAGCATTTCCAAGTTGAGAAAGAAGTTTGTAACTGATGTTAGCAGAGTTTAGCTCTGGGAACACTAGAATGTCTGTAGGACCATCTAAAGTAGAGAAACTAAATAGCTTGTCCATTAGACCTTTGTTAACAGCAACGTCAGCTTGCATTTCACCATCAATAAGAAGGTTAGGGTAGCGAGTTTTTGTCAACTGAACCGCTTTTCTTACGACTTTTGCTTTTTCTGAATCGTTTGATCCAAAATTAGAAAAACTTAGGAAAGCAATACGTGGCTCACGTTTCATTAATTTTCTAAATAGCTCAGCTGTACTTGCTGCTGTTTCACATAACTGATCAGCAGTTGGCTCGATTTGAACAGCACAGTCAGCAAAGAAGAGAACGCGGTTTTTAAAACTCATGATGAAGATACCGGCAGCAGATTTTTTATCTTGTGTGCCTAGTACGTGCATTAGAGGAGGGAAGCAGTCAGCGTAGTTCAATGTTGGACCAGCGATAACAGCGTCTGCTAAACCGTGCTTAACCATCATAGAACCGAAATAGTTCTGGTGGCTCATAAGCTCTTCAGCATGGTAAACCGATACACCACTTCTTTGTCTCTCTTTCGAGTACATGCGAACGTAGTTTTCGAATTCTTCATGTTTTCTTGGATTGATTGTACGAACATCGTCTTTGTATTTTTCAAGACCAAGCATATCCATTTTTTTGTGAATTGCTTTTTTTCTTCCAAGAAGAATTGGCTCGATTTTATCTTCTTCAACAAGTTGTTTAACAGCTTGAAGAATACGAGTGTTTGTTCCTTCTGCGAATACAACTCTAACTTTTTTACCAGACTTGTTAACATATGTGCTTAGACGGTCACGAAGAGACTTCATGAATCCAGCAGTGTTACCCATACGTCCTTCAAGGGCGCGAGCGTAAACGTGAAGATCAGGGATATTGATTCTTGCTACACCAGATTCCATTGCAGCTTTTGCTACAGCTGGAGTGACACGTACAAGAACTCTTGGATCGAATGGTTTTGGAATTAGGTAGTTCTTACCGAATTTAAAATCTTCTCCACCGTATGCCATTTTTACTTCTTCAGGAACTTCTTCCTTTGCTAGAGCAGCAAGAGCATGAACAGCAGCAAGTTTCATTTCGATGTTGATTTTGCGAGCGCGTACATCCAATGCACCTCTAAAGATGAATGGGAAACCTAGAACGTTGTTAACCTGGTTAGGGAAGTCTGATCTTCCTGTGGCCATAATAGCATCGTCACGAACAGCGTGAACTTCTGATGGATAAATTTCTGGATCTGGATTGGCCATTGCAAAAATGATTGGATTTTTTGCCATGTCTTTAACCATCTGCTGAGTTACTAAACCTCTAGCAGAACATCCGATGAAAACGTCAGCACCAACCATCGCGTCGCCTAATGTACGAGCTTTAGTATCAACTGCGAAATCGTCTTTGTACTTGTTCATTCCTTCTTTACGACCTTTGTAGATCGCTCCGTTAGAATCACACATAATTAAATTTTCTTTTGGAAGTCCAAGTTCGAAAAATAATTTTGCACAAGATATCGCTGCAGCTCCAGCACCTGAAACAGCAACTTTTGTTTTCTTAATATCACGACCAGTAATTTCCAGAG
The DNA here is from genome assembly GCF_035013165.1 of Bacteriovorax sp. PP10. Classification (NCBI taxonomy): domain Bacteria; kingdom Pseudomonadati; phylum Bdellovibrionota; class Bacteriovoracia; order Bacteriovoracales; family Bacteriovoracaceae; genus Bacteriovorax; species Bacteriovorax antarcticus. The sequence continues at coordinate 847,098 of NZ_JAYGJQ010000001.1, forward strand.
CGTTTAACAAAGCAGCAGAAGCGATAATCGCTGTACCGTGCTGGTCATCGTGGAAAACCGGAATTTGCATTTTTTCAATTAATTGAGTTTCGATTTCAAAACACTCAGGAGCTTTAATGTCTTCAAGGTTGATTCCCCCGAATGTTGGCTCTAGTGCTGAAACGATTTTAACCATTCCTTCAACAGTCAGTTCGTTAACTTCGATGTCGAAAACATCGATGTCAGCAAAACGTTTGAAGAGTAGTCCTTTTCCTTCCATTACAGGTTTCCCTGCAACAGCTCCGATGTTACCTAAACCAAGAACAGCTGTACCGTTAGAGATAACTCCAACTAAGTTTCCTTTCGCTGTGTACTTGTAGGCAAGTTCAGGGTCACGAGCAATCTCAAGACATGGCCAAGCAACTCCTGGAGAGTAAGCTTTAGTTAAGTCATAAGAAGTCATTGTTGGTTTGGTAGAGATTACTTCAATCTTACCGGGGCGCCCGTCTGAATGGTAGTCCAGGGCATCTTGTCTTTTTGTGTCCGCATCATTACGTTCTGTGCGATCATTTCGTTGATTACTCACGGTCAATCCTTTTGTTATTATGGAATATTTACGACCCGAGTAGGGTATGTCTTTTTGGTCCGGTATGCAAAGAAAATTGAATTCAAATTTCATTGCTATATGTCTATAAAATTTGGTAAAATGGGTCTCAATAATAAACCTAGGGGTGGTCATCGTTTTGGCCTGAGAAATACCCTTAAACCTGACCAGGGTAATGCCTGCGTAGGAAAGGAAAACATGACTATTATCACGCGCACTGTAGCTTCTTTTAAATCTATTACCATTTTTGAAATCGTTTTGACGTTAGTGCTCGCTGTGGCATTGGGTGTCGCATTCTGGGGATGGACTTTTGTTTATGACCTTGCGAAACCTTTTTTAAAAGTCGCGGGCCTTAGTTATTTAGTCGCAGGATTCTGGATACTATCTGCTGTCTTAGTGCCCTACATTGTAAGAAAACCAGGAATCGCCATCATTGCTTCTGTCATGGCCGCCTTCATTGAAAGCTTGTTAACTCATTGGGGATTGATGTCACTGTTATGGGGACTAGTACAAGGCCTTGGTTGTGAAATTATCTTTTTCATTTTTCTTTACCGCAAATGGAATTTACCAGTACTGATGGTGGCCTCTGCGCTTTCAGCATTATTTAGTTATGCACTTGATTATTATCTGTACGACTATGGAGCTTTAAATTTAGGTTTCAATGTTCTGCAATTGTCGTCGTTTATTATTTCTTCGATTATTTTCGCTGGAGTTTTCAGTTATTTACTGGGGAAACGATTAGTACGTTTAGGAATTCTAGATCAGTTCTTAATCGGTAAAGATCAAGATGTATAAATTAAATCCTTTTTCTTATTCATACGGAAAAAGTGGAAAAGCTAAAAATATATTCTTAGAAAAACCGCTGACGTTTGATAAAAACGAAATGATCGCCATTGTTGGCCCTTCAGGTGGAGGAAAGTCGACTCTACTAAAAGTATTAAAAGGAATTATTCCTGAATACTCGAGTGGAGAGTTGGTGGGAACTGTGGAATTTCACGGAAAACCATTAAGTGGTGTTCATTTTCAGGAGAATCTACAGAAAATTCTTTATCTCTTCCAAAATCCTTTTAGTCAGCTTATTTATCCGACTCCAGAAGAAGAGTTTTTATTTTCGATGGAGAATTTCAATTTCACCCGCGAAGAGATGAATGCTTCGAAAGAGAAATTTGAAAAGTTATTTAATCTCAACAATATTTGGGGCAAACAAAATGCTCAACTCTCTAATGGTGAATGCCAGAAGTTAGTACTAGCTTCGCTATTGGCGATTAACCCGGAAGTTTTACTTTTAGATGAGCCAACTGCATTTTTAGATCCCAAAGCTCGCGCTGAGTTTTATCATTTTTTAAATTCGATCAAAGGTGACCGTCTGGTTATTATTGTTGACCACCATGTTGAAGAAATTAAAGATCTGGTTACCAGAGTTCTGGAAGTATCGATTGATGGAAAGATTGCTGAAAGATCTGACTTGAATTTTTCAGAAGTTAAACCAATTGAGAATGTTAACTTAGCAGAAGTGGCGATTCCTCATTTTAAAGACCTTTTATTAAAAGTCTCGCATGTTTCTTTTTCTTACGCTAAAAATACGAGTCTATTAAATAATCTTAACGTTCAATTTAAGGCCGGAGAAATCATCGCCATAAAGGGAAGAAATGGAATGGGGAAGAGTACCCTATTTAAACTTCTGGCCGGCATTATTGATCCAAGCTCTGGTGAAGTGACTTTAGAAGTAGGAAAAAAGAAATTTAGAAATAAAAAGATCTTTTCCAACGTAGGATTTATTTTTCAAAATCCAGAGTCACATTTTTTCTACGATACGATTGCAGAAGAATTAAAACAAAGTTTTAAACATATCAGCTCACCTGAGTTGAAAGAAGAACTCTTAAAGCGCTTCTTTCATGAAATCAACCTGGATAAATCTCCTTTTCTTCTTTCAGAAGGAGAAAAAAGAAGACTTTCTATTTTGATGACTGTTTTTCTAGGAAAGAGCTTGCTCCTTTTCGATGAACCTACATTTGGTCAGGATCAAAGATCTATTTTAGAAATCTCTCAGCTCATGAAAGAATTGAAAAAACTGGGACTGATTCAGCTTTTCATTTCCCACGATGATCAATTTATTAAAAAAACTGCCGATCGCGTTTTTGTTTTAGAGTCAGGGAGTTTGAATGAAATTTCTTGAGACTAAAAAAGAATTTATTCACTCATGGTACTTGCTGATTATGAGTATGTTCGGGCTCGTTTTTTTATTGGCTTCGAAGACATTGCCGCTCAACTTCCTTATGGTCGGCTTCCTATTATATCTTTATATAAAAAATGGACTTCCGACCAGAGTCCTGATTAAGCTCGCACTCTTTGCACTTATTTTTTCTTCAGTCTTTTTATTCTTAAATCTTTTATACCCAGGTGAGAAACTAAGAGTAGGAGAGCAACTCTACGTTGGTCATTTCACTTTTTATAAAGCGGCCTTAATGAATGGTCTGATTAATTTTTCGCGTTTATTTATGTTGTCTCTCGTTTCGATGTGCTCAACATACGCCATTATTTACACTAAAGTGATCCTCTACTTAATTATCCATAAAGGTCTTAAAGTGATTATGGGGTATCCACTTCTAATTGCCCTTAATTCAATTTTACTTTTTAAAGAAGAATTTGATCGCATCAGACTGTCGGCCCGCTTTAGAGGTTTGGGATGGTGGGATAGATTGTTTGTTTTATTTCCTCTTTTGGTATTTGCGATCAGGCATTCTCAACGTGGATCTTTATCGCTGGTAACCAGAGGTCTTAACCCGAACAAGAGTTTTTACTTCGGTTACGATATTGTGCCTAGCGACCGCAAATGGCTTCGTTCATTTTTTCTCATGTTTATCTGCATGGTGGCCATCGCGATTTATTTTCGATAGAATAAATCTATGACAATCACACAATTAGAATATGTTCTCGCCGTAGATAAATACCGTCACTTTGGAAAAGCTGCCAAAGCTTGCAATGTGACTCAACCAACTCTTAGTATGCAGCTCCAAAAAGCTGAAGAAGAAATGGGCGTCATTATTTTTGACCGCTCAAAAAATCCTATTCTTCCGACAGATGAAGGCACGCAAATTATCAATCAGGCACGCTTGGTGCTTCGTGAGTATAAAAAGATCTTCTCGATCATTGATGCCAATAAAGGTGAAGTGAGAGGAGAATTCAGACTTGCCGTTATTCCCACTCTTGCTCCTTACGTGATTCCGCTTTTTGCCGGAGACTTTGTTCAAAAGCATCCTAATGTGAATCTTACGATTGAAGAGTACAAGACTGAAGATATTATCGAACTGTTAGCTAAAGATGAAATCGATGCTGGGTTATTAGTCACACCTATTCAAGGTGAGAGTTTTATTGAACGTGTTTTATTTCATGAACCATTCTCAGTTTTTGCTTCTGAAGGGCATCACCTTTTAAAGAAAGCGAAAGTTAAGGATAAAGACTTGGATACATCTGATGTATGGCTTTTAAATGAAGGTCATTGCTTTAGACAGCAAGTTTTAAATCTTTGTAAGCTATCTCGCGACAACGGTCTTCACGACAATTTAAAGTTTGAAAGTGGAAATCTTGAAACATTGAAGAATATGGTTTTAAACAGCAGTGGATATACACTTCTGCCTCAATTGGCCGTGCTTAATTTATCTAAAGAAGAGATGAGTCACGTACGCGAATTCCAATCACCAATACCTACGAGAGAAGTCTCACTCGTACACAATCGCATATTTCTGAAAGAGAAGATTATCAGCGCACTGGAAGAATCAATTATTGAAAATCTTCCTGAGAGCTTAACTTCGATGAAGAAGAAAAATTACGAAATTATTTCTATTGATGCTTAGACAATTTACAGAATAAAAAAAGGGAGCCTAGGCTCCCTTTTTCATATTTACTGATTACAAAATGAATCAATTTCATTCTTAGCTTCGAACTTCTTAGCGGCATGATTGTAAATGAATGAACTCTTCCATGGGATACATGCAATGGGCTCACTAAAGTTTACATCACCAGGAGTCGCTACCAGAGGGATTTTCCCTGTCTTATAAATACATGTGTTGAATTGCAAACTGATGTTTTTAGCTTCGTTGTTATCAGCAAAAGCTGTTCCAGGTAAATCTGAAACATACAGAGTTGGTGATGTCGGTCTCTCTTTTGCGTACACTTTCTCAGTATCCTTCGCATAAGAGTTTTTTACTGTATTCCATCTATATGAACCATGACGTAACTCAGGAACACTGTTGTTGTACATTGGATCTTCGTCGATTGAGTCAATCGTCCATTCAGTATGTTTGTAGTCTACAGATTGACCGAATAAATCGCGTACGTAGTTGCTCGATTTGATAACTTCGCCATCATAGTTTTGTCCAGAATCAAAAATACATCCTTTGATCTGTTGAACGATTGCATAGTTTTCCAGGTCATCAATATTCTTAGTCGTGTAACTCATGAAGGCACTTGTTCCATGAGAAGGGGACTGATCAGCAAAGATAACGTGATAGTCATATGACTGAACTCTAAACTCTACCAGGTCACATGAATCAGTGGCCGCACAGTTAGTATTTTTAAAAACAATTTCCTTGGTCTTATCTTTTACAACTCCAGCGAAAGAGCTTGCACTAAGAGCACTGAAGGCAATCAGAGTTAAAATTCTTTTATTCATCATACGTGTCTCCTAATGGCCGCGGATTATTGTGAGGGGTATAAATACACTGTTTTGGGATTGATAGGGGATTTCGTGAAAAATGTACAAAATCTACAGGGGCATAAAGTTCTAAATACTTAAAATTGGACAAGTTCGACTATCCTTTTTAAGCTTTAACTATGAAATATTTATCAAGCATTTTAATTGGATTCTACTTAACAAGTGCGGGGGCCGCCTCTTTCTGCACAAACTACGAGTTGCCGAATAACTATCTAAAGATGAAGAGCGAAACAGAAAAAAGCATCGATGCTTTTGCTAACAATAAAGTCATCGCTGCTCAGGCCGATGGAATCTTATCAAAACTCATTACTGCTAAAAGCCCATTTGTAACCAGCTGGTACGCGAAGGGAAACTTTAAAGGTAAATCTGAAGAAGATGTGGCCAAGTCATGGCGCCAGTACTTTGCCAGAAGCTTTTTACTTATGAAGTATCCGCAAGGAGACGCAAAGATTGATGCTGAGATCGAAAAGCTGGTTGATGGTCTTCTTCAATCCAATTTTAATAAAAGCTTCAAAGATCAGATGAATAAAAATTTTAGTACGGCCAAAATACTTGCAGTACAAACGATTAATGAAATGAATCTTCCGCAAAATAAAGTGATCATCGCAAAGATTAACTCGATTAAACTTTACTGGCCGGAGCATTTAAAAACTGCCCGCAATAAAGCTATTCCACTTGATCTCATTGATTGGGGGATTGCTTATGACCCTCTCTCAAATGAAATCAATATCGGACTAAATTCTCTTTCATATTCTAATGATGAAACGATTATGGCCGTCTTTGCTCACGAGATTGGACATGCTTTTGATCCTTGCAGATGGGGAGCGTTTTTCGAAGGCCCATGGCCTTTTGAAAAGGTAGGACAATGTCTAAGGTCAAGTAGTAGTGTCGGCGCTAAAAAAAGAGACGACAGCAAACTTGAGGCCTTTGGTAAGGCAGGGAAGTTAACACCGGAATTAGTAGCAGCACTTAAAGCAAATCCAACATGTAATAAACAGGCCTATCCTCCTAAGGGAATTCAGGCAGATCAATTGCCAGAAACGTTTGCAGATTGGTTTTCAGCAGAAGTGATTTCACATTATAAAGAGCTGGATATTTCTAAGTTAAGGCCGGATTTGTGTGATGAGAGTACTTTAGTAGAAGGAAGTTCATATCCTACGAATCGTTTGAGACAAGAAAAGATTTATTACTCTCAGCCGAAATTGAAAAGTCTTTTAAAAGACTCCACCGAGAATAGCTACTGCGCTTTAAAATAAAAAAGGGAGTCTTTTAAAGACTCCCTTTCTGATTATGCTTTATTTTGAAAGAACCTGATAAACACTTTCTGCAAAGTAGGCGTCCGGGTAAAACTGATAAGTCCAAAAAGTACGATAATTTTTAATGACGGACTCATTGAGCTGATGATGATCGTTTTTATATTTTGTATATAGTGGATTAAGGATCATATCACGCAATTTATTTCGCCCTTCCACTAAGCTGTCAAAAAACGTCACTTGGTTCTGCATTTTACTAGCTTCAATTTTTTTAACTAAAGCATCCAGTTTGGCATGAACCAGGTAGCTTGCTCCCGCAAAATACATAAGCTCTGATCCACCAACCGTCAGGCGTTGCTCAGCATTTTTTGAAGGAGAAGGGATTTTAGCGACATTCATCACAGGATCATAATGAGTCATAACCTGAATCAGACGATTATAAACACTAAGCTTAGTCTTATCTGATGCTCTGATAATTTTATCAATGAGTAGATCTTTATTAATGGCCTTAATTAAATCAGCATTATTCATTTTTAAGTAAGGATCGATTAAATTATTAGCAGAGACAGAAATGCTGGCCAGCTCGCGCTTGTCGATTTTCGCCATCGCCGTCGCAGTCGTGTAAACCATATGCATTTCCTGGTTTTTCGTATCAAGCTTAAGCGACTGGTCGATAAAATTATCATTACCTGCTAGCTTCACTTCAAATGCGGCACCGGCAAGACGTGGGTTTAAAAGTAAAATAATCTCTTTATTCGTCGTCAGGACTTTCACCATCTCTTCTATGTCGCTACCAGCGAGCATTCGATCATCTTTATACTGAGAGTTGAAATAGACACTGACTATTTTTAAAATAAGACTATTGAACTTATTAACCAGTGGTAGATCCAGATTCAGGTTGGTCAGCTTACTTAAAGTTGAATTAATGAGTGAAGGTTTTCCAAATTCAACTTTCACCTTATGAAGAGTTACGCCAATGGCCTCGTCATTATAATAGATCGGAAGTTTATCTTCTTTTAACTGATCTTTGATTTGAGATAGTTTTCTCGGGTTAAGGGATAACTCCGCACTTAAAGAATATGAATCCTTAACAACTTTCCATTTTTGATCCCTAATCCAACTGAAGAGCACTTTCTTTTTTTCAATAGTACTGACTTTTAAATTCAATGTGATTCTTTTATCAGGAGTGACTTTTAGAGTTAAGTTATCCAATAAGGTATGACTTTGCTCTTGATCTATTAATAACTCTTTTTCATATTGAGCATTCTGCAACTTCAGCATGTTTTGGAAAAGGTGATTGGTGTATGTTTCCAGATAAAGAAAATTGATTGAAGCAATAAAATCAGCAGAGCTTTGATTGTAGTCCTGATAAATTCCGGAGAAAGCGGTATTATCCAGATCAGCAGCGCGATTTTCCAGAGAGTCGACGTAATTGCGCCCGCGAGCTCCTTCTCCGACACTAACTTCCAGGAATGTATTGTTGAGGTCTTTTGAAACATAAGGGGCAAGCCCCCATACTTGAAGAGTATTATCAGCTCCTTCAATCGAATCAAAAACAAGTTTTGGATCAAGCTTAATTTTGAAGAGCTTATCTACAGAATCGTATTTAAAAAGATCTGAAAAAAGAATTTGTCCTTTTTTCTTCATGTAAGCAGCACCCATGGCACTGGCCGGATTCATCTTAATATCAAAGTCCATTGATTTTACAATCGTGTCAGATGAAGGTTTACTGGCCACACTTCCATAGAGGTCTTTGACGCCTTTTAAGTAATCCGATAAATCTTTAATTCTTCTTTCTCTGATTTTTTCAGGAGTATCATTAAGTTCCTGAGTATCATAATTCATTGCCGCTAGGGTCTGGCTTAAATAAACTTTTATGAAGTCTAAAAAGAACTGCTGGTTTTTAGAGCTACGACTAAATTGTAATTTCTTTTCTCCATCGAATAACTTGATAGACTTCGGATCAATTCCAAGCCATCCATCCTTACCCAGATTTGTCTCCACGACGATTTCAAAAGGAATTCCATCGCTATCCCAGCTTTTGTTTTTATCAACTTTTTTCCCGACAAAACTAGAATCGATTTGACCTAAGAGGTAATTCAGGTCCAGATTCAATTTACCTCTAAGAATAATTCCTGGAAGATTCGGAGCTAGAACGAAATTTGCTTCTTTAACATAGTATTGGCCATCATCTTCAGTATCGCGAAGGAAATTCATCGATGAGTTAAGAAGGTCCTGACTAATTCTTTTGGTAATGATTGGCAGGTTTTTATTTTTTAGATCGGCATCACTGCGAATGGCATTATCAATGCTCAATCGACGATCAAGATCTGTCATGAAAAAGCGGGCGCGGCCTTTTTCATTTTCAATGAAGTTAAGGTACTCGTTTTCCGGGTCTGCCTGAAAGAGTTGATTTTCAGCGACTAAAACATTACGACCTCCAATACGAAGGTCATTTTTAAAGTTTTCAATTTCTTTTTGATAACGAGGCGCAAGTTTTGTGACAGTGATTTTTTCACTAATTAAAATTTGCTCAAAATAAGCAACCAGCTCTGCTCCTGTCTTAGCGTAATTAGAATAAATTTTATAAAGTTCATTTCTAATTTCCAGAATAGTTTTGTCATCATTGTTAACGTCTGCAATCTGTTGAGTGACCCAACGATCAGAGGGTTTTCCAATTCCAGCAATAAGTCTAAAAACCGCATAATCTTTAGTACCACTTAGAAGATCAGGTCCAAAATACCAAAGTCTTAGGTTTTCAATTTCATCATACATTTTGAGCTGTGAAAAATAGCCAGTATTGAGTTTGACCGCAATTGTTCGCATCGTCGGATTAATGACAAAGCCATCGGTTTCAACAACCTGTTTCATCATCATCATTGAATCAGTATTTTGTGGTAGCGCAGAGCTTGCCTGATTGTACACGTAACGAATCAAATCAGAATTGGCCATGATGGTCTGAATGAAACTTCCTACTACAGAGAAAGCGTTTAGATAGTCATCGCCATTAATTTTAAAACGATGAAATTTAATTCTAAAATAACGAGTTTGTGAAAGTTCTTTGGCCTCAGGGAAACTGATGGCAAGTTCAAAAACATGATTTTCTGCTCCCGCTGTACCTGCTGGAAGAGGAATACCAAAATTAAAAAGTTTTTCGAGCGGGTAGTTAACTACGCCTTTGATTGATAAAATTCTGGTTAGAGGGTCAATGCGGACGTATTCTATTTTTCTTAGAACTTCCTTAGGGCCGGCCAGCTTTTGAACTTCTCTCTCGATCGTTTTAAAGGGTATTCCAACGTTCACCAGCACTTCATCTGTCTGAGCATATTGAGCAGGCAAGCGCTTCTCTGTATGGCCACAACTGGCAGCAATACTAAGAATAAATGACAAAATAATTAAGTTCGCGATGACTCTTTTCATGTGATTACCTCACATTCTTTATCGGGATCAATTAAGTCTTTATTAGTAATGAAAAGGTTTAGTCAGGCATTTGAAGATAATTTTTTCTTTATCTATCAAAAGAAAACGCTTTAAAGCGACATCATCCTTAGTGGAATGCCTGTGAAGCGCGATTTTCCAAAACCTAAAACAGGTATGAAAATGAAAGGGAGAAAGAAGATCCCTACAGTGTAGAAGAGTCCTTTATCAAAACACTGGGCCAGCTTAAAGCAGGTATAGGCGTGGGCCATAATATTGATGACTGGGACAAAATAGAAAAGAATAAATAGAACAGGTAAGTCTACGATTCTGACTAAGATATAGACGTTATAGAGCGGTATAAAAGCAGACCAACCAGGGTAACCAGCTTTTTCAAATACTTTCCAAAGACCAAGCAGGTTAGTAATAAAAATTAAGAAATATAGAAAATAGGTCACAGGTATATCCAATTATTAAAAAGGGAGCCGAAGCTCCCTTTTACTACATTTTTTCTGGAGGAGTAATACCTAAAAGATATAATCCTGTTTTTAACGTGTCACCAAATGCCTGAAGCAGGCTTAAGCGAGCTGCACGTAAATCTTCAGTCTCTGCCTTCATAACAGAAACTTCAGTGTAGAAGCGGTTATAGGCCTTACAAGTAAAGAACAGGTGATTAGCAATCGTAGAAGGACGGTAGTTGTCACATGCATTGATTGTCACTTTATTGAAGTCGTATAAGTGTCTCATTAAGTCACGTTCTGATTCATGAGTTAAAAGATCCAGGTGTTCCAGACTTCCTTTTAATCCTTGCTCAGTCGCTTTTCTTAAAATCGATTGCGTACGAGCGTAACTGTACATTAAGTACGGCCCTGAGTTTCCTTCGAACGAAACCCATTCTTTCGGGTCAAAAACGATTTCTTTATTTGGGTCTGCTTGAAGCATTCCGTATTTAATCGCTCCAACAGCAAGCTTATGAGCAGTGTCTTCTCTTTGTTCTTTCGACCATTCAGTACTGTATTTTTCAAGATACGTATTGATCTCTGCGACAACCAAATCGATCAGTTGGAAGAAAGTAAAAGAGTTACCAGAACGTGATGACATTTTTCCGTCAGGACGAACAACCATCCCGTAAGATAAGTGGTAACACTGAGAAGCTTGTGGGAATCCCATTTTTTCCAGAGCGTAGAATAATTGTTTGAAGTGGAAGTTTTGTTCACTCCCAACAACGTAGATAGATCTATCGATGTCGAAGTCGTTGAACTTAACTTTTGCCAGGGCAAGATCTTTTGTAATGTACGGAGTTGTTCCATTTGATTTTCTTGCCATGAAGAAGCCAAGCTTCTTGTCTGTCATATCAAAACCAACGGCGCCGTTATCGACAACGAATAACCCTTTTTTCATATATTCATCAACGATGGCCTGAGAAGCTTCGCTTACTTCAGACTCGTAGAAGAAGTGATCAAATTTCACGTCTAACCATTTATAGATTCTGTTGAAATCATCTAAGCAGTACTGACGAGTCACTTTCCATGTCTCGTAATACTTTCCAGATTTGCTTTCGATTGCTTTTAAGATCGTGCCAACTTCTGCTTTATAAGTTTCAAAAATTGTCGTGCCGTTTTCTTTATCTGCAGCTTCAGCATCTTTAAGTTTATTGTTAGCTTCAACATAACGTTGTCCAAGCCATTCAGCTTTGTTTGTCTGCTCTTCAATTTTATCAGTTCCAGTGTAGTGCTCTACACCCCAAAGACATTTTGCAATGTGAGTTCCTTCATCACCGATGTAGTTAGCACCGATAACTTTATAACCGTTGTAAGTGAAGATACGGCAAATGCTGTCTCCAAGACAAACGTTACGTCCGTGACCAACGTGAAACTCTTTGTGAGTGTTAGGTTGAGAAAACTCGATCATAACTTTTGTTTTGTTGTGATCAGGGTTTGATTTTAGAATATTAAATCCTGAACCGTTCACCAAAGTTGGAACAAGAGCTTTCGCTACTTCTTTTTGGTTCGTGAAGATGTTTAGGAAGGCACCTTTTAAAACGATAGATTCAACCCATGGGTTTTTCTCTTCATCTAAAAGTCTTTTTAATTCAGTTGCTACTTCATTAGGATTTTTCTTAATAGCTTTAGCAAATCGAAAACATGGAAGAGCGTAGTCTCCTAATGCTTTTTCTGGTGGCTGCTCAAGTGTTTTAAAAAAGTCGACAACAGTTAGCTCAGCAGGAATTGCTGGTTCAATTGTTTGTAGTGCTTTAAATAGCGAAGTTGCTAGTGAGCATTTTGCGGGGTCGTAAGAAAAATTTGCTAGTTGATTCACAACTATGTCTCCTAAAGAAAATTTAAAAACTATAGTACATTAACTTTTGATTGAAGTGATTGAGCGATAAAGCAGTTCTTGTGAGCTTTCTCATGAAGACTTTTTAATTGCTCTTCAGAAGGTCTCTTGTCACCGCTGTAGCTGATTTCTGGAGTCAGGTTGATCTCTGTCACGCTGATTCTTCCTTCAGCATTTTTTCCAAGGATAGCTTCTGCTTTACAAGTATAGCTCTCAACAACGTAACCACTCTTTGAAGCGATAGCAAGAAACGTCAGCATGTGACAGCTTGCCAGTGCACTTGCCAGAAGTTCTTCTGGGTTACTCATATCAGAGTTTCCCAAATACTCAGGCGAAGCAGAGTTCTTTAGAGTCTGGTTACCACTGAACGAAATAGTGTGATTGCGATTGTATTTTTCGTACGAAAAATCTTCGCTCTCTTTTTTCCATTCAAGATTGATAACATATGAACTCATTATTCTTTTACCTTGTACTCAGCTTCAATTGTTGATCCGCTGAAACCTTGATCGTAACGTTGAGGTGAACTCATACGTTTTGTAATAATAAATTTTTCAGATGATTCACCACCAAGAGCGATTAACCACGAGAAGACTACTAAAACAGGATTCGTATTCCAGTATGACACGGTTGCAAGACACGCGACTAAAATTCTTGGAGCGATAAAAAATCCTGCCCACCAAAGAAGGCCTCCGAATTCGATTGTACTTGCTAACAGTCCTGATACCAACAGAGTTAAACGTGGGAAGAGTGCAATTGAAAATAAAAATATCCAACCATGTTTATCGAAGTAATCGTATCGACCAAATTCAACATTTGTATAGTTATACATAAGTGTTGATGCGATTGATATTGCTAGGAAAATGAAGGCTATTTTAAAAAGTGTTTTCATAAAAATACCATACCAAAACGCATGACAATAATAAATTAAAAAGAAGCACCCTTGACGAATTTCAGGGTGACCTCACCTTATATTTATGAAAACAACACATACAATTACGAGCGAACAATTTTTACCAACCCTAGTGCTTAAAAACACCGTGCTTTTCCCAGATGTTGCACTTCCAGTGTTAGTCTCAAAGCCGGTCGGATTGAACGCACTTCATCGCGCCATTGACAATGACAAGGAGAGACGTTTTGTCGCTCTGTCACTGAAAGAGGGCGCAGAAATCGACAATATCAAGTCTTCTGACTTTTATACAGTCGGGACTCTTTGTATTGTGGAACGCATTGAGAAGAACGAGAAAGGTGAGTCTATCGCCTACGTTAGATCAGTCGAGCGTTTTCAAGCTAAATCTATTCAGTTTGAATCGGCCTTCAATTCATGGGCGGCGCAAGGAGAGATCGTCCCCGACATTATCGACCTCGACGGACCGACAGAGAAGGCACTTCTTACATCGTTAAAAGAAGTTTCAAGAGAAATCTTAGCTTCGATCAACGCGACAGAGACTTTCAAGAGAACATTAGAAGAATTTAAAGACGCTGGTCTTTTTACCAATGTTGTCGCCCAACATTTACCGTTAATCATTTCTAAAAAACAGGAAATTTTAGAACTTGCTTCCATTAAAAATCGTTCATTAAAAGTATTAGAACTTTTAGTCGAACAAAGAGAGATGATTAAAGTTAACAATGAAATGGGATTAAAAATTTCAGAAAAAACCAGTAAAGCTTACCGTGAATCCATTTTACGTGAGCAGCTGAGAACAATTAAAGAAGAGTTGGGAGAAATTAACTCTGATACTAATGAAGCTGGTGAGAAAAAATCGCTTAAAGATAGAATCATGGATGCCCACCTTCCAAAAGAGATAGAGAAGGTTGCTCTTGAGCAGGCCAATCGTTATGAAACAATGGGGCAACAAAATGCTGAGTCTCATGTAATCAAAAATTACGTTGAACTTATTTTATCTCTTCCTTGGAATGAAGAATCGAAAACAGAGCTGGATTTAGATTTAGCTCAGAAAGTTTTAGATGAAGAGCACTTTGGTTTGGAAAAAATCAAAAAGCACATCGTTCAACACTTAGCCGTTATGAAGCTTTCTCCGAATAAAAAAGGATCGATTCTCTTATTCGTTGGCCCTCCCGGAGTTGGTAAAACTTCTCTAGGACAAAGTATTGCAAAAGCTTTAGGCAGAAAATTCGTCCGCGCTTCACTTGGTGGAGTAAGAGATGATTCAGACGTCAGAGGTCACCGCAGAACATATGTGGGAGCAATGCCAGGGCGAATTATCGAAGGGATTAAACGTGCTAAAGAAAACAATCCAGTTTTCATGCTGGATGAGATTGATAAATTAGGTAGAGGTTACGGAGGCGATCCGGCCGCAGCACTTTTAGAAGTACTGGATCCGGAACAAAATTCAACTTTTACCGATCAGTATCTAGATTTACCTTTTGATTTATCGAAAGTGTTTTTCGTAGCTACTGCAAACTCACTTGATACGATTCCACATCCTTTACTGGATAGAATGGAGATCATTCAATTGAGTGGGTACACAAGTGACGAAAAACTTCACATCGCTAAAAACCATCTTCTTCCAAAACAATTGAAAGAGCATGGGTTAACAACTGATAGAGTTGAAGTGAACGATGCAGTCCTAAAAAGTGTTATTGCTGACTATACAAGAGAAGCAGGGGTGCGTGATTTACAAAGAAAGATCGCCAAACTTCTTCGCAGTGTGAGTGAGAAGGTTGTGAAAAATGCCGATCAGGCAAAAATCGTGATCGATAACATAATTGTAGAAGATGTTTTAGGAATTGAAAAAAATACTTATGAACTTGCTCAGGCAACTGCCACTCCAGGAGTTGTGACAGGTCTTGCTTGGACGCCAGTTGGTGGTGACATCCTTTTCATTGAAAGTGCGATGATGCCAGGAACGGGAAAAATTCAGCTGACAGGTAAGTTGGGTGAGGTCATGAGTGAATCGGCACATATTGGTTTAAGTTTAGTGAGATCAAAATTATCTAAACTTGTCCCAGGTTTCGATTTTTCTAAAACAGACTTCCATGTGCACGTACCAAGTGGATCAATTCCAAAAGATGGGCCGAGTGCGGGGATCACAATCTTCACAGCACTATGTTCATTAGTCTTAGGGAAAGTGGTTGATCCAAAACTTGCGATGACAGGTGAGATTACTCTGAGAGGAGCGGTCATGCCGGTTGGTGGTGTAAAAGAAAAATTAATTGCAGCTCACAGAGCGGGAATTAAGAAGATCATCATGTCGAAGCGAAATGAGAAAGACTTGAAAGAAGTTCCAGCTGTTGTCAAAAACGAGATGGAGTTCTTCTTCGTAGAAAATATTAACGAGCTAATGATGGCCGTATTCGGAAAGATGTCTCCCCCACATTTTTACGAATCACTACTGGGACCTCCCTATGTGGAAGATTTCGGTATGAAAAACGAAAACGGTTTCTGATAGAAGCGAGTAAGCACTGATCGATAGATCAGTGCTTTTCTGCGAGAAGAAATTTTCTTTGCTTTAAAAGCTACTGTAAGCGCTAATAAAAAACTTACCGAAAGATTTAAAAATCCAATCACTAAAATTCCAATAGCAGCACGGATAAATTCAGGTGAACTAAGTGCTTCGAACCCTAAAGTAGGGATGGCAGCGGCCAGAGCACCAGTTGAAAGTGTAACGTGACGAGCTTCAAGCGGGATACCGACAAACTTTAAAATGACGGGAACAAATCCTAAGAAAAATCCTAGTGAGATGTTACCTGCAATTCCTGTAATCCCATGATCCAGAAAGTGCGCAAGTTTTTTTGCACCATCTTCAGAAATAACAGTCTTGATTTTTTTGTTATTAGTGATCAGGTAGCTTATTTGATTAAATGAATACCAATTGTCTGCCCAACCAGCAATAACACTCGAAAGCCATAATAAAAATCCAGTGAAGACCGCATAAATAACACTAGGTCCTAAAATATCTGTTGAATGAATAGTGTAGTGTGCAGCTTCTTCTGTAAAAGTCCAATGACCATTAAGATAGAAGTAAATAACGTTCACTACAAGAACGGCAGGAATGACGGCAACAAGGTTACCGAATACTGCTGCAATTTGTGTTCTTGTTAAAAGTACAATCTCATCTGTCAGCGCTTCAATCCCTTCACGATTTTCTGAGATTTCAAGTTTTCTAGCGAGTGCCGAAGCTGTTGCGGCCGGCTGTTTAGTCGCCAGCGTATAACCACCAAACTGAATCAGAAGGAAACTTCCCGCGTAGTTTAACGTCGAGAAAGCACCGTAGAAAAATTGATTTAGTGATAATGTCCCTAAAAAGTTTTTTATGAATACAGTGAAGGCAGTTAAGATACCACCACCCATTGCTGAGCTTACCATGTGCCAGTATTCTGTTTTATCCTTGGCAATGTAGTGTTCACCTGTCTGGGAATTGTTTTCAACAATCTTTTGAGCAAGTAAAGTCGCGTTGTTTGAGAAAATCCCCATCGCATGTCTTTGAGTAAGATTTTGCTCAACAAGTTCCGCAACAAAATAAGAAATTTTTGTTTTTGTCAGATGACCAGAATTAACGATTTCTAAAAGAGCAAAAGTTCTCTTTAAGAACAGCTTCATTCTCTCTAGTTGAAATACTAAATGTGTGCTAACTCCAAAACGATCAAGGTGAACATAAACTTCAGCGATGGCCGCCTCTGTTTCATGTAACAGCTCAATTAGCTCTTCCATTAACTTATTGGCAAGTTCAGTTTGAGCAGGATCATTTTTTGTTTTTAAATAAAGGTTTAGTTTTCCTGATAAGTAGAAAAAAGGAAGTGACTTCATTTTCTTATGAGGAATGCGCTTTCTAATTCCGGGTCCAAGTCCAATCGCTACGATCTGAGAAATCAAATAAATCAGCGAGTCTTCCATATCACTCTTTAAGTGGGGATAATCATCCTGATCACCAAAGAGCTCTGTGAACTTATTTAAAGTCGCTTCATCCAGAGATTTTAACCAATGGACGTCAGATTCATCAGGAAATAATGTAATCATCAATTCACTTAACTGATGGCCGATGGGTTTTTTGGGAAGAATCTTGCTGGTTATTTTATCAACTAACTCACCAATCAGACCGATCTGAGAAGGAAGTCCAACCTCACAAAAGAATTCAGTCGAAGTGAGCTCTTGAAGGGTGTTGGTTAAAAGCGCTTGAACTTTATTTCTAGTCTCTGGACTGCGATCCATAACCATAAAAAGATATTTAATTTTTGTTGCTGGAATTTTTTCTGATTCGGTTTCGAAGAGATCTGTGGCCCTGATCCATCGGATTAATTTCTGAATCCATTCGATGCGAGCTTCTAGAGGAGCTTCTGGAGTGACTGCGGCCAGTATGATGTCGAGCGAAGTTTTTTTATTTTCGTCGACTTCATACTGTTTATAATTTTTGAAAATGGCGATAATTCTATTAAATAACATGGGGCTAAGTTTACCCCAAAAATTATTTCATAACTAGAGTTTTAATTCCTACAGCGCCAATTACCATTACGCGGTTAGTTTTAATTTGAATTTCTTTAATAGTTTTACCGGCCTTGAATAGACCCCATCCTGATTTGTCCTGCGCCAATTGGATTTCGTAAGTTTTTCTCTCACCACTTACACCACTGTACAGTGTATCAACAACAACCATTCCACCTTGTTCAAGATCGAAGTTATCACTCTTTAATTTCATAACAACGTATTTATCTCTTTGTTCTAAAATCATTCCCGTATCCATAAGAACTTTTGGATCTAGTTCAGTACGACGAGTTTTCTTTCCATTCTCATAAACGTCTTTGTAGAAGTGTTCAATTCCACGACCATCTTTCGAATCAATAACCAGCTGGTATGAAGTCTTTGTATTGTCATCACTAGAAACAGTGGCAACGACTTTCTCAGAAGCTTTCGCCACGTTGAAAATTGAAACCATCATAATGACCGTGAAGACCGCAGAAGAAGATATTAATGATTTTACGTTCATGTTCGTAACTCCCTTTCAAAAAACATTTTGATGCTGCTACTTGTGCAGGTGCAGTGCCAAAATTATTAGTAGATTTAGAGTTATTATGACACCAATTTGGTCAATTATTAGGGTCTCATGGCCACCATGTAAAAAATGCCATAGTGTTATGTTGACTTATTTGACAGTGAACGAGGTGTAGGTATGACAAGCATTCGTAATTCAATTCAAATCAATAGAAGGATCATGATCTTCATTGGGATAATGCTCGCAATAATTCTTGTACTACTAACTAAGTTTTACTTTAGTCAGCGCTCAGAAAATCGTGCTCTAAGACTTAAAATCATCTCAATGAGTGAGAATAAAAGAACCCCGAAATCATGGTCTCAGCTAACAACCAGAACTCAAACAACAACTTCAACGACTCCTGCTGTTGCGGCCACACCAGCTCCAGTAGCTACTCCTGCAGCCCAAACACCACAGGCACCACCAGCTGCTGCTAATAATGAACCTCTCGCTAATGTTGATACTGTCGATCTGGCCATTAAACTCGACGCTCAAATGAAGCGACCAAGAAATCTCGATCTCAATACAATTGAAAACAATATAGCGATTGCAGATGAAATTATCTCACGTGAACCTGATAGCTACAGTGCTTACAAAGCAAAACTTATTTCACTATTGGTTAAAGAAGGAAAATTTAAGCAACCCATTGATGAAGTTGAAGTGGAAGGTCTATTGGAAAATATGGCCCAGTTTAATATCAGTAGCGATAAACTCGCTCGCCGTGAATCCGCTTTAATTGGAAACACTAATAGCGAAGTGCAAACAGTTGAACTGCAACTTGAAGAACTCGCTCGCAGCCGTGAAACAATTGAATCCCAATTAAGTTCTTATGATGCTGACTCACCAGAGCTTGCTCAATTGAATGCTCAAATCCAGGAGCTTGATAGTCGTGAAGCACAATTGTTAGGAAATATTGACAATCTTCAAGACTCTCTTGCAAATAACACTGCTCAATTAACGAATGAAGACGTAGTTGAAATTCCTTTCATGCGCATGATGGCCAAAAATGATTATGATGGTGTGATTGATAATGCTCAAAGTTTTATTGAGCAATTCCCAAATTCTCCAAACGGTTATTTCTACATGGTGAGAGCTCTAGAGCTACAAGGTCAAAAGGATCAAGCACGTTCAGTGATTCAAAATGCTCAACTGCCTCAGGATGTTCAGGCGAGCTTACTTCAAAGACTCGACAATGAAGGGTCACAAAACCCTCAAAGTTACTGGCAAAAATTAAGTTTTTAGTTTTCCCTTGAGTTTTTAATTATTAGTAGCAGAATTGATTATTATTTCCCAATCAACGGATGAAAAATGATCAAATCGACATTTCTTCTATTAACTATTATGGCGGTCAATCTTATGGCAGCAGAACCTCAAGCTCCAATCGCAGAAAAAATTCCTACAAAACTTAAAAAGCACGGCGACACTCGCATCGATAACTATTTCTGGATGAGACAGAAAAATGAAAAAGTGATCAATTATCTGAAAGCTGAGAATACTTATACCGAAGAGGTGATGAAGGATACAAAAGATCTTCAAACCAAACTCTATGAAGAAATGAAAGGAAGAATCAAAGAAGAAGATGAGACTGTTCCTTATAAAGACGGTGGATATCTTTATTACTCAAGAACTCAAAAAGGTGATGAGTATAGTATCTATTGCAGAAAGAAAGATGTGGCAGGATCATTTGAGCAAATTCTATTAAACGTAAATCAAATGGCAACCGGCCTTGATTTCATTCGCGTGACTTTTCCTAAGTTCCACCCGAATGAGCAGTTGTTTGCTTACGCTGTCGACACAAAAGGTGACAGAGTTTTTACAATTTATTTTAAAGATATGAATACGGGACTAGTTCTTGATCAAAAGATTGAAAACGTAACCAGCAACTTTACATGGGCGATGAGTGGAAAGGTTCTGTTCTATGCTAAACATGATCCAAAGACTCTAAGAGCAGATAGAATTTATAAATACGATCTTGATACGGGCAAACATAAATTAGTCTATAACGAAAAAGACGAAAAATTTGAGGCCATGGTTTATAAAACTCAGGCCGAAAAGTATATCTTCATTTCAAGTGACAGTACTTTATCTTCAGAAGTTCACTATATTCCTGCTGATCAACCGAATGCTAAATTTAAACTGATTGCTAAAAGAGAAAAGAATCATGAGTACAGTGTTATTGATGGTGTAGATCGCTTTTATATTCGCACGAATTGGAATGCTAAAAATTTTCGTATTATGGAAACAACTCTAAAGAATCCTGCTAAGAAAAACTGGACTGAAGCTATTCCACACCGTGCAGACACTTATGTTGAAGGACTAGATGTTTTTAAAGACTACATCGTTTTAAGTGAACGCAATAATGGTTTAACAAAAATCAATGTCCTTAAAAAAGGAGAGAAGTCCGGAACTTATATTAGTTTTCCTGATCCTGCTTATACAGTCAGTGTGGATGACAACGCTGAATACGATACAACAAAGGTTCGTTACACATTCTTATCAATGAATAGACCTTATTCAGTATTTGATTTTGATATCCTAAAAAATGAATCGAAGCTTTTAAAGGAAAAAGAAGTTCCAGGTTACAAATCTTCAGACTACACATCTGAGCGCGTGTTTGCGACAGCAACTGATGGAACAAAGATTCCGGTTTCACTGGTTTATAAAAATGGAACAAAGAAAGATGGATCAGCTCCATTATTCGTCTACGGTTACGGTTCATATGGAATAAGCACAGACCCATACTTTTCTCCTGTTCGAGTCAGTCTTCTTGACCGCGGTTTTGTTTTTGCCATTATCCATGTTCGTGGAGGACAGGAAATGGGAAGAGCTTGGTACGATGACGGAAAATTCTTTAAGAAGAAAAATTCTTTCACAGATTTCATTGCTGGAACTGAGTATTTATTAAAAGAGAAATACGGTAACCCTAAAAAGGTGTTCGCCAATGGTGGAAGTGCAGGTGGTTTATTAATGGGGGCAGTGATGAACATGCGCCCTGATCTTTATACTGGAATTATTGCAGATGTCCCTTTCGTTGATGTGGTTACAACCATGCTTGATAGTTCACTGCCATTAACAACTGGTGAATATGAAGAATGGGGAAATCCCAATAACAAAAAGTACTATGAGTACATGAAGAGTTATTCTCCATACGACAATGTCACTGCACAAGCTTATCCAAACCTTTTAGTGACGACTGGCCTTAATGACAGTCAGGTTCCTTTCTGGGAGCCGACAAAGTGGGTACAAAAGATTCGTGATCTAAGAACTGATAAAACGAAACTTCTTATGATGAAAGTTGAATTAGAAGTTGGTCACGGCGGAAAGAGTGGACGATTTGAATACCTTCATGAAGAAGCTCTTGCCTTTTCTTTTGTCTTAAAGCTAGCAGGAATTAATAAATGAATGTTTTTGAATTATCCCCAGCTATCCCACAATTGGCCTCAGGTGATATCAATGAGACTGAATCCTTTTTTAATGATTTCTTAGGATTTGATACTATTTCTAAAATGGTTGAACACAGTTTTCTCATGGTAAAGCGCGGGCCAGCTGAAATTCATTTTTGGCAGTCTGCTGATAGGGAATCAGCAATGAATATAGCGACTCAAAGTAGCTGCTATATCAGAGTGAAGAATATTACAGCGCTGTTTGAAGAATTAAAAGAAAGAGGGACAACGTTTAGGTATGAATTACAAAAGATGCCATGGGGCATGTATGAAATGCAGATTGATGATCCTTTTGGGAACGCCATTAGATTTGGTGAAATTATAAATTAAAAAAAGGCTTCCGGTAGGAAGCCTTTTTTTATGAAATAGATTTAATCGCTTTATCTAAAACAGGACCCATATACTTGCACATTCTCTCGACTTCAATCTCTAGATTCTTTTCAAACTTTAAATCAGTCGCATCTAAGAATTTTGTAAATGGCTGTTGTCCATATTTGCCAACCCTAAAATCATATCCATCCCAAGAACTAACTTCATCGTAAATTTCATCAATAAACGGTTTGGAAAAAGCAATTCTCTTTAACTTAGTTCCCGGAATTAAATCAGAGTGGAGTAAATGAATCGTAAGGTAAGTCTTCTTTTGCTTTTTAAGATTTAGATCGAGATACGATTCAATATGGACGCCTTTTTTATCTTCGTTCCACCAATGCTTTTTAAAGATATGAAAGGTAACACCTTCAGCATTTTTTTCATTTGGAAAAGCATGGACAGAGATTATCCATTTATCTTTTTTAAACCAGGTCTTTTTTGAAAGGTTTGTTTCAACTGCTTTAAAACGATCTTTAAGAGTTTGAGTCATATTCATTCCTTAAATTTACCATAATTCATAAAAAGGGAAAGCTTTTGATAATTTGTGTGATTTTTTCAATGACCCATAGCTAATTGCTTTTAGTAAGTTAAAAAGTTCGGCATAATAAAAATATACCTAATCGGAGAGTCCCGTGAATAACGAAGAAATTAAAAACGCTTTCAATCAATGCACTAGATTTTTTAACTCACATCGTTCGGTAAATTTAAAAGAAGAGTTTCTCTTTTTATCTGCCAACGTTTCCGATGATGAAATGACTGAGATGTATGGAAGCGGCAAATGCATTGAAGACTTTGAAAATGCAGTTGCTGATATTTTAGGTAAACCTAAAGGTGTCTTCATGATCAGTGGAACAATGGCCCAGCCAATTGCTCTTCGTATCTGGAGTGATAGGAAGAAAAATCCAAACTTTGGTATGCATCCATCAAGTCATCTAGAGCTCCATGAGCAGAAGGGCTATCTTTATCTACATAATTTAAATGGCCATTTGTTGGGCGAATTTCAGCGCATGTTAAGTTTAGACGATATTAAAAATTGTCCAACTAAACTGGCCGCAGTAATTATTGAACTCCCTCAAAGAGAATCAGGTGGAATCCTGCCCTCGTTTGAAGAGCTAATGGGAATTTCAAAATGGTGTAGAGCTCATGATGTTATTTTGCATCTGGATGGAGCGCGACTTTGGGAGTGTGGACCTTATTATAAAAAGAGTTATAAAGAAATTTGCTCTCTCTTTGATTCAGTTTATGTCTCTTTCTATAAAGGACTTGGCGCCATGGCAGGGGCCGTCCTTGCAGGCCCTGAAGATTTTATTCACGAAGCAAAAATATGGCAGAGAAGACAAGGTGGAAATCTTTATACTCTTGCTCCTTATATTATTTCAGCACGTGCCTCAATGGAAATGAGACTTGGGAGAATGGAAGCTTATTATGAGAAAGCAAAAGAAGTTGCTTCAATACTTTCTTCGTTTGATAAAATTAAAATTATTCCTGCCGTTCCACAAACAAATATGATGCATATATTTTTTCATGGCGATCTCGAAAAGTTTGAACAGGCATCAGCAAAAATTGCTCAAGAAGAAAAGATATGTATTTTTAGAAAACTCAGACCGACAGATGATACAAACATTGGGAAGTGGGAGTTGGCAGTCGGAGATGACTTAATGAATTTCTCAACTGAAGAAATTCATAGAATCTTTAACAAGATTATCAATTCATAAGTGATAGACAGTATTATTCTATTGGCATAAAATTTTCAGATTACTCGATCCCTCTCGTTTACTATGGAGATGATTCAATGGCATTAAAACTCTGTTCAACTGGTCTGGTTGTTGAAGAAAATTCTTCTTATAGCTTTGCAAGTTTACTAGACGCAATTTTAAGAGGTATCGGTCAGGTCTTCTTGCAAAATAACAGTTATGCAGGTTTACTTTTTTTAATCGGAATTTTTTACAATTCAATATTATTTGGATTTGCCGTCCTGGTAGGAACAATCGTCAGCACGATGACTGCTATTTCTTTTGGCGTTAATAAAGATCAAATTAGAGCAGGACTATTTGGATTTAACGGGGCCCTTGTTGGAATCGCACTTTTGTATTTTCTTCAACCTGAAAGCTTAACCTGGGCCTATGTTATTTTTGCTTCAGCATGTTCAACTGTTGCCATGGCCTCTGCTATTCGTTTGTTCGATGTCTGGAAAATGCCAACACTGACATCACCATTTGTTCTTACAACTTTATGTTTCCTACTGGCCTGCGCACGTTTTGGCAGACTTCATTCAACGCAAATACTACCGACGGCCGGATTGCCAATGGTCATCACAGTAGTAGATGGAGTGGTTAATTTTTCAACAGTAGTAGAAGGACTTTTTAAAGGTATAGCTCAAGTTTTTTTCCAAGAGAATGCAGTGACTGGTGGACTTTTTACTCTTGGACTCTTTATTAGTTCAAGACGTGCTGGTGTGATGGCCATATTAGGATCACTTATCGGATTAATGGTTGCATGGGGTCTTGGTGCTTCAGAGCCTGCGATTCGCTCAGGAGCTTTCGGTTTTAATTCAGCTCTTACCGCCATCGCTTTAGGAAGTACTTTGTTAGCGTTTAATACGGCCTCTGTTATTTATACTATGATCGCAGCAGTCGCGACAGTTATCGCATCTGCCGCACTATCAGCAGCACTACAACCTTTAGGAATGCCAGCACTGACATTACCTTTCGTCGTAACTGTCTGGTTATTTTTTCTGGGCAGCTCTTTATTCAATAAACTACGAAATTAATCGGTGCCAGCAGACTTGCGGTATAGCAGATGCACTACCACAAGTCTGCTGGCACCAATTATACCAATTATAATCGCCGCGGAGTTTGGTAATAATAAAAAAAAGGCCCAGAATAATCTGGGCCTTTTTTAGATATTAATTTCTAGTTAGAGTACATTGAACTAAGTCACCACCTTTCTCTTCAAGAGAAAGAGTAACAGTTCCATTATTTTCTTCTGCAAGAGTATAAGTTCCACGTTTTTTTGCCAGACCAACTCCTTCATATTCAGTGATAGTTGATTTGCGGTTAACTTCATCTGTATTCCATACAGTTCTGCGAGTGACAGGAAGAGGTAGAATATCTCCTTCTACTTTAGTGCTTTTAACGTCACCGCTACCATTTCTAAACCCCACTGGAATTTCAGTTGTTAACGATGCAATAACGACTTTAAGATTTACAACTGCACCAGAGGCGTTTGGAGTAATCGTAGCAGTTCCCGCCATTGTAGTAGTTGCTTCAAATTTACATTTTTTTCCACCAACAGAATAAGAACCTTGAAGGTTATCCATAAAGCCAGCATTTGATACGGCAGGAAGAGAAGCTAGGGCTAAAAAAGCAATTGTAAGTAATGAGTTTTTCATATTTTCTCCAAAGTTAAATTATTTGTTAAGCATAAATTAGCATGAGGTTAAAAACCTTCAAGGGAGCCTTGTAAACTTTACAAGAGAGTGTTGAGCTTTAATTCACAAGATACAAAAAGGCCCAGCAAGATGCCGGGCCCAGATTGTTTTACTTACATTTTACGATAATACCTTCGTTAACATCATCACCACCATCACTTTGGTGACTTAAAACAAGAATGTCATCATTTGTACTCTTCCAGTTTTTCCAAGCCGCAGATGATTCACTTAAAAATTCTTCTGTCTCTTCTGGTTCTTGACCTTCTAAGTAAGTCGTTTGTTTTTTGTATTTATAACCAAAAATTCCTAATTGATCAGAGTAAACTGAATCGCCCATGTTGCCAGCAATTTCTACGGCTTCATCTGGAGATCCTGTATAACATGTTTGTAGATTGTTCGTTTTGAATCCACCTGGGCGATCAGCAGCAAGATAGAAATTTTTTTGAACTTTCTCAGCAAGAGCGTTTACTTTTGCACTAATTGCAGTGTGAGCTTCGCGAGCTGCAGCCATAGATTGGGGTGTATTTGTAATCACTAAAACTTCCTGAAGTTTATCGCTTCCTTGAAGCTTATATTGTTCATTGATTTTAGAAACAGGAATAATCTTGTTTTCATCTTCTACGAAAAGAGGAACTTTTAATGTTGTTGCAAAAACAGAGGAGCTCAGCAAAGTCGTAAGTAGAAGTAACGTTTTCATAATGCCTCCAAAAGAATTTCCCCTGAAGTACCATCACAATACTCTGGGGAGCAAAAACAATATTTATCTACTATAAATATTACAAACAGATGGATAACATCAAACTGCTATTTTTTAGGGCCGAAGTTAGAGCAATGTCTTTTTTGATTGTCAGTATTTCAATGCCCCGGTCACTTGAATCAGCATAAGAGAATTGAGGCATTAAGGTCGTTGTTATTAGAATAAAAAGATATTTCATACTTCTCCACACAGTTGCTCTTTCTGGGGAAGTGTATTTAGCAACGATTTAGATGTCCGCGCAGCATCGAAGACCGAGGAGCTTTGAAGCTTTTAATGTTGAGATTTTTGTAAATTTGAAACAGGCACTTAATTTCTTGGAGCTAAATTGAATTTTTGTGAAGAGATTATAGGAATGATGGCCCAAATTTCTTTGGGCCATTAAATTTCTTATGCTTCGATGTTCGCACCAACTACAGATGCTAATTGAAGCATGCTGATAGTTTGCCCAAGTTGAAGACCTGTGAAGTCTGTCAATTTTCCAGAAGATTTACTTGTTACTTTAGTCGCTTTGAAAATCGGAAGAAGTTTAGCGTCAGCTACAATGTATTTCCCTGCGCCTTCAGCTTTACCGTTTTCAGTTTTAGCTTGAAGGTTATTTGCTTTAATGTAATCCCAAAATTTTTGTGTAATAGCTGTTCTTGGAAGCTCAGTAGCTCCGCAGAATGCTGCTAGGTCTGCTTTTAATTTAACTGGCTTGTTTAATCCTACTTCTGACATTGTGTATCCTTGTGTTGTGTGTTTCGAGAGATATTATCGAACAATAAATTTAGATTTCCTACTGTTAATCAGCATTAAATATCTTTTAGAATCTAACTTTTCCCAATTTTGGGAGTTTTTGACTGGGGAAATTGATCATTTCACCGTTATTTTATTTGGGCGCATGGCAAATATGTCTTCGCTACCCGAAAAAGCGAATCGTCTCATTTTTAGACACTTTCATATTTTATCTATAAAGGTTTCAATTAATCTGTGAATACCTTTAAGTTCATATAAAATTTGACCCATAGATGATTTGCGCTACAGCTTTAAAAAGTATGGGAAAAATATGAAATTTGCATTATTTATAATTTTTGCAGCATTGTTGGCCCAAACATCTTTGAGTTTTGCGTTTGAAAATATTGAATTAAAGTCCGAGTTTAAAGAATTAAGTTTTATCAAAAATGGTAAGAATCCAAGCGACTTATCTGGTGTTACCTGGAGTCCAGAAACACGATCATATTTTCTCATTCTAAATAAGCTAGGGCTTGTTTATGAAACCGATGAAAATTTCTCACTAAAGCGAACTATAACAATTACCGGCATTGGCGATAGCGAAGAGATTGTCTTTCTTGGTATGCAAGAAAGCGAAGGTCATAACTACCCAGAGGTTGCCATTTCTGAAGAGTCTGGATTGATCTCTATTCTTACGATCACTGAGAAAAACTTCTATGACACTGCAAAAGATGCTCATCAGTTTACTATCAATGTAGATAATGAAAATTGGGGAAATAAAGGAATTGAAGGCCTGGCCTACGATAAAGTAAATAAAGTGTTTTATGCGGCAAAAGAAATAAAACCGATGGCCATTTTTAAGTTTCAACGACCTGTAGACTCTTCAATTAAAAAAGTAAAACCCACGTTATTATTTTCAGACATTCAATTAAAGAAACACATTTCTGATATCAGTGGACTTTTCTTCAATCAAGAAACAAAGCGCTTAATGATTTTGTCTCATGAAAGCTATTGTTTGCTGGATATGCAAGAGGATGGAAAACTAGTTAGCAAGTATAATTTATCAACGTACATTTCCAAGAAATTATTCAGCTCTTTAAAGTCTCAATTCGAGGGGGTTTCTATTGGGAAAGATGGAGATCTTGTACTAACTTCTGAGCCTTATCATTATCAACAGTTTGACTTATCTGGAAGCAGCTTAAATTACTAACATTTGTCTCTATAAGGACTGTCTAATCTTTTGACACTTCTTCATTCGATGTGAATAAATTTCAATTATCCGCTTAGTCACATAAAAAACATTTAATATTCATTTATATCAAAAACAACGTCCAGAACTTAACATCGGAGAAAATATGAAGAAGCTAGTTTTCGTTTTAGCACTATTGTCTGTATCAACATCTTTTGCAGGCGTTTCGGGTGCAGGTAACGTTCTAGGCGCAACTGAAGCTGTAAACAGACAACTTGAAAGTATTAATCAATCAAATCAACAAATGAATAACATTAACGATGAAGGCCAGTTATATAATTTCAAAAATTTTACACTAAATTTGATCAATCAAATGAGATACAACCTAAATCAATTAGAGGCCCAGGTTCAAGCTCTAAGAATGCCTCCTCCATTCCTTATTAGTCAGTGTACTCAGAACGATCTGGATCACGGTGGTCTAACTGACCGTGGTGGAAGTATGATTTACAAAAGAGATAATGATTTCAGAATTTGTGCACGAGTTACATCTGCAAATCGCAATGTAGTAATTAACAGTGTGAAATATACAATCAGTGGAAAGCAGATCACATCTTTGAGTGGTTTTGGCGGAAATACTGCCACTGTATTTGAAGGAAAAGGAAAAGATTTCTCTCAATTTTTACCATCACTTTCTACTTCAGCATACTCGAAATGTATCCCACAATATGGAAATGAACTTCAAGTTTCATATACTAGTGAGCAAGGTGAAAGAAAATTGATCGCTCTAGAAATCAATCCAGAGTTAATTAACTTTGATGGTCAGAGAAAATATCAAGTTCCGGTTTGTAACTAATAATTAAACAAGACCTGGCAGTCTATCCCAATCGGATTGCCTGTCGGGTCTTTAAATAAAGTGCCAGCAGACTTGTGGTTGTGCTAACGCGGCAAAGCTAATTAAAACTACAAGTATCACCATTAATTGGTCTTACAACTTCATCAACAATCAAGTCATCAGTTGTCGTCGTCGTTAAAATTTCACGTTCATTAAATCTCGTAACAAATGTTCCTTTAAAATCAGGAAACTCATTTCTTCCTACGCAATAGCCATAATTCAAACATTGACCCTTAACAACTCTTCCAGCTCCATCATCGTAACTATAGTGACCGATAAACCAACCCATTCCAAAAACAAGCAACGTCGTTGATTGATCAGTAAATGTTTTTGTCTCGTTGAAATAAAATTCACCAGGCCCTGATTTAAAGCGCTCTAGTCGCAAATCAAAACTAAGATCTTTGAGATGATTACCGTTGAAATCGTAAACTTCACCACGACCAGTGTAGATACAGTCAGGAGTAGCTGCGAAAGCAGTGTTTAGCAGAATAAATAAGCTTATTAAGATTTTCATGTGGGGATTCTGTCTTAACTGGATTAATTATGGAAGATTGAAAAAAGGCAAAAAAAAAGCCTCGAATAAATCGAGGCTTTTTTAAAACTTGGTACGCCCATGGGGATTCGAACCCCAGTCGCCGCCGTGAAAAGGCAGTGTCCTAGGCCGGGCTAGACGATGGGCGCATAAAACTTAATATGCACTTAATTTTCGGTAAAAATGGTGATCTCTCTGCGACTCGAACGCAGGACCCTCTCCTTAAAAGGGAGATGCTCTAACCAACTGAGCTAAGAGACCATTTTATGTTTCCGAAAGTGAGATTAAAAATAGTGTTCACGAGCTTTTTTGTCAAATTATTTTTTGATAAATGTTCAATTATTTTTTCAGGGCTCTTGATAACTAGCGTAACGCGGACTATGTTCCTCTCACTATGGAAAATACGGAGCTAAATTTAAATAATAAACGTGTGGCCCTTCATACTTTGGGATGCCGTCTTAATACATCTGAGACTGGATCAATCGCTCAAGGCTTTAAAGACCGCGGATACGACATTGTAGAGTTCGGGCAACCGGCAGATGTTGTGTTCATTAATACTTGTACTGTGACAGATGCAGCTGATTCTACCTGCAGAAATCTTATCAGAAAGGCGCATGGATCTTCTCCGGAAGGAAAGATTGTTGTAGCTGGTTGTTACGCTCAAATGGAGCCAGAAAAAATCGCTGGTATGCAGGGAGTGGACCTGGTTCTTGGTAACTCTGAAAAATATAAAGTTTTCGAATACCTTGATGAAGAAAGTGAAAACGCGATTCACGTTGATAAATCTTGGCAATTCTACGGAGCTGCTACGACGACAGCTGATTCTCATACAAGAGCATTCCTGAAAATTCAGGATGGCTGTAATTATGTTTGTTCATTTTGCATTATTCCTTTTGCACGCGGAAGATCGAGAGCGATCACGGTTGCAGATGCTGTTATAGAGGCCAAAAAACTCGTTTCTCAGGGTTTTAAAGAGATTGTCCTTACCGGAGTTAACATTGGTGAGTACGAGCAAGCATCGGGCGAAAAACTGCACGATCTTGTGGCGCAGGTGCTAGCAGTTGATGGATTAGAGAGATTTCGTTTATCAAGTGTTGAGCCAAACACGATTACAGATGAATTAATTGAAGTCTTAAAATCTTCACCAAAGGTTTTAGACCATTTCCATATCCCACTTCAAAGTGGTGACGATGAAATCTTAAAAGCGATGAGAAGAAAATATACTGTCGCTGATTATAAAAGAATCATTGGTAAAATCATGGCCGCTTTCCCGAACGCGGGGATCGGTGCTGACGTTATTGTTGGGTTTCCTGGAGAAACGAAAGAGCAATTCGACAATACTTTTAATTTATTAAAAGAACTTCCGATGACTCACTTCCATGTTTTCCCATACTCTAAGAGAAAAAATACGACGGCTTCGAAAATGGATAGCCATATTCATTCAACTGAGAAGAAAGCACGTGTGAAAGCTCTGAATATGTTCGGGGACGCGAAACTTAATCTATTTTCTGAAGACCAAATCGGGAAGAGAACGAAAGTTCTTTTCGAAAGAAGAAATAAAGCAGGTCATTTTGAAGGATACTCTTCAAATTATGTACGTGTTCAAGTTGTGACTGATCAGAATTTATCTAATGTTGAAAGAGAAGTGTTAATCACTGGCATGGATAATGGAAAATTAGTTGGTGAGCTTCTTCAGTAAAATCAAAAAAACATTCTAAAAATAAAAAAGGCCATCGTAATGATGGCCTTTTTTTATTTAATTATTTGCTAGTAGAGTAGCTTAGAGAAAGTCCGTAAACTCCCTGTGAATCTGTTTTGTCCGAAACTTTTAGGTCTGCACTCATTGTTTCAGAAAAAGCGATATCGAAAATATCTCTAATCGTTGTTTTACAATTTGCAACTTTACCCACAGCTGTCAGTTGAGCAGTTTCTCCACCTAGAACTGTTAAAGCAAGAACGTTGTTTTCACATGAAATGATATAAGATTTATCTGAATCAACTTCGTCTTTTAAAACGATATGAAGAACTGAATCGTACATGCTTACTGAATCAACGTTGTTTTTTCCAATGCTGATAAGTTTGTTTGAGTCTTGAGCAAAAACGCTTGATACTGATAAAAGGATTGTTAAGCCTAGTAGGATTGATGATTTCATAGGGCCTCCATAATTTTTCCGGATATTATCACCGAATTTAATTTAGAGGCGCGAATTGAAAATATTACATAGATTTAGTCATCACGGCCGCAGTTTGAGTTGGCAAAGACTGCAAGTTCGTTTGTTTTTGTATCGTAAAAGCCCAGAACTGTTCCGTATGTGTTGTTCCCGCTTGTGCTACCAGAGTAAACTTCAATGCTAGATTCAGAGTTTACTGTCGTAACAACCGTAAAAAGTTTGTCGTAATCAGAGTCACCTGAAGATATTTGCATTGATTCTGTGAAGTCAGTGATGGCCGCAAGAGTTCCTTGTTCGTCCTTTGTATTCACTCCAACCGCTACACCGTCATCAAAGTAAGGGCAAAGTGTATGCATTGCTTGAGCGACTGTTGCTTCTCTTTGTTTTTGTGCAGTGGCACCTTTTGCTTTTAACACGGCCACTTTTTTAAAGTCAGAATGAGTCACTATTTCCAGTGCCACCATTTGTGTGCGAGCTACTTCAAGTTTTGTATTGCTTAGAGATTTAAGGCTGTCGAACTTTGAAGCAAATACGTTTGATGAAGTTAGTAGCATTCCTAGAATTAATAAATTTTTCATTTTGTTCCCCGTTAAATCTAAATATGAGCGGAATATAGGTTGGGATGGGGCATGTGGGAAATATATTGTTTGCGTGGTGTTGATCTAATTAATAGATAGATAAAATGGTCTTTATTAGCTCTGGTAATGAAGAGTTTTAGCTGGGGTAATAGTACGACCGGCGAATCAAATATAAGTGGCCGTATTATTTGATTTTTGAGGGTAATAACCATAAATTGGTAAGATGAAAACTACAGACAAAATTACCACTAGAATCAATGATCAACTTATTGTCATTGAAGGCGACAAGGCCTTCATGCCTCTTGGAAACTTTCTTCGCAACGAAGAATTGCTAACCGGGACTAAAATCGTATGTGCGGAAGGAGACTGTGGCGCTTGTACAGTTTTGATCGCTAAGGATGTTGGGGCCGATGGGAAGCTTTCTTTTAAAGCAGTGAACTCGTGCATCCTTCCTTTGTACCTGATTGATGGGGCACAGGTTGTGACTGTT
Organism: Bacteriovorax sp. PP10; assembly: GCF_035013165.1. Lineage (NCBI taxonomy): Bacteria > Pseudomonadati > Bdellovibrionota > Bacteriovoracia > Bacteriovoracales > Bacteriovoracaceae > Bacteriovorax > Bacteriovorax antarcticus. The sequence goes on from NZ_JAYGJQ010000001.1 coordinate 879,951, forward strand.
GAAGGGATTGGAAAGCAAGTTGGGATGAACATTGAGTTGCATGAAGTGCAAGAGAAGATGATTGATTGCAATGGTGCTCAATGTGGTTACTGCACGCCTGGATTTATTTGTGCGATGGCAGGAATGGCAGAGAAGTTTAAATCGGAAAACAAAACGATTACCGAGAAGAATGCAAAGAACTACCTGACGGGAAATCTTTGTCGTTGTACTGGGTACGGGCCGATTGTCGATGCGATGACGTCGGTGAATTTAGATAAAACTCAATTACTGAAAGATCGCTACCACTCTGCGGATTGGATTAGTGAAATGAAAAATATCAAATCAACTTCGGTTGAGATGAAATTTTCTGATAAGAGTATTTTTCTTCCGGCGAAACTTTCTGAAGCACTTTCAGCTAAAGCTGCTGATGGTGATATCAGACTGGTTGCTGGATCGACTGATATTGGAGTCGTGGTGAATAAAGGGAAACTTTCTACACCGAAGACGATGGCCCTTTATCACATTGATGAGCTTCGTAAGATTTCTCACGATGATAAGTTTATTACGGTTGGGGCGACTGTCACTCTGACTGAGTTTGAAGATTATATAGAAGCGTACTTTCCAGAGATGGCGAAGATGCTGCATATTTTTGCTTCTCCACAGATTAAAAATCAAGCGACATTAATCGGGAACGTTGTGAACGCTTCTCCAATTGCAGATACGATTCCATTTTTAATGGTGAGTGATGCAGTTGTTGAATTACAAAACTCAAAAGGATCGCGCGATATTGTTTTAAAAGATTTTTATGTTGGTTATAAAAAACTCAATATGGATACCAGTGAGATTGTTACAAGAATTAAGATTCCTGTAATAGCACCAAACGAAGTCACGAGACTTTATAAAGTCTCGATGAGAAAGGATCTGGATATTTCTGCTGTAACATTTGCTGCGCGAGTTGTGATTGACGGGAAGAAGATGACTTCAGTTCGTCTTGCTCTTGGTGGAGTGGCCGCAACGGTTGCTCGCTTGAATGATATTGAGACTAAATTAACAGGCCAGGATTTTTCGGTTAAAGCTTTTGAAGAGGCTGCTGAAACTTTGGATCAATATATTAAACCTCTTTCTGATCTTCGCGCTTCAAGCGCATACAGAATGCTGGTTTCTAAAAACTATTTCAAGAAGTTTGCTAAAGAGATCTCGCTTGAGATCGGAGGTGGCAAATGAGTGTTGGAAAAAGTGTAAGTCATGATTCAGCAGTAGGGCATGTGACGGGATCGAGTATTTTCATCGATGATAGAGCGAAACATAAAAATGAAGTTTATGTCGGAGTTCTTGGGGCCCCGGTTTGTGCGGGAGCTATTTTAAAGATTGATGGAAGTGAAGCTTTAAAAATGAAAGGAGTCTTTGGAGTTTTTACTGCGAAAGATATTCCTCATAATAAGTGGGGGACGATTGTTCCTGAACAGCCGATTTTAGCTTTTGAGAAGATTGGTTATATTGATGAGCCAGTTTGTCTGATTGCTTGTGCTGATGAAGACACATTCAATGCTGTTAAAAAATTAGTGAAGATAGAAGTCAGAGAAGAGAAACCAATTTTAACGATTGATGATGCTCTTATAAAGAATTCCATTTTATGTCAGGCCAATCCATTTGTTCGTGGAGATATTGAAGGGGCCTTAAAGAATGCGCCGAATGTTTTAATAGGTGCATTTGAATGTGGCGGGCAAGAGCATTTTTATATGGAGTCACAGGCCACTGTGGTTTATCCATTAGAAAATGGCCAGCTTGAAGTGCATTCGTCTTCTCAGCATCCGACTGAAACTCAACACGTGGTCGCGCATTCACTTGGATTAGATTATTCACAAGTGGTTTGCGTGGTGAAGAGAATGGGTGGTGGATTTGGTGGGAAAGAGTCTCAGGCCGCGCACTTTGCTGCCATGGCAGGACTGGTTGCTTACAAACTCAATCGTCCAGCTCGTCTTGCGCTTACAAAAGATGACGACATGATGATGACGGGAAAGCGTCACCCGTTTAAGAATTTTTATGATGTAGGGTTTGATGACACTGGAAAGATTACCGCATTAAAAGTTGTGATCGTTGCTAACGGTGGAGCTTATGTTGATTTAACTCCTTCGATTTTAGATAGGGCCATGTTTCATGCGGACGGGTGCTATTACCTGGAGAATTGTTACATTGAAGGGAAAGCTGTGAGAACCAATCAGCATTCGAATACTGCCTTCAGAGGATTCGGAGGGCCGCAAGGAAATATGACGATTGAGAGTATCGTTGAAGATATTGCTCATTACTTAAAGAAAGATGCTTTTGAAGTCAGAAGAATTAATCTTTATGGGATCAATGATAGAAATGTTACTCCTTATAATCAGACAGTAGAGCACAATCTTCTGCCGGAGCTTTTTGATAAGCTTCATAAGTCGTCTGAGTATCAAAAGAGAAAAGATAATATCTCTGCTTTTAATAAAACGAAATCAGGTAAAGTTCGTGGTCTTTCAATGACCGGAGCAAAGTTTGGGATTGCGTTTACGACGAAGTTTTTAAATCAAGGTAATGCTCTGGTGAACGTTCATTTAGATGGAACAGTTCAGGTTTCTACAGGGGCCACTGAGATGGGGCAGGGAGTGAATACGAAGATGCAGCAGATCGCTGCGACTTGTTTTGGTATTCCTCATAAAAGTGTTGTGCTGATGCCGACATCAACTGAAAAAAATCATAATACTTCACCGACGGCCGCTTCAAGTGGGACCGATATTAATGGTGGGGCCGTGTTTAATGCATGTGAGGGGATTCTTCAGACTCTGCGTTGGGTTTTCCTGCAGCAGCACTCTGGTGTGGTCTATGACGGAATTAAGTCGATGCCAGCGGTTGATGTTAAGGCCGATTTAAGTCACGTTGAGTTTATTGATGGGAATGTTATTGATCAGAAAACGAAAAAGAGTATGACGTTTAAGGATCTTTTAAAGATTGCTTATTTGAATCAATTCTCGCTTGCAGGATATGCTTTTTATAAAACGCCTGATTTAGGTTTTGATAAATCAACTCACGAAGGTCGCGCATTTAATTATTTCACAAATGGTGCCGCTGTTAGTGAAGTTGAAGTAGATGAGTACACAGGAGAGTTAAAAGTTCTTCGTACTGATATCCTGATGGACCTTGGGCGTCCGATCAATCCCGGTATTGATATCGGACAAGTTTCGGGAGCATTCATTCAAGGGATGGGATGGGTAACGACAGAAAATCTTTTCTATCATGAATCGGGAAAACTTCTTTCACATAGTCCTACGACTTATAAAATTCCCAATATTCAGGATACTCCGAGAATCTTTAATATTGAGTTAATGGAAAACCATACGAATACGAGAAACGTCATGAGATCAAAAGCAGTTGGTGAGCCACCACTACTTTTAGGATCAAGTGTTTGGACAGCGGTGAAAAATGCGCTGTCGTATAGAAGTGAAGATGTGCTTCCTCATATTACGAGCCCTGCTACCAATGAAGTTATTTTAATGGAACTTAATCGCTATGAATAAGTCGATTCTAGAAAAGATTCAGGAACTACAAGAGCAAGGGCAAAGTTTTGTTGTCGCGACTCTGGTGAAGACTAAAGGAAGTGCTCCGCAAGAAGTGGGAGCGAAGATTTTAGTTGGAGAGAATGGATATATCCATGGAACAGTCGGCGGCGGGAAAGTTGAAGAGCGAGTGATCCTGCATTCAAAAGAAATGCTAAAGCGAAATGAATCTTTTGATTACGCTGATTGGAACTTGCAGACAGATATTAAAATGACTTGTGGTGGAGTGGTAAGTTTTTTCTTCGAGAGAGTTCAGGCAAAACCAACTTGGGAGATTGCCATTTTTGGTGCCGGCCATGTGGCCCAAGAAGTTGTGCGTACACTTTTAAAGTTAGAGTGTTCGGTGATTTGTTCTGATCCTAGATCAGACTGGCTTAATAAACTTCCTGATCATCATAAGCTCACTAAGATTCATACGAGTGAAATGAAAAATGTAGTTGCCGATTTGAAGCCCGGAACTTTCATTGCTTCGATGACCATGGGTCATGCGTATGATCTTCCGATTCTTCTGGCAGCTATGGAGAGAAATGTCTTTCCTTATATGGGTGTGATTGGAAGTGATTCAAAAGCGGCCGTGCTTCGTGCCGATCTGAAAAAGAATGGGGCCAACCCTGATCTGATTGCAAAACTTCATTGTCCGATTGGAGAGTCCTTTGGAAATAACACTCCAGTTGAAATTGCTATCAGCATTGCGGCCCAGTTAATCAAGGCCCGAGATAATCAGTTATCTTAATAGTTTAAATCTAAACTTAAGTTTTTTAGTCAACTATCCGATGAGCTCTTAGATTCTAAAAAGACTCTTGGAGATATTTATGAAAAGCATTTCATTAATCACTTTGTTTGTTACCTGTATGAGTACATCTGCATGGGGTGCTCTCGATTGCGAAGGGATGAAACATCCAAAATATAAAGAAGAGTACAAAGCATGTAAAAAACTTGAGGCCCAAAATGTTGGCCCATGTGCAGGACTCGATCATCCTAAATATCAAAGTGAGTATCAAACGTGTTTGAAAGTTGAAAAAGAAGTAAAGGTTTCAGACGACTGTTCAGGACTTAATCATCCTCAATTTCAAGATGAATATAAAGCATGTTTGAAAGCAGAAATGTCCATTAAAGATAACTGCTCGGCGATGAATCATCCTCAATATCAAGATGAATATAAAGCGTGTTTAAAAGCAGAACAATATGTCGCTTTAAGTGATTGCTCTGTTTTAAATAAACCGAAATCTCAGGCAGAGTATAAATTGTGCCTAAAAACAGAGATTAGAAGCACTCAAGATCCATGTGAGGGTTATAAGAAAACTGGTACTCATGAAGGTTCTCAGTACGAAAAATGTTTTATTCAATGGCAGGAATCTAAATTTACAACTGTTCCTAAAAAGGCCCCAAGAAATCCAGCAGATCCATGTGATGGGTATAGAAAATATGGTGAAGGTGAAGGGTCTGATTACGAGAAATGCTTCATTCAAAAAAGTGCAGCAGGAAGTAAGAGTATTTCTGATTTAAAAAGAGATGCTAAACCTGTAGATCAACAGAATTTTGCACCAGAAAAAGCAAGTTCAAATACAAGTTCGAAATAAAGATGCAAATAGTTTTTTAGTGATAAATAGTTATGGGTATAGGAGCAAATTCTATATCCATATTGTCCCAGATTTCTTTCATTTCATAATTTTCTACCGCGATACATCCTGCAGTCCAGTCTCCACGATTTTCAAATAAAAGATCCATTGAATCGTCATCCAAAATCATCGACAGCGATGTGTAGTAGTTTGGCATACCGTGAATAAAAATATCAAAGCCTGGATTCACACCCATTTTTTTTGCGCGTTCGATATCTTCTAAGTTCGGATAAGTCACATGAATTGAGCGGTAGAATTTTGAATAAGGATTTTTGTAATCCAATTCGTATTCACCTTCCGGGACTCGCTTGTCTCCCTCTTGCCTTTTAGGCGCCATTCCTCCGCGTCCTAACATCACCGTGTAGACTTTGGTCACTTCACCCTGAAACATCATTTCCATTCGATGCTGGGTCTTATAGACACGCACAGAATCGACCTGGTATTCGGCAGAGAAGAGTTGTGTTGAAAATGAGAGAACAATAAATGTGATAAGTGTGTTCATAAAAATCAACCTACCAAATTTTATTTAGGAAAGCACTTAGGAAATTAACTTGAATATTTGCGTTTGCTACATAAAGATATGTCACAAAAAATCTTCAAGGATGAAAGTAAGTGGAAGAGCATAGTTTTGAAATTAAATGTGGGATCGTCATTGCAATTTTTGCGGCCGTTATGGCATTGAGCGATATGTTCGCAGGTAAATATGGCGAAGATGAAATTAAATTTATCAATGAGAAATCCAGTTCGTACATGTGGTATCAGGCCAAGAGTATTAGAGAGACTGTGGTTGAAGGTCAGAGAGATTTAATTAACACTCTTGTTCAAGGAAAAGCGATTAATGAAAACTCGCAAAATCTATTAAAAGAGCACACTGATAAATTGACGAAGAAAATAGAGAGATACGAAAAAGAAAAAGCTGAAATCTTAAAAGGATCTTCTAAAGTTGGTGAAGTTAACTGGGTGCAAGACGTAGATGGGAAACTTGGTCAGGTAATTGGTGCTAAGGAATACGAAGAAAAAATTGAAACATTAGGAAAGGCCGGAGATCAGTTCGATCTTTCCAATCTCTTTTTTCAGATTTGTTTAGTTATGGGGGCGATTAGTTTAGTTGTGAAGAAGCCCTCTCTTAGAACGACATTTTTCTATGTGATGATTTTTCTAGGGGTCTTAGGAAGCGGTTTTTCATTTATGGCCTTAACGATAGCCATGAAAGCGTAAAGTTTAAGAGGTATCTGCCGATGAGACCTTGGAGTATTCTTAAGGTTGGAGTTTTTATGAAGTCATTAATGAGTCTGGTTATTCTTGGTCTGACATTTAATTCTTTTGCTCTTGTGGCAGCAGAAACGGAATGTGGAAGTTTCAAGAAATCAGGTGACCTTGTTGTGGCCTATGAAAAAATCAAAGCAAGTGGAAAGAAACAAACATACCCGAACATTGATCTCGATGCTTTTTTTAAATCTACTAATAAAGAAAGAATGGATTTTATCCATACGACTTGTGATGTAGGAATGGACCCTCATGAGATGGCGGCAGAGGCGCGTTCGATGTGCTACAACTCATGTTACAAAGAATCTTTTAAGATCTCTCATGAGAGAGCAAAGTCATGGGGTTTTATTAAGGCCTGTGGTGAAGTGTGTGATGGTGCTAATACGGCCTTAAAAGCATCGATTAAAAACAGCGATGTCGTTCAAAATAAAAAGCCAAATGTCGTTGATACAAAAAGACAGGCAAAAGAAATGCAAGAGATCGAAGACATGATCTATCAGGCACCAGCTAAAAAAGTTCAGGGTAAATAATTATTTTAATTTAAGGGCCATGAGTACGTCATCGATTCGATGATGACCTACACGCAGGCGATCTTCTAAAACAGCAAGTTCAACAAAGCCTGCATTGGTATATAACTTTCTAGCGGGAGTGTTGTGAGCGAATACAGATAAATCTATCCATAGTAATGAATCTTCCGACTTTGCCCAATTGATGGCGTAGTCCAGAAGTTGTTTTCCCAGGCCTTGGCCTCGAAGAGGAGCTTCAAGTCCCATACCTAATTGAGCACGGTGAAGTGTTCCGTGAAAAAGATTTTTTAAGTTAAGAGTCCCAAGGATTTCTCCGTCAGCTTCAATGACAAAAACTCTTTGCCATCCTTCTTCAGTAATATCTTTGGAAAAACTAACCAGCTTATTGTTTCGCATTTCTTCTGCATCCCATGGATGCCCTGGAAGAAACGGGTGAGCGAGAGTCCCATTAAAACCGGGCTCGTCTTTATGACGGACATCGTGATCCACGATGTCCGGTATATCCCCAAGCTCTGCGATTCTAATTTCGATTTTCATTCTAGAAGTAATCCTTTCTGAAAAGGATTTCTTTTCTCTCAGGTCCAAATGCTAAAATCCCAACAGGAATCCCAAGGAAAGTTTCAATTTCCAAGATGTATGCATTTAGTTCTGGAGATAAGTCTTTAGCAGTCTTATTTGTGAAATCATCTTTGAAAGGCTTAAGTGTTTTATAAACAGGCTCAGCTTTGTAAAGATCGATACCAGGATAAGCTACATCAATTGTTTTACCTTCGTATTTGTACGCTACACACACTTTCAATTCATCAACAGCACATAGGATGTCTAGTTTTGTAAGCGCGATAGAAGTCAGGTTAGAAGCTTTTACAGAGTACTTAAGAAGTGGAAGGTCAATCCATCCACAACGACGTTTTCTTCCAGTTGTTGCTCCGAACTCTTTTCCGATCGTCTGAATTTGTTCTCCGACAGCATCGAATAATTCAGTAGGGAAAGGTCCTTCTCCAACTCTTGTTGTGTAGGCCTTAGTGATCCCTAAAACTTCTTGAACTGATGATTCTGGGATTCCTGCACCAGTATAAACTCCTCCAAGAGCAGTTGATGAGCTGGTAACGAATGGATAAGTTCCGTAATCGATATCAAGAAGAATCCCTTGAGCACCTTCGAAAAGAATTTTTTTGCCAGCGATAACTGCTTGATCCAGATAAGAGAATGTATCGCACACAAATGGTCTTACATTTTTTCCAAGTTCAAATAGTCTTTGTGCTTCTTCATCAACAGATGGGAAAGCGATGTCGTAACGATGACGGAAAAGGATTTCTTTTTCTTCAAGGTTGCGAGCTAGTTTAATTTTCAGAGAAGGAAGATCGAATAAGTCTTTCATCTTGATCGCGCGACGAGCGATTTTATCTTCGTACGCAGGGCCAATACCTTTTCCAGTTGTTCCGATTTTTACAGCACCTTGAGACTCGCGAGCGGCGTCTAAAAGTTTGTTGTAGCTCGTGATGACTGTGACGTTCTCAGAGATTTTTAAATTCTCTGATGTCACCTTAATTCCAGCGTCAGCAACTGTGACTAATTCTTTTTGGAAAGCTTCTGGTTCAAACACTACACCGTGTCCGATAACAGAAACGCTGTGTTTGTGAAGAATCCCAGAAGGGATTAAGTGAAGAACGATTTTACGTCCATCTACAATAATGGTGTGACCGGCGTTGTTTCCACCTTGGTATCTTACTACCACGTCACATTTTTCGCTTAGAAGATCGGTAATTTTTCCTTTACCTTCATCACCCCATTGGGCACCAATAATTGCTAATGTTTTCATTATTTTCCCTTAACTTCGTTTAGAAGGTTTTTGTTCATGAAAAATTCGTTGATCTGATGAACTGCCATTTCTCCAACTCTGAATTGTGCTTCTTCAGTTGAAGCTCCAACGTGTGGAGACATGATTAGGTTCGATAATTCTTTTAGTTTTGAATCAGCTGGAAGTGGCTCAACAGCAAATACGTCGAATCCTGCAGCTCTGATTTTTTTGTCTTTTAAAGTTGTGTATAGAGCTTCTTCATCAACGATTCCACCGCGAGCAGCATTGATTAGGATAGCGTCTTTTTTCATCAGACCTAATAGTTCAGCATTAATCATACCTTTTGTTTGTGGCATAAGTGGAGTGTGGATAGAGATGATATCGCACTCGCTGAAAATTTCTTTTAGATCAAGACATCTTTTTGAATTAGCGATGTCGCATTTTTCTGTAACAGGATCGAAGAAGAAAATTTCCGGTTCGAATCCTGAAATTCTTTTTGCAACGATTTGTCCGATTCTACCAAAACCCACGATCCCAACTTTTTTCTTCCAAAGCTCTAATCCCGTAAGAGCGTTCTTTTCCCATTTCCCTTCGTGCATAGTTTTATCAGCGAATGGAATATTACGAAGACAAGACATCATAAGAGCTACGGCTTGTTCAGCAGCAGAGTTATTGTTTGCTCCTGGAGTGTTGGCAACTTTTACGCCCTTTTCAGCACATAAAGTTTTATCAATATTGTCCGTTCCTTCACCTGCGCGAATAACGATTTTTAAATTTGGAGCTAATGCCAGAAGTTCAGCATTGATTGTTGTTGCTGATCTGATGATCAATCCATCAACTTTCGGAAGAAGTGCTTTTAATTCATCTTGAGAAACTTTTGACGTTGGATGGACTTCTAGATTTGAGTTCTTTCTTAGTTCTTCAAACAGAGATTTATCAAAGCCGTCTGGAACGACAATAAAAGGTTTCATGAGATTTTCTCCTCGAATGGGGTTGGTGAATGTTTTGGGATTCGCCACATTATAGGATAGAGAGAGAAAGACCTACAAGCTAAAGTTTATCTAAATATCACCCAGAAGGTTTTGCAGATGCTCTGTAAGTTTATGAAGAGCATTAGGAGGAAAATCCAGTTTCCTGTAAGTAACCCCTGACAATTCAAAGATTCTTTTAGCGATTCTATTTGATTCAGTCGAATGATGCTTATCAGAAAGATAAATAACTTCTTTTACTTTTGAAGAGGCGATTAGTTTCGCACATTCATTACATGGAAAAAGTGTGACGTAAGCGCGAGAGCCTTCAAGAGATCTGCTTGCGTGCAAAATTGCATTTGCCTCACTGTGCACAACGTAACCATATTTTTGGAATTCTAATGGAGCAGAAGGGTCTTTTCCCCAGGGAACTTTTGATTCATCGATACCAGCGACGAACCCATTGTAGCCCATAGTGATTTGGTGATTATTTTTATCAACAAAGACTGAGCCCACTTTCGTGGCCGGATCTTTAGATTTGAAAGCAGCAATCATAGCTTGCAGCATGAAGTATTCATCCCATGAAAGCGCAGATTTCGTAGGTACAAAGTTAATTTTTGGGTCGGTATAATCAATCATATGCTGACTAAAATCCAATTTTAGAGGCCTTTTAGTCAAGAAAAATTAAAAAGATTCTTGTATCATCTGATTTAAGTCGTTACACTTTAAGAGATAATTACTTATTGAGGTTTCAATGAAAACAGATTTTGATACATTGCGTGCACTCGCTAGCTATACAATCAACAATCTCAAAGAGAAAAAGTTGATTGAATTTCACCCTTCAAAGCGTGAAGAACTAATTGAAGCTATGGCGACTGAATACGGCGTTAGTTTTGCAACTGATGAAGACGTAAGAGACCAAGCTATTGAAGAAGTAGAAGAGAAAATGGGGGTTGATAACCTACCAGAAGACGTGACTGAATCAGAAATGTTCAACCACGCTAGAAAAGAAATCATTAAATCGTTTAACGGCGAGAATATTGGTGGATTATATCTAGTTGAGTCTCTTCACCAAATCGCAGTTAGAATGAAAGACTTTGTTCTTAATTGTGATTTAATTGATGATGTTTTTGGATCTGATGAAGATCTAATCGCATTCCTAGTGGCTAAGATCAGACTTTTCTCTCCTAAAAAGAACTAATTTTGTTAAGAAGGCCTGGTGAAAACCAGGCCTTTTTAGTTTTAGGGCCTATAAAAATTCCCAATTAATTTAGTCTGAGATTTAAATCTGCTGGAACTCGAGTCCTAAGGCATAGTACTCATCTTTCCCATAACCTCTTTTAGTATGAACTCTGGCGTTTTTAATAACCGCTTTCATTTCATTACCAAGAGATTCAAAAAAACTTAGTCCCTCAAGAGCGATCGCCTCATTCAGCTTCACTGAACTCAACGTCTCTTTACTGACGATAATGCAAATTCCACTTTTAGAAATATTATAAATAGGGCAGGCAACGTTCACCTGCGCTTCATCATTATCTTTACTGTTAAATTTTGCGGCCACAAATCTTTTTTCTTCCTGATCAATATACACACGTGGGTGAATACGTAATTCTTTCAAACGTACGTCATGAGGAATTTGAAAAGTGAGTGATCCATTTTTTCCAGCATGAACAATTGATGTTCTGGTTTTAAAAACGAAGTCCTGAACTTGTAGTAAAAAGTATGTTTCAAGGTGAGTGTTGAAGTGAGCTTTATCAATATCATTAATCGCGATAGAGAAGACACCTTCAAAGATGTCGATTGAAGCAAACTTTACTTCACATTTAAAAGAACGTTCTTGTGTCTTGGGATCTTTCTGCCAGATCGTCATAGTTGTTTCTGCTTCAAATTTCTTTTGAACCAGCTTTACAATTTCTTCACGGCTTTTCGAAATACGGTATTCGGAAACACTCATAGAAATATTATCGGTGGAATCTGGAATTTACTCAAGATTAGCAAAATATTCACTACTTCCGGGAGACCCCCCTGGCAATGAAAGTAGTCACTTAAATAAATTCTACTACCCAACTACTTCCAGTCTTAGCATGACCTCTTCAAAATACGGGCCTTCTACTAGTCCGTTTAGAATAGAGCTTTTGCTTTCGGCATACATATAATGACCGTGCTCAATATCGCGGATTAAGAAAGCATCGTAGTAAAGTCTCTCAGCGCGGTCAGCAGTTGCTGTTCCTTCCAAGCGAAGCATTTCATACTTACCAGATTTGATGAGATCTTTTTCTGCAAAGTCTGATGGATTATGAATCACGCTATTTTCTTCGTCGAAGAGAATTCTTCTATCCGAAATTTTTTCTTTGAAGAGTTCGATAATATCTTTATCGCTATTTTCTGTGATCCAGATAAAACGTGCTTCCCAATCGTAACGAGTGTCGAGACGTTTGAAGCAGATTTCATTTTCATTTCCTGTATCAACCAAACTCCACCAGCGCGGAGTGAGTAGTTTAAAATTTTTAAAAATTATTTCCTGTGCATTTTCCAGATAATTTCTTTTTTCATTTTTAATAACTCGCATAGTGTACACACCAAGGGCCATCAAAAGAAAGAAGGCGAGCCACTCGAAAGCGAGCCCTAAATTGGCCATAACCATGAAAAACCCTCGGGTATTGAAGCTGATCATTCTCAACTTATTTAGTTATACAAATTATTCTCATCGCGATTACCAAGGCTTAGAGCTAAACCCTAGTAGGCAGAAAGATCTCACTAAACTTTTCTCAGGTAATTGCCGAAAATAAGTATTGAGTAGTTCTAAGATCTCGATAATTCCTTTTTGGAGACGCGTTTATGAAGCGATATTACAACAAACACCAACAGGCTTTCAAAGGGAAAGTTCTAATAAGTTTAATGTCTATGACATTACTTTTGAACTTTGAAACACCTGCGTTTGCAGCTTCATCCATGGACTGTGCGGGTATGAATCACCCAGCGTACCAAGATGAGTATCGTGCATGTTTACGAACAGAGATTGCCGTTTCAGCAAGTGATGCTGGTGTGGATTGTATCGACTGTTTATTTGCAGCAAAAGAAAAAGAATCGAACCCATGGGTTGAAGCACTAGGTATCGTGGCACAGCCACTTGCCTTCGTTGGAGCAACTTACCTGGGAGCAAAATACGCTAACAAATCTCAAGAGGCGTGGGCAGATGCTTACACGCAAGGACACGTTCAGTGTACGAATAGATTCAACTCATATTTAGATTATTCAGTTTCATCAGGAGCAAACCCGGTTCTTCCAGAAGATGCAGCAGGACTAGCGTCTTCATGTAATGGAATGGGAATGGGATCATATGCTGGATACGGTGGATTAGCTGGTAACGGTTACGGCGGTTACGGAAATCCATTTCAGTCAGCTGGTTACTCATCAGGATACCTTGGTGGGATGATGGGCCCTTATTACGGCGGCGGATACGGTGCTGGCGTTGGTGGTGGTTATGGATCAGGACTTGGGCTAGGCCTTGGTAGTGGTTTAGGCGGACTACTTGGATACGGAAACGGAGGCGGAATTAACATCGGTGGTTCAATTGGAATCGGCGGTGGTCTTGGTGGATACCCCGGTATGGGTGGCATCGGTGGTGGAATCGGAGGATACCCAGGAATGGGTGGAATCGGTGGTGGCATCGGCGGATACCCTGGAATGGGCGGAATCGGAATTGGCGGTGGTATCGGTATCGGTGGTGGCCTTGGTGGTTACCCAGGTATGGGCGGTGGTATCGGCGGATACCCAGGAATGGGTGGAGGCATTGGTATCGGTGGATATCCTGGAATGGGTGGAATTGGTGGCATCGGTGGTTACCCAGGAATGGGAGGAATCGGTGGTGGAATTAATATCGGTGGCGGTCTAGGAGGATACCCAGGAATGGGCGGAATCGGAGGCGGTCTTGGTGGATATCCTGGTGGAGGAATCGGAATCGGTGGCGGGATCAATATCGGTGGTGGCCTTGGTGGTTACCCAGGTGGCGGACTTGGCGGTGGAATCGGTGGATACCCAGGAATGGGCGGTGGAATCGGAGTTGGATACCCTGGAATGGGTGGAGGCATTGGTGGTTACCCAAGTACAGGTGGAATGTATCCTGGAATTGGCATAGGTGTTGGTGGTGGAATGAATGGTCCATACGCTCCTTACCCAGGTGGAATTGGAATGGGTCAAGGTAATATGGGGGGATGTGGAATCCTTTGTATTAGCGGTGGTGTAAATATTGGTGGTGGTGTTAACGGTGGTCTTGGCTTCCCTAACGGTGGCGGAATCGGTGGTTACCCTATTGGTGGCGGTGGATATTATCCAGGCCTAGGTGGGATTAACGGCGGAATCAATGGCGGAATCGGTGGATACCCTAATGGTGGAATCAATGGCGGAATTGGTGGATACCCTAACGGTGGAATCAATGGCGGAATCGGTGGATACCCTAATGGTGGAATCAACGGCGGAATTGGTGGATACCCTAATGGTGGAATCAACGGCGGAATTGGTGGATACCCTAATGGTGGAATCAACGGCGGAATAGGCGGATATCCAAACGGTGGTATTGCTGGAAACGGCGGAATCAACGGTGGATATTATCCTCCATACGGAAACGGTGGATATAATAACGGTTACCCTTACGGAAATAACGGAGCGTACTACCCTAATGGTGGTGTTTACGGGCCGGGAACTATTGGTGGTGGAGCTGGTATCGGAAACGGTAACGGTGGAACATACAATGGTGGATACTGGGGTGGAACTGGTGGATACAATGGTGGTAGTGGATACGGAACTGGTGGCGTGAACACTGGTTACTACGATCAGTACCAACAGCAACAACAAATGCAAATGGGGATCATGGGACAAAACCAGGCCGTTGCAGCTAGAGCTCAAGGGAATGCGATGGCAAACCAAATGGGAGCATCAGCACTTCAGTCTACTTATCAGAATGCATACAATGATCTGTATTCGATGGGTGGAGCTGGATACTACGGTGGAACACCTTACTCTGCAGGAAACTCAGGCGGGATCTTTGGTGTATCAGGTGGGATTTCAGGAAGTATTGGTTTTTAATTAATACAAAAAATTTGATTTAACAAAAGGGCCATCTTTTATAGATGGCCTTTTTTTATTTATAGTTGGGTCACATTTGTAATCTTCCAATAAGATGAGGCATTTCTTTCTCCTCTGATTTTTACTCCAATTTCTAACTTATTAGTATTATACGACGATAAATTCATAGGCTCTATGTCGTTAGTATATCTATTATTAGTGGTCGTATTTTAGGGATGAGATGAAATTTTCTGTTCTTTTATTATTAACAGTTCTTTTTTTATCTGGTTGTATTGCCGGGAAGGAAGACCTGAAAATAACGATCAAAGAAAAACCTAAAGCGACAACGTCTAATGTTTTAAACGCATCTATTTCTTCTGTTCAAATTATTAATCATCAACTTGTCATTACTGGCGCAGGTCTTGCTGATGTAACCAATGTTAAAGTTGGTGGCAATTCTCTTAATGAAACTTTTTCTATCGAATCTAAATCAGCGACTCAGATTATTGCCAATTCAATAAGTATCTTTTCATTTGATGTGGCGAAAGTTTTTAACTTGATTTTATCAGATGCAAATGCCAGCGCGACTTTCCCAATTGATTTTTCACTTTGTAATGCAACTTTAAATGGGAAGGGATTTAATTGCGCGATCACAGCAGTTGATAAAGATGTTTTATCTTACGATGCTGTTTCTGGAAAGTGGAAGCCACGTGCGGCCACTGGGATCAATTATCTTGGAGCATTTAATGCTTCAACAAATCCTCCAGCGCCAACTCCAAATCCTTTTCCTGCTGCAGGTTCTTACTATATTGTCAGCGCAGATGGGATGATTGGAACAACTTCATTTGTGATTGGTGACTGGCTAATTTCAAATGGAACTGCTTGGCAAAAAATTGGTAACTCTACATTAGTCACTTCTGTCTTCTCACGCACAGGTCATGTGGTTGCTCAGGAAGGTGATTACGATCTTGATAAACTTACCGATGTTGATTTATCAGTGGCACCGACGAATGGAAAAGTTTTAAAGTTCAATGGAACAAAGTGGGTGGCATCAGACGATTTATCTGGTGGTGGAGCAGGTTCTGTAACGGCGGCTGAAATTGCAGCGGGTGCAGTGACGGATGCAAAAATTAATACAGTTTCAGCAACTAAAATTACTGGAACATTAACTAGTGCTCAAATATTAGATGGCACAATTGTTAATGCCGACATCAATGCAGCGGCAGCGATTGATTATTCAAAATTAAACATTCCGAATACGACAATTCCATACGCAAAACTTAACATCGCTGATGGTGATATTCCTGCTTCAAAAATTTCAGGAATTCCCGCGGCCACTTCAGTGCTTGCGACGACGATTGTGGATAACGATTTAACCCACGCACCAGATGGAAACGCAGTCTTCGATGCCTTAGGATTAAAATTAAATAAGACAGGTGGCACACTTACGATTGGAACAATTAGTGGTGTACCAACTCCAACGAATAGTGATGATGTGGCCAATAAAGGTTACACCGACACTCGTGATGCTTTAAAAGTTTCAAAGGCCGGCGATACAATGTCGGGTGTTTTAACTTTAGATAGTGACCTGAAGATTAAAGGTGGAGCAAATTACGTAACAGTAAAAGGTCACGCAACAAGTACTGCTTATGATTTAGTGTTACCGATTAATAAAGGTACAAGTGGGTATGTTTTATCAACTGATGGAAATGGAAACACTTCATGGATCGATGCCTCAACAGCAGTGACGGCGCTAGATACTGATGATGTGGCAGAAGGTTCAAGACTTTATTTTACAAAAGCAAAAGTTTTAGCAACTGACCTTGCCGGATTAAATACTGGAGTCGCTGGTCCAATTGTCGCAGCTGATACAGTTCTTGGAGCGATGGGGAAGTTACAATACCAGGTAACAGATTTAAAATCGAAAGGTCAGTGGGAAAAATCAGCGAGTGATCTTTATTACTCAGCTGGTGATGTTCAAATTGATAAAAATTTAAAATTTAAAGATAGTGGAACAAACTTTGTTCAAATTAAAGCTCCTGCGACAGTAGGGACGACTTATACATTAACAATGCCTACGACGGCCGGTTTAGTAAATCAGGTTTTAAAAACTGATGGAGCAGGCG
Source organism: Bacteriovorax sp. PP10 (assembly GCF_035013165.1). Lineage (NCBI taxonomy): Bacteria > Pseudomonadati > Bdellovibrionota > Bacteriovoracia > Bacteriovoracales > Bacteriovoracaceae > Bacteriovorax > Bacteriovorax antarcticus. The sequence continues at coordinate 896,882 of NZ_JAYGJQ010000001.1, forward strand.
CTCTTGCTTGGGTAGATGTAGCAGATGGCTCTGTTAAGGCCTTCGCGAAAGCAAATCTTCCCACGTGTAATGCCGGTGAAGTTTTAAAATCAAACGGAACAAGTTTTTCTTGTGTCACAGATAACTCTGGTGCCGGGGCCTTTACTGGTACGGTCAATAAAGCAGTGGTAACTGACGCTGGTGGAGCGTTAGCTGTAAGTGCGACGTCTTCAACTGAGTTAGGTTATGTTGCTGGTGTGACGAGCGCTATTCAAACACAATTAAATGCGAAACAAGCATCAGATGCAACCCTGACTTCATTAGCTGCTTTTAATACGAACGGTATTTTAGTTCAAACAGCAGCGGATACATTTACTGGAAGAACTCTTACTGGAACAACTAACAGAGTAACTGTTACTAATGGTGATGGAGTTGCAGGTAATCCAACATTAAATATTCCAACGGCATTGTTACCTTCACCAGTTATCGGTGATGTCGGAAAATTTTTAAAAGCAACTGCGGCCGATACATCTGTGTGAACTGCCCTTGGATTATCAGATGTCACAACAGCATTAGGATTTACTCCTGTTAATAAAGCAGGGGATTCAATAACGACAGGAACATTTGATTTTAGCGGAGCTGCGATCTTAAGGGCGCGTGATCCAGTTGCTGGAACAGATGTTGCCAATAAACAATACGTCGATAGTTACGGGCAATGGACAAAAGGTGGAAGTGATCTTTACCGCTTGACTGGAAATGTAGGAATCGGGACGGCGACACCAAGTCAAAAGTTAGATGTTAATGGGAATATTCAAATCGGAGTAAACTCTGCAACTTCATCAAGCATTTTACTTTCGCCAAGTGTAACAGCACAGGGATACATTAGACTGACTTCAGATGCAAATGCAAATTACCTACAATCAGGTCTTGATAGCACGGCGGGAAGTACAAAGGATTTACGATTTAGTCCAAATTTGACAGCGACACCTTGGATGGCAATTCAAGGGACCAGCGGTAATGTTGGGATCGGAATATCTAATCCATCAGCTTCATTACAAGTTAATAAAACTTCACCGACGGGAACTATTAGCTCAACTGCGACGGCGGTCACTGGAGTTGGTACCAACTTTACTTCATCATTTTCTGTGGGTGATCAAATCCTAGCAGGTGGGCAAGCGAAGTCGATAACGGCCATCGCTGATGCTACAAATATGACTCTGAGTGCTTCGTTTACATCAGACCTGGTTGCAGGAACGACTTATGCGAGAGTTGGGGCCATTTTAAATTCCGGGAATGTTGGTATCGGAACAACAGCTCCTCAGGAAAAATTAGTAGTCAATGGAAACATACAAGTAGTGAACGGAAATTTAATGATAGCGAGAAGTTCGGCAGCAAACCGTTATCTTGATTTTGGACAGTTTTCGTACATGTATTCAAGAAATTTAGGTGCCGATAACATCAATGCTGATAGTTATGGGCTCGTCATGTCTAACGGCGCTACGATGACTGATCAAACAACGAATACTTTCACTAATTCAAATCCTTGGTTTCAACCAACCAAATTAGAAATGAGAAAAGGAAATTTTTCATTTGATTGGAGGGCCAGTGCAGGTGGTGTCACTGAAACCTGGACTGAGGCCGGATGGACGAACCGTCTTTATATCAATGGCTCTAGCGGTAAGATCGGAATTGGATCAATAACTCCTCAAACTAAACTCGATGTTAACGGAGCGATTCGTGTCGGAGTAGATGCTACAGCATGTTCAGCGGCGATCGCTGGAGCGATGAGATTTAATACTCCGAACGTTGAATTTTGTAATGGAACTTCATGGGCACCATTTGGTACAAGTGGAGCAACTGTTGCTTCAGCACAAATTACAGATGGAACAATTGTCGATGCAGATATAAATGCAGCGGCCAATATTACAGCAACTAAACTTGGAACTGGTGTTGTTGATAATACAGAACTTAGTTATATCGATGGTGTGACATCTTCAATTCAAACACAATTGAATGCAAAACAAGCATTAGATGCAACATTGACTTCACTAGCTGCTTTTAATACGAATGGTATTTTAGTTCAAACAGCAGCGGATACATTTACGGGAAGAACGATTGCAGGAACAGCTAACAGATTGACTGTTACCAATGGTGATGGAATTGCAGGCAATCCAACGATAGATATTCCAACGGCATTGTTGCCTTCACCGGTTGTTGGTGATGTCGGAAAATTTTTAAAAGCGACAGCGGCCAACACATCGGTGTGGACTGCGTTTGGTTCATCAGATGTCACAACAGCATTAGGTTTTACTCCAGTTAATAAAGCAGGTGATTCACTAACAACCGGTACATTTACTTTGAGTGGAGCTGCTGTTTTAAGAACACTCGATCCAATTGCCGCAACAGATGTGGCCAACAAGCAATATGTCGATAGCTATGGGCAGTGGACAAAAAATGGAAGTGATATTTATCGAGCGAGTGGAAATGTAGGAATTGGGACAACGACTCCTAGCTCAGGTTTGGAAGTTGTGAATACGACCATTGGTTCTGGTCGAGGTGTATATAGCACACAGATAAATACTGGTCAGCACGGAGCTTTATTTGTTGGAAAGAAAGCAGAGGGGACACCAGGGGCTCCGTTGGCCATAAGTTCTACGGACTTTCTCGTTGCCTTGATATCACAAGGGTATAATGGCTCTGCCTTCAGCGGGAATTATATCAATGTGGCGGGAGTTGCGACTGAGGGGTGGACACCAACGGCCAATGGTATGGCAACCGTTCTCTACTCTAATGCGAATGGAACGGCGGCGGGTCTGGAGCGCATGCGTATCGATCAAAGCGGTAACGTCGGGATTGGTACGACAACACCTACTTATCTTATGGATCTCTATGCAACTAGTCCGACGATGCGAATTCGAAGTGTTTCAAACGATGCTGTCGGGCCAACACTTAAACTGACAGAAGATCTAAGTGAAAATGGCGGTTATATCCGTTATCAAGCGAGTACGAATACGCTGGATCTTGGTGTGATTAACACTGCTGTGGAAATCAATGCTCTTTCAATTGTTCGAGCAAGTGGTAACGTCGGTGTTGGGACGACTGCAGCTTCTGAAAAATTAGAAATTGCCGGTAACGTAAAGGCGACATCTTATCTTTATACTTCTGACCGTCGTTTAAAAACGAATATTGTAACAATTGAAGACTCACTGGAAAAAATTCTTTCTCTTCGCGGAGTTGAATTCGACTGGAAAAAATCGGGTGATCATGAAATCGGTTTAATCGCTCAGGAAGTAGAAGAAGTTGAACCTAATCTGGTGACGACTTCTGCTGTTGATGGAATGAAGGCCGTTAAGTACGGAAACATTGTTGCTCTTTTAATTGAGGCCATCAAAGCTGAACATCAAATCCTTGAAGACAACAAAAAGACCTTTGCTTTAATGCAATCTGGATTAAAGAAACTCGACCAAAGAACTTCGAAACTTGAAAGAGAGGTTGCATCTTTAAAAGAAGAAAATGCAGAACTCAAAATTGAGTTGGACAAAATTAAAAAATACCTGAAAATTAAATAATGAAAAAAATATTGTTTCTATTGTTGTATCCGGCAACCTCTTTTGCCATAGGTACCCTCAATGAAGGGTATATGATCGTTCATGGCACGAGTGAAAGAATCAATGCCCATGCAACTTGTAAAAAAGTCGCTAATGCTCACGCTTCAAGAGATTATTTTATTCCGACTAAAACTTCACCTGAATGGACGAGTTTTGTAACGAATCCACCAACGAGTGTGACTTTTTCAAATTGTGATGCCACTTATCGCTCTTGTCAGGATATTTTGCGGGCCAACCCTGCTTCTACCTCGGGGAAATATACTATTGACCCGGATGGCGTAGGAAACGGTTATGCGGCCTTCGATACTTACTGTGATATGACAACTGATGGAGGAGGCTGGACTCTTGTCTGGTCTAACACTCGCGGTGGAACCAATAAACCAAATACCAATCAAACATGGTATTCAGCAACGACGACCACTCCATTATGTTCACAGGCCAATGGTTCTGGGACAACTTGTGCGACTTATTTAAACAACGACAAAGAACAGTTTAATTATTTTTTGGGACTTGATTATTGGAATAGAATTGCGGGACAAAATTCTAATATGGAAGTTCGTTATGAGTGGCGACCAGATTACGGACAGGCGATTGCTCAGGACTCAAAATGGAACATCAAAAGACTTTCTCCCTCAACGCTCTATTTTCCAAAAGCATCGAATTCTATTAAAACGACAGGTGCCCTGACAGCGGGACTTTTTTCGACACATATGAGCGCTCAATATTTTACAACAACTGATTTAGATAACGACCTCAATGGCGTCATAAATTGCGGGACCAGTTATTCTGGAGCACCTCTTTGGTACAATAGTTGTTGGTCTGGAAGTATTAATGGTGGTGGTGAAAATAGTGGTGGTGGACAATATAATGGGGCCCTTTATTCGGGATCATCTGTAGCATGGGGAGCGGCCGACGGTACTGGAGCAGGGAATGGCTGGCTCTATGTTCGCGAGTATGAATACCCTGCCAACTGTACTGAAATCAAATCGAAAAATCCTACAGCGCCTGATGGACTTTACACTATTGATTCAGATGGAGCAGGAGGTAGTGCTCCTCAATTAGTAAAATGCGATATGACCACTGATGGTGGTGGGTGGACTTTAGTTTTTAATCACAATAAGACCGATGGATATTTTACCAATGCTACGCAAGCTTCTTCATACAATGTCGGCAAACCACTCAGTTATCGTTATTCAATTTTATCATCACTCGAATCAATGCGTTCGAGAAAAGGAAATTTTACATTTAAAATAGACTGGCCAGGTTATGCTCCTAGAAATATCTGGCAACAAAGAACCAATCCAGCTGTCGATCAGGCAATTGATGGTTACATCCCTCTTTCAATTCAGGCATCAACAAATGGATGGGGAGGGCTTGAGCGCAATTGTACTGTCGACTGTGCTAACGCTTTTATGGATGGAGCAGTAGGTGTAGGAACTTGGTATTATGGAATTGGAGTTTATGCGTCCTGGGGAGCACCAGGAGGTCTTCCTTCTAGTAATGCGGTCGGTGGGAGTGGAGTTAGTGTTAACCAAACAGAACTTTGGGTTCGCGATGATAGTTTTATTCTCAATACACCTCGCGACTGCCAGGAGATTTTAGAATACGGGCAATCAATTGGTGATGGATTGTACTGGATCGATTCAGATGGAGTTGGTGGCAATGCTTCTTACCAAGCGTACTGTGATATGACTTCCGATGGTGGTGGATGGACTCTTGTTTTCAATCACAATATTGCCGGTGGATATTTTGCGAATGCGGCCGATGCTCTTTCAAAAAATCCTGCAACTCCATCTGCAAATCATTATTCAATTCTTAATAAGCTGGATGAGTTTAAATCAAACGGTCTTTATATTTTTAAAATCAATTGGCCTGGATATAATCCAAGAAATATTTGGGCGCAAACAACCAACCCAACTGTTGATCAGGCCGTTGGTGGTTACATTCCTCTTTCGATTAATGCTACCACTAATCAATGGGGAGGACTGGAGCGCTACTGTGCCGTACGTTGCACTACTTCTTTAATGGAAGGTTCTATTAATCACAGTGATTGGTTTTATTCGATCGGAGCCTTTGGAGCTTATGGGACGCCTGCTGGAATACCTGCTAGTGATGGCGTTGTTGCTTCACCTGCTGGAGCTCCACAGGTACAACTGTGGACTAGAAGAAGTGAAGGACAATTCACTAAGAGAAGTTGCAAAGAAATTTTAGATGCAGGCCTTTCAACTGGAAGTGGTTTTTATCTGATTGATCCAGATGGTGTTGGTGGAACTTATCAACCGGTTCGCGTTTACTGTGACATGGTAACATCCGGAGGAGGATGGACTCGCGTGGCCTACTCCAATGGAACTGTGACTGCGGTAACGGTGCCAGATGATTTTTTTGCCAATACATATAGAAGAGACTTTATAGGTCTAAGTACAGTTACTAATAATGCGTCTTCGTTAAATCCTGAACAATTTTCTAAGTTGACTAATACAACAGATGCAATGTTGGTAGCAGCAGCATACTCGGCCACACCAATTGTTGAAACGGCCATTGGTCTCTGGGATTATGACGTCGCAAAGTGTGCTGGAACCCTAAGACACACTTCGAGGACAGCTGGCTGTGCAGGACAGACCTCTAACGATAATTTTGCGACTTCTGACATGTTTAATATCGCTCTTAATGCTGGTGCCGAGGGGATAGTGCCTTACTATCGCAATCATGGTGCAAGCGAGCTTTGTTATAACGGTAAAGGTAATTGTAGTTTTGAATTTTATCTAAGATAGAAACAAAAAGGCCATCTAGATAGATGGCCTTTTTGTTTATTTAAATTTAATTTGCGCAAGGCGCAGGATTCTTATTTTTTGTGCATTAAAGTTCTGTAGTCATCCTGGAACAGAACTTCGATCTTATTGTCGTCGATTAACTTCTCAACAACACCTTGGCCAAACGATGGGTGATCAATAACGTCACCAGTCTGGAATGATCCTTTGATTGAATATTCTTTGTTTTCCGCTGTTGATTTACCAATAGCGCGTGTCCACATTTCACCAACTGTCTCTGTTGATTTTCTAGATGATCCAGAGCGAGCAGTTTTGATCACTTTCGCTACTGATGTTTTTTTCTTTTTTGCACTTGGATCTTTGTATGATTGTGTTGACTTGCAAGTCTTACACATAACTTTATCTGGTTCAGTTGCTGATTTCATAGTCACGATGATGTGTGCTAGGATTAATTTGCATTTTGAACAGTTTGAGAGGATTTCTTTTCCGACGCCGATTGCTGCAGACATAATGAACCTTTTGAAGAAGGGAATTCAACAAGAGTATAGAAAGTGGACGATTCTGTAAAGGACAATAAGCCAAAAGCGACCCTGGTCACAGTGAAAATGGAGGATAAAGCTAAGCTTCTTCCGACTAAACCAGGTTGTTATTTGATGAAAAATAAGGACCAACAAATAATTTACGTTGGGAAGGCGAAAAACCTGCGTTCGCGCGTAACGTCTTATTTTAATTCTTCTTCTAAAAACGCTAAAACAGAAATCCTAGTGAGTCATATTGTCGATTTTGACTTCATCATGACGACGTCAGATGCGGAGAGTTTCGTTCTCGAAAACACGCTGATTAAGAAACACACACCCAAATATAACATCCGTTTAAAAGACGATAAATCGTATCCCTATGTGGTTATCAATCACAATGAACCTTTTCCGCGTTTAGAATTTATTAGAAGAGTGAAAAGAGGAAAAGGCATCGAAGTCTTCGGGCCATTTGTGACTGGAAGTAACGTCTGGGACATTATTCGAATTTTAACTCAGAGTTTTTGTCTTCGCGATTGCACTTTGACTGAATTTAGAAAAAGAAAAGAGCCTTGTCTGCTTTATCAAATGCATCAGTGTAGTGCTCCTTGTGTGGGGAAAATCGATGCTTCCGAATATGAAAAAGATATGGCGTTTGCTCGCGATATGTTTTCGGGAAGTGGAAGTAAAACGCTGAAGGAATTAGAACATCGTATGGCCCGCGCTGCTGAGAATGAAGAGTTTGAAAAAGCTGCTCTTATTCGCGATAACATGAGTAAGCTTGGTGAGTTTGCCAATAACTTCAAACAAGAAAACGCTGAACATAACGATGAAAAAAATCTTGATATCGTGGCCTATTATCAAGGTGAAAATGAAGTTGATATTTCTATCTACATGATGAGAAATGGTGTTTTACTAGGGCACAAAAATTTTAACTTTTCGAATCTTGATATTGTTGAAGAGGTTGAAGACTCAGTTTTAAATTATCTATTTCAATATTATGCCAACACATATGATTCACTTCCGCAGTTGATTATCACTCAGATGACTGAAGAGTCGAATGGGTTATTACAAGCGGGAATTGAGACTCTGGATAAAAATATTCGTGTACGTGCTCCTCAGAAAAAATATGAATCTTTCCTGAATTTAACTCGTGATCACGCTTTCGAGCAGCAGCGAGTTCGTTTGCTTCATGAAGACTCAGTGTATGTTGGGTTAAATAAATTAAAAGATTTGTTAGGATTGAAAGAGCGTCCGGTTGTGCTTGAGTGTTATGACGTTGCTGTTTTTCAAGGATCAAGTCCGACAGCTTCGCAAATTGTTTTTCACGATGGAAAACCTGATAAGAAAAACTATCGTTACTATCATATGGAAGAGCGCCCTGAAGGAAATAACGACTTTGCTATGATGAGAGAGTTGATCATCAGGCGTTCGGATAACGGAAGTTTGCCGGATGTCTTTATTGTCGATGGTGGTCTCGGGCAAGTGAATATTTTTAAAGAAGCATTGAAGGAATTAAATATTCCCATTCCTGTGGTGGGGATTGCGAAGTCGAAAAATATTCGCACGAAAGAAGGCTTTAGAAGTGAGGATATTAAGAAGTCTGAAGAACGACTGATTATTCCCGGAAGATCGAATCCATTTTTCTTAAATCAGAATAGATCATTGTTTAAGATTATTGTTCAGATGAGAGATGAGGCCCATAGATTTTCGAGAAAACTTCACCATAAAGAAGAAACGAAAAGGGTGTTTAATAAGAAAGTTCCTAGGAAGAAAAAAGATTTAACGACTGGGAAGGAAAGGAAGAAGGTTGAGATTGAATTAGATCCGGGACCTGAGGAATAAAAAAAGCTCCTTTTTTAAGGGAGCTTTTTGAATCAATCGAGTGGCATCCATATTATTTATTACGGGCCTTACGATCGAAATTTAAAAAATTTCTAGTTAATCACATGAATAATCTTACGTTGTCCCTGACCGCAGTCTGGACATCTCGCTGACTCTTGCATTAGAAGATTCTTATAGTCAGACAAATGCGTAAGAACCAATTTAGCTCCACAGATTTGGCAGTCATTGATGATCTTTTTTACGTTCTTGATATCACCGTAATACTCTTGGAAGTTCTCAAATTTGTAGTCTGTTTCCATTGACATGCAGGGGCTCCTGTTTGCTGTTACATAATACATTTCGGAATTTTTTCTCGCGTCTTTACACTTAGACCTAAAAATGGGAACTTAGGGATAATTTTGCTTATGGACCAACAATTTAAAAAAATCATTCAAAAAACTAAAGCTTGGAATCAAGGGACTGAACCTTTGGCCCATACTTTTGAAGGGGCCCTTTTTAAGGACTCTGCGTGGCCGTTTGCCTTTGATGAATCAGTGACCACTGAATCAGCAATGAAACAAACGATTGCTCCCACTACTGCACCTGTAGCGTCTCCAGCAAAAACTGCTATGAAAGTAGAACCTAAAGTTGCATTAAAAGCAGATGCACTGTCATTGGTGTTATTTGTGGGTGATTCGTACGTTGAAGCTAGCGGTGAAGATCTTCTAGGGAAAATGATTGTCGCAATGAAATTGCGCCCAGGAGAGTTCAATAGAGTGCCTTTCAATGAGAAGCTGGAAGATGTGAACGATCTTGCAAAAAATCTTACTGAACCCTCTGCTGAAACAATCGAATTGTTAGAACAAATCAAAAAGTTTAAACCGAACATTGTCGTCAGTCTTGGAGCGACAGTAACTAATATTTTGTTAGGAAAGAGAGAGAAATTGTCAGGTATTCACGGACAGTTTTTCGATAAAACTCTGACTCTTAATAATGAATCATATACTTATCAGGTCATGCCGATTTTTCACCCTGATTTCCTTATCATTAATCCCAATATGAAACGCACTGCCTGGATTGATCTACAAAAAGTAATGGAGCGTGTAGGGAAGATTTGATCAACCTTGTAGGGTAGGTCTTTTTCTCGGTACACTATATAGATGCAGATCCTAGGATGGGTTCTAGTTATCAATAATTTTTTTTGGATAAAGCGAGTAGGATGCTCAAACTTTTTTTCATCACACTACTAATCGTCATTAGTTCGGTTCAGGAAGCATTCAGCGGCCCGGTCGTCAGTGTACGCATTGGTAAATCCTTAAAAAATATTCACGTCACCGGATTAGATTTAAAAAGACACTTAATCTTTAATAACGATTTTAAAAGTTACACTGGTAAAAAAACAGTGAAGTTTAATTGTGAAACTTATACGACATTAAACAACCAAAGAAATAAACCTATCCTACTGGCGACTCTTGAGTCTCCAACAGGTTTGTTGTCCTATGAAAATGTAAAGTACCAGGGTCTCTTTAAAGTTGTGACAAATCCTAAAGGGGATAGTTGTGACATCATTAATGATATTCCAATGGAAGCTTATATCAGTTCACTTCTAACGAAAGAGATGAACTCTAAGTGGCCGATTGAAGCGCTAAAAGCACAAGCTGTCGCAGCTAGAAGTTATGCTCTTCATAAAATGAAAAGTCAGCAGGTAAGTAAAGAGCTTGGTAGTGAAGCGTTTTATGATTTAGAGAGTTCAGAAAAGCATCAGGTGAGTGGGGCCTTCTTTGATTCAACTCCATCAACTGTTCTTGCAGCAAGTGAAACCAGAGGTGAAGTTTTATTAACCGCAGATGGCCAGCTTCGTCCGATTTTTTTCAATTCAAAATGTGGCGGTAAAACACTGAGACCTGATCAGGTCTGGCACAATCGCGAACCAAGTTATCAATCAGTGAACTGTCCATTCTGTCACAATATCGGACCTAAGAGCTGGAGCAAGTGGATCAGTCAGGATCGTATGAAAGACTTCTTTAGATGGGCAAGCGAAAAGAAAATTCTGCAAGAAAAGTTAGAGTCTAATTTTTCTTCGGTTGTTCTTGTTCCGGATAATATCGATAAATTCACAGTTAATTTTTATATTAACGACAGGCCTTATATAGTTGAGAAGGCCGCACTTCGAAGATTTTTTGGAAATGTATTGTTTCCATCAAACTCTTTTGCACTAGAAGTTAAACATGGAAACTTCACAGCGTACGGCGAAGGCCTGGGACATGGAGTTGGTTTATGCCAAATGGGTGCTTTTGCCATGGCCCGCATGGGTTGGTCTTATAAAAAAATCCTCGCACACTACTTTCCTGAACACGTTCTGAAAAAGATGTATTAGACTATTCCTAATGACATTACTGAAATCACTTTTTATTTTGAGCGCCAGTCTCTTTATGCTTACCCGAGCAGAAGCATTGACCATTCTTATTGACCCCGGACATGGCGGTGAAGAAGATGGTGCTGTGGCAACCACTCAAGGTGAAGCTGTTCCTCGAGTTATTAAAGAAAAAGATATCGCGCTTTCAATCGCCAAGAGAATTCACGAACTTCTTCAGCAGAAAAATTACAGCGTCTATTTAACGAGAAGTATTGATCGTACAGTGACTCTTCCTGAGCGCGCCTCAATTGCTGAGAAGACCAGAGCAGATCTTTTCATCTCAGTTCATATCAACTCAAGTCCTGAAGGTGGAGCGGTTGGTTTTGAAACGTATTATTTAGATAACCATAATGATGTCGCGATTAAAAAAGTTGAGAAGACAGAGAACATTCAAAGTGACGGCGAGAATATTGTTGTCCAACAAATTTTGGTTGATCTGGTTGTCGATCAAACAGTGAGCACTTCAAAACCCCTCGCTGAAAGTATCCATTCTGAATTAAAAAGTGATGTGGGAAGAAAATATAAAATTCCAAGCCGTGGTGTGAAGCCAGGATTGTTTTATGTTTTAGCTCTTTCTAAAAGACCCGGTGTTCTTCTTGAAGTGGGATTCATTTCTACTCAGAAAGAAAGAGTGCGCATGATGGACCCGAAATTTCAAGACACTTATGCCAGAGCGGTAGTGAAGGGAATTGAGAATTACATCAAAAAGAGAAATGCGAAAGCGACGCCCAGACAATATATCAAAAAGAAGAAATAAAAAAGGCCCGCTTTAAGCGGGCCTTTTATTTTTTATAAGATCTTTTTTTTAGTTACATCTAGGTGGAGCAAAAGATGTTGGAACCTGTATCGCTGTTGGCGAGTAAGGGTTGTTTAAATCTCTTTGCGAAGTAATGTATGTCTGCTGACTTAAGCTTACAACGTTGTATCCACAAGTCGCTGTTGAACTTACCACGATTCCGTTAGGAGTGATGAAGTTTGTAAGAGCGCGCTCGTTAGAGATAACTGATGGAAGGTTTGCCGAAGCATTTTTCATTTCACAGAATGACAGAGTTACGTTGAACCCCATTACAGTCGATCCATTCATAACCTGAGTTACGAACATTAAATCGCGGTAAGCACTTACCCCAATCCACATTTTGTTAACAGTACCACCACTTGGTGAAAATCCTGAAGTCCAGTTTCCATTGATTTTGTTAGCACCGATAATTCCACCTTGAACATAAAAACTTACGTCATTAGTTAGGCGGTATCCATTCAAACAAGCAACGCTTGATTTGATACTTTGGACTTGGTTAACAATAGTAGAACCAGCTGCCGTATTTAATGAGCTGTTACCCGTATAAAAAGGTGAAGAGCCGGAAACTCCGCTACTACTCACTTTGTTTTCTTTTTTACCACAAGAGGTAAGCAGTAATGCGCTTACTACAAGGCATAGGTTCAAAGAATGTTTTAAATGCAATTTCATCTCATATCTCCATGAGTGGGATTTGTGTCTATACTCTAATCGGGTAATTTATCAAAACACTTTAGTGCTTTCGGAATAGTGAAGAAAAAAAGTCAGATATATTGAAGAATTTTGCAGATTTAGACGATAAGTAATTAAATAATATCTATTATCAATAACTGTCCTATATTAAGGGATGATGATGAAATCGTTTACACATTATAAAGAAAGAGTTCTGAAGCACTTAGATGATGAAGAACAGATGTTTAAAATAGGGATGGGGCTTAAGTTCCTGGGTGTCTCTGTTATATGCACGGTTTCGGTTTTACTCTTCACTTATCTTCTTATCAGGATCGACTTGATATTTTTTGTGGCCCATGGTTTTCCTGGTGCCCTTGATTTTAAAGAAGCTTTTATCGAATTCATTTATTCGTCTTTATATGATGAAGTCATCTGGATTGCGCTGTCTGGATTTTTTGTTTTCGCTCTTGGTTACTATTTATCAGGAATCATGATTCGTCCCTTTAAAGTTATTGGGCAGTATTGTGATGATAAGATCAGTGATAAAAAAAATTACTACACACCTGATTTTTTCTCTGACCTAAAGCTACTAACGTCATTTTCAGTTTTCTTTTTCACAAAGGTTGATGAGGGAGCGATTAAAGGAAAACTAGGGCAGGTTGAAATACCTACTCATTTTACGCGTATTCATAAACCAAACTTTGAAAGAAACTTTTTCTTCAATTATCTGTTCATCATTGCAATTTTTGCCCTTATGTCTTCACTTGGAATCATTGCCTTGAACCTGGAATTCCGCGATCAGGTGAGTGATCTGGCAAGGAGATTCCTGGCAGATAACAAGCAGGCCACTTACTTTTTAGACGAACAATTTGTTATCGCAGATATCGCCGTCTATTTCTTCGTATCCTTACATTTGTTTCTTTACTTCCTCTTAGGTGTGCATATGTACTCTAAAGTTGCGACTCCGGCCTTTGCGGTCTTTGCAACAATGCGATCATTCCTCAAAGGGAACCATCACAACAGAGTGCATTTAATCGGCTATTATTATCTGCGAGGAGACTGTCGTAAGATTAATAAGTATCTCGATCATGTGCAGAAAAACCTGACTTAAACAGTTTTAAAATTCTTTTTGTATTAATACTTTGAAAAATCTCCAAAATTTGAGAAAATGGTGGAACTAAAAATGTTAGTTACGGTTACCAACAAAGGATGGATATGAAATTTTCAAAATTGCTCGTGCTATTTCTAAGTACAGTGCTTCTAGCAAGCTGTACGTCAGATGAAAAAATGAAACAACAAATGTCAAAAATCTTAAAAGAAGATCCAAAAATTTTGACTGACGCAATTGAAAAACATCCTGCTGAATTCATTACTGCTCTTCAAAACGCTGCTAAAAATGCTCAAGATGCAATGGGGAAGCAACGTGAAGAAGACGAAAAGAAAAAACTTGAAGAGTCATTTGATAAGCCACTTGTAGCTGTTATCAGATCTGACGAATCAATTCGTGGACCAAAAGACGCTCCACTTACACTTGTTGAATACTCTGACTTTGAATGCCCATTCTGTTCTCGTGGTTACCAGACAGTTATGGACCTTATGAAGAAATACCCAGGGAAAATTCGTTTCGTGTATAAGCACCTTCCATTAAGCTTCCACGAGCAAGCTATGATTTCTGCTCAGTACTACGAAGCAATCCGTCTTCAAGACGAAAAGAAAGCTTTCGCTTTCCACGATGAAATTTTCCAAAACCAAGCGAAACTTAAAAATGGAGTAGCATTCTTAGATGCATCTGCAAAAAAAGTTGGTGCTGATCTTGCGAAAGTGAAAAAAGATCTTAACTCTGATGCAGTTAAAGGAAGAATCGCAGCTGATATGAAAGAAGCTGGTGAATTCGGAATGCAAGGAACTCCAGGGTTCCTACTTAACGGTGTTCCAGTTCGTGGTGCTTACCCAGCTGATTACTTCGTTAGTTTAGTAGATGAATTAACAAAACGTGGAAAAGTTAAACTTTAGTTTAACGAAGCGTTTCTCTACGAAATTTGTCTTTTTAGAAAGTCTGATTATAATATCTTTAAAGGGTCGCAACTTTGCGGCCCTTTTTTTTAACTACTACATCAACACATGAGTATTTTATGGAAGGATCTTACGGTTCTCTAGGGCTAAGAATGAAGCGCACGTATCGTACAAACGAGGCGAACGAACTTCTTACGTTAAAAGACTTTGTTGAACATAAATTCATGATCAAGGACCAGGACGAATTAAAGAGAATCTTCGTGAAGGATTTGAAGAGAGTTTTATTAAAAGAAAACCTTTTTGATCTTATCCAAGGATTTTTTGATTTAGAGACGGATTTGGGGAATGCTTTCGAGCAACTTGATTTTGAAGTGAGTTTGGTTAACTTCGATGAGTTTTATAAAAACTTATCTCCAGTTCTCATGAGATCTCTTTTAGAGAATGCTAATCAGCCAGACAATGCTGAGATGATTTTGAAGTCTATTAAAGAGGCGTTGAGAATTGCTCTTGAAGAAGAGTTGGTTCAATTGGAAGATCTTGGAGCTGAATCGTGAATCGTAAGGAATTGATTGAAGTTCTTTTAAAAGACCGCGATTTATCGACGATGACAAAAAAACAAGCTAATCAATTTATTGATGTCATGTTGGATACTATAAAGAGAACTGTGAAAAAAGGTGAAGACGTAACTCTTGTGGGTTTCGGGACTTTTACTAAATCAAGAAAAGCTTCTCGTCTTGGAGTGAATCCATCGACGGGTGAGAGAATCAGAATCAGAGCGCGTGTTGTTCCTAAGTTCAAACCAGGAAAGCCTTGGAAAGACTCGCTATAATTAACGAGTTCAGTCAGGTAATTTTTTCCCATGTCAAACCTTCAACTGTCAAAACCCCCTAGATAAGTAGGTGATTTACCCGAAAGCGGAATAATTTTCCATTTTTACGTAACATCACTTGAACCAAATTGCCTTCCTATGTATAATTTTTGACAGGTACCCACTAAACCATGGAAGGTGAAGAGTTGTCCGAAGAAAAGAAGACTGATGATCATGAAGGATCAGCTGCAACGTCTGGAAAAAATCCTCTATTAGTAGTTCTTGTATTGGTAAATACTCTTGCTGTATGTGCAATTGGCTTTTTTCAATTTCAAAATCACAAAAAATTAAACTCAGTTACGACTGCTGCAGATGTAATGCAACAGGAACTTGCTGGCGGTGAACACGGTGGCGGTGAACCTGCTGCTGCTGGTGGTGAGCACGGAGCTCCTGCGGCCGGTGGTGAACATGGTGGTGCTGCTGGTGCAGCTCCAGCTGTGAAAACAGATGGTCTAATGTATCCAATCGATCCATTTACGGCCAACCTTGCTCAAGGCGAAGGACCTAAGAGATACATTCGTATTTCATTGGTTCTAAAATTTACAAAAGATACAAAAAAAGAAGAAGTTGATTCACGTAAACCTCAGATTAGTGATGCAATCATCAGTATGTTGAATGCAAAAAAGCCGGAAGAGTTATTAAAACGTGAAGGGAAAGATTACCTAAAAGAAGAAATCAAGACAGCAATCAATAATTTTATGATTGATGGCCATCTTGAAGATATCTATTATGTAGGATTTCAAATTAACTAGTTTTTCGTTTTCGCGCTTACTGACATGAGGTCAGTGTGGCACACGAGCTTTAAGAATCCCAGGAGGGGAGAATTATGGCACAAGTTTTAAGTCAAGATGAAGTAGATGCACTATTAAACGCAGTTAACGACGGTGGAACTGATTCGTTTGCAGGCGGTGGTGATAGTAGTAGTGGCGGTGGTGCAGAAGACTCTGATGAAAATATTCAGACTTATGACCTTACTAACCAAGATAGAGTAATCCGTGGAAGAATGCCAATCCTGGAAATCATCTATGAAAGATTCATCAGAAGCTTTCGTGTTTCTCTTTCTAACTCCCTTAGAAAAATTTCGACTATTTCGATTATTTCTACCGATCTTTTAAAGTTCGGTGAATTCGTAAACACACTTCCGATCCCATCGTGTATGTGCATTATGAGATATAACGAACTAAGAGGGCCTGCTCTTTTAGTTTTCGAATCAAAACTTGCTTACGCTATTATCGATTCTTACTTCGGTGGAACTGATAGACCATTCACAAAGATTGAAGGAAAAGAATTTACGATGATCGAATTATCATTCATGAGAAAGATCATGGATATGGCGATCAACGATCTTGAGGAAGCATGGGCACCAGTTCATAGAATCGACGCTCAATATCTACGTACAGAAATTAACCCTCAGTTCGTAGGGGTTGTTCCTCCTTCTGACGTAATTATCGCAACAACTCTTGAAGTAGAATTTGAATCGGCTTCAGGAACAATCATGATCGTAGTTCCTTACTCTACGATTGAACCAATTAAACAAAAACTTTCTTCTAGCTTCCAGACAGATAACGAGATGGCAGACTCGATCTGGACTCAGGCAATGAACGAACACATCAAGAATACAAAAGCGACTGTGGTTGTTCGTCTGGGCGAAACTGAGATGACTCTTGGTGATCTACTTACACTGGAGCCGGGAGACGTAATCCCACTTAACCAGGACGCATCTGGTGAAGTGACTGTGGCAATTGAAGGCGTGGATAAAATGAAATGCTTAATGGGTACTTACAAGGGAAGTCGTGCTGTGCAGATTACCCACGTAGATGCTCCGGTTGCTTACGAAGGTTCAGAAGAAGATTAGAGAGAAAGGTAAATTTTTTTAAAACGAGTTAGAGAGAGGAGACGATATGAATAAGGTTACAGTTGATAGAATGGCAGATTCAGTAAAGGCGGGGGATGATTCTCTCAACAAACTTAAAGTCCAGAACCTGGATTTTATTTTAGATATCCCGCTTAAAGTTTCAGTTGAATTGGGTAGAACTCAGATCATCGTGAAAGATTTACTACAGTTGGGTCAAGGTTCGGTTTTAGAACTTGATAAACTGGCCGGTGAGCCACTTGAGATCCTGGTAAACGGCAAGCTAGTTGCAAAAGGTGAGGTAGTGGTTGTTAACGAAAAATTTGGTATTCGTTTAACAGACATCATTAGCCCGATCGAACGTATTGAAACTTTAAAATAATTATTCTCAAGGATTGAGGAGCACGCATTGAAAACATTAGTACTTTTTTTAGCAGCAATCACATCACTAAACCTATCGGCGGCAGACGTAACCATTAAGGGTGCGGATCTTCAGAACGCGAAGGGTGCTCAGGCAAGACTTTCGATTAGACATGCTGGAATCATTAACGATAATCCAAGGATTTCAGTTAATGATAAAACTCTTAGCATCACTATTCCAAACTCTGGATTAGCTGGAAAAATCAACAAAAAGATTAATGGAACATCTCTTTCAGCGACTATGTCGGGTGAAGAGACAGTATCAATCAACGTGGCCCTTCCATACTCACTTACAGGAAGAGAATCAGACGTAGCTATCACGCTTAAAGACGGTGCTATCGACGTAAGCTACCCAAGACTGCTTTCTGACAAGAAAGCCGCTGAGGCCTACCCTTCAAGAGCTCCTGGGATCACAGAGAAAGCGATCGTTTTAGATCCAACTGTTATCAATGCTGAAGCTGAGAAATTAGATGAAAGTTATTTATCATCTCTGGTTACAAAACAAGATAAGTTAGCTGAAAAGAAACACGCTGATGAGAAAGCTGAGGCCAAAATAGCAGACCAAGGTGATACCGACAGAGTCAATCTGACTCAATCAAGTATCGCTAAAACAGCAAGCACAACTCAAAGTACTGGAGAACAGGTTACAGAAGCTCCTAAGTCTAATTTCTCGATAGTTGGATATATTGGCAAGTTCGTTGCTTTCTTAGCTGTTATGATCGCGGGATTTTATGGAGTGTTAACTCTGTTTAAAAAAGGGATCATCAAAAAAGGGAAACTAGGATTTTTAAACAGTACAAAGTTAGTTGAAGTTTTAAGCACAACACACATTGCACCAAAGAAATCACTAATTATGATTAAAGCGCACAAACAAGTTTTCCTAATCTCTAACACTGAAGCAGGTATGACTCTTGTTTCGGAAATCAGAGACGTAGCGGGATTGATCAAAAACGGGGAAGAAGAAATCACTGGATCAAACTTTGATACAAATCTTTATTCTGCAAACAAAACTGAAAAACAATTTAAGTTAAAAGAAGTGGATACTCGTAACTCATACGGTGACGATGATTACGAAATGGATTCACTAGACGATATGTTAAATGATTCTGTTCCAGCAAAAAGTACAAAGAATGCTGGAAACAAGACGAATGCACTAGCTTCGATTGAGAAAACACCAGTCCAGGATCAGGTAAGATTTTCTGACACAATTAAGAACAAAGTAAAAAATTTAAAGCAACTATAATAGGATTGGTGAGAGCATGGATGCTCGATTTAAAAAATTATTAAAATTATTGGCACTAGTACTAGTGCCTTTAGTGCTTCCGGCCCTGGCACTTGCCCAGCAGGCAGCTCCGGGAGCAAATAACCTGGCACTTCCAGGTATGTCGATCAACTTCGGTCAAGGTGTAAACTTAGTAGACTCAATTGAAGTTCTACTTTTATTTACTGTTATTACTCTTGCTCCATCGATTCTGATTCTTTGTACAAGTTTTACAAGAATTCTGATTGTTCTATCATTCATGAGACAAGCAATCGGTACTCAGAACATGCCACCTAACCAGTTACTAGTTGGGTTTTCACTTTTCTTATCTCTGTTTGTTATGCAACCAACAGGGGAGAGAATTTACAACAAAGCAATTCAGCCATATATGGCAAAACAAATTACAACGACAGTTGCAATTGATGAAATCGTTTTAGGTCTAAGATCTTTCATGCAGAAGCAAGTTAGAAAAGCGGACATTGGATTATTCTACGACGTAACAGGAAAAGCTGCTCCAGCGACAATTGATGATGTGCCTATTCATTACTTGATTCCTGCTTTCATTATTTCTGAACTAAAGACTTCTTTCATGATTGGGTTCCTGCTCTACATCCCATTTCTAATTCTAGATATGGTTGTAGCTTCTGTGCTTATGGCGATGGGGATGATGATGCTACCTCCGGTAGTTGTATCACTTCCATTTAAACTTTTACTTTTTGTTTTAGTAGACGGATGGCAGCTTGTAACAGGAGCGATCTTAAGATCGTTCAACCAATAAGGTAGAATATGCAATTTGATTCATTTACAGATATTTCTCACCAAGCGATTAAAGTCGCCCTGATGGTTTCAGCTCCGATGTTAATCGGTGCTCTAGTTGTGGGTATTTTAGTTTCTCTTTTTCAAGCAGTCACTCAGATCAACGAGCAGACGTTATCTTTTATTCCAAAGATTATCGTTATCGTTGCTGCTTTAATTTTCTTTGGCCCATGGATGTCGGATTCACTTACGACGTTCACAAAAGATTTGATTTTACAGATACCAAATATTGTAGCTGAAAAATAAGAAGAGAATAAAAGAAGATGTTAACAATACAAATGACAGACATGACAATGATTACGGCCTTCTGGCTGGCGTTTAGTCGTTGGTTAGCTGTTATTTTTCAACTTCCTTTATTTGAAAACGTATCGATCCCGGTGATGTTAAAAGTTTTAACAGCTCTTATGATCACTTTTGCTTTTTTCCCTTTAGTTCAAGATCAATTGATCATGGACATTAAGTATGTTGGACAGGATAGCTTCTGGTACTTAACAATCTTTAATACAATGGTTGGTCTGGTTATTGGATACTTTGTTAAATGTTTAATGAGCATCTTCCTTTCTACTGGAGCTTTAATGACTCAGCAGATTGGTTTGAACGCTTTAAGTTACTTCGATCCTCAGGCCGGTGGACAAGTTGGTCCCTTTGAAAAACTTATTGAGTGGACAGTGTTAATGATGATCATTACATCGGGAGCTCTACTTCCAATGTTTAAAGGTGTGATCAATTCATTTTCATCGATCCATGTTTACAACCTTGGGAAGATGGCACACTCGATTGATTTTTTCATGATTATGTTTAAATCAATTTTTATCTCATCAATCATGCTGGCGACGCCGATGATTTTCGTTAACTTAGTTATCAATGCAGTAATGGGAATCGTTTCCCGTGCTGTTCCTCAAATGAACGTTATCTCTGTGAGCTTCGCAGTTAACATTGGTTTGGGACTTCTCGTATTTGCAGTTGGATCTGATGAGTTTTTTGCAACTTGTTTCAGGATTTACACAGAAAAGTTAGGGGATTGGTTTCAGTTTATTTCATAAATGATTTAATACTATTGCAAGGATTGCGGTAGTTAAAGGGCAACAGAATGGCCGACGAACAAGAAGACGGGGAAAAGACCGAAGACCCCTCCCAGCATAGGATAGATGAATTCCGCAAGAAAGGGGATGTCGCCTCTTCTCGCGAATTAACATCAGTACTAGTGCTTGCTGCTTGTCTTTTGACATTGTCGCTTTCTATTGTTTTCGTTTTTGAACAAATGACTTCTTATATCGAATGGCTTTACACACTTGATCTTCAAGCGGCATTCGAACCTAAAGCACTTCATACAATTACAACCAGAACTTTTATGGTTGCAGCTAAATGCTCGGCGCCGGTTTTATTCGTCGCTATGTGTGTTGGTGTTCTTGCTCAGATCGCTCAGGTGGGAATTATTTATTCACCGGAAATTCTTGAATTAAAATTTGACCGCGTAAATCCATTAAACGGAATTAAAAAACTTTTCTCAAAACAAGCATTGTTTGAAGCAATTAAAGGTGTTTTTAAGTTCGCTGTCATTATCGCTGTTGTTTACGCTTACATGAAAGATGATATCGCTCACTACAACGGCTTCATGCATTTAGAAATTTCACAGGCCTTCCTTCATGCAAAAGATTTATTAATGAAAATCTCTTTTGCTATTTTAATGGCATGGGGAGTGATCGCGGTTCTAGATTTCGGTTGGCAAAAATATACTTATAAGCAAAAGCTTATGCAAACGAAGCAACAGACTAAGCAAGAAAGCAAAGAGCAAGATGGTAACCCTGAAGTTAAACAAAGAATTCGCCAAATTCAGCGTGAGATGTCTAGAAAGCGCATGATCCAGGATGTGAAGAGTGCAGACGTAATTATTACGAACCCAACTCATATCTCGATTGTTTTAAAATACGATTCTGAAACGATGGTGTCTCCGTTAATTATTGGTAAGGGACAAGATCACCTTGCAATGAGAATCAGAGAAATCGCGAAAGAACATAATATCCCGATCGTAGAAAACGTTCTGCTTGCGAGAACACTTTATAAAACAGTTAAAGTGGGGCACCCGGTTCCACGTAACATGTATAAAGCGATCGCAGAAGTACTGGCCTTTGTTTATAAATTGAAGAAAAAGCGCAAAGCGCTTGCTTAATAAAAGAGAGAGTAGGTAACTATGAATGATTTTTTAAAGAAAATGAAAATCTTCACTCAAGGCCCGGACGTTTTAGCGGCCGTTGGTATCTTGATGATTCTTGTGGTGATGATCGTTCCGGTCCATCCATTTATCCTCGATTTACTTTTGGCATTATCATTAGCTACATCAATCATGATTATGCTAGTTGCTTTATACTCTAAGAAGCCTTTGGATTTTTCTACATTTCCATCTGTTCTTCTTATCTCAACACTATTTCGTCTGGCCTTGAACGTTGCTTCTACTCGAAATATTTTAATTCACGGATCAAGTGACGGAACCGCTGCTGCAGGGGAACTAATCAAGTCGTTCGGGGAATTCGTAGTCGAAGGGAATTTCGTTGTAGGTATTATTGTCTTTATCATTTTAGTAATCATCAACTTCATGGTTGTTACAAAGGGTGCTGGACGAGTAGCTGAAGTTGCAGCACGATTTACTTTAGATGCAATGCCAGGGAAGCAAATGGCAATCGATGCGGACTTAAACGCAGGATTGATTAATGATGTTGAAGCAAAAAGAAGACGTAAAGAAGTTGCTGAAGAAGCAGACTTTTACGGGTCTATGGACGGTGCTTCGAAGTTCGTTCGAGGAGATGCGGTCGCCGGTATTTTAATTACAGCGGTTAACATCGTCGGTGGTATTATCATCGGTGTTGCTCAAAACGGAATGGATTTTTCAACTGCAGCTCAGACATTTACTCTTCTTACTGTAGGGGATGGTCTAATCACTCAGATCCCTGCACTAATTATTTCTACTGCTGCCGGTATTATCGTTACTCGTTCAACGAACGATGAAAACATTGGTACTCAAGTTTCTAAACAATTTAAAGTTCACCCGAAGGCCATCTATATCGCTGCAGGTGTTTTAGTTTTCTTTGGATTAATTCCAGGTCTTCCAAAACTTCCGTTTTTTATGATGGGATCATTCTTAGCTTTCGTTGCTTACAAAATCGACCAATCAAATGCCAACGAAGTTATTGCTGAAAAAGCTAAAGCTGTTGAGGTTACTAAGAAAGCTAATCCTCAGGCCCTTGAAGAACTTCTTAATATGGAACTGGTTGAACTTGAAGTTGGATACGGCCTTGTTCACTTAGTTGATACTGAACAAAACGGTGATCTTCTTGAGCGTATCACTCACATGAGAAAAATCTTTGCGCTGGATTGGGGGGTTATTATTCCTTCAGTTAAAATCAAAGACAACCTGGAGTTAAAACCAGGTGGATACTCTGTAAAAATTAAAGGGGTTCAGGTTGCCAAAGGTGAACTGATGTCCGACTACTTCCTGGCGATGGATCCAGGGACAGTTATCGAGAAAATGGATGGGGTAGAAACGACAGAGCCAGTTTTTGGCCTTCGTGCTGTATGGATTTCTGAAGACCAAAAAGAAGATGCTCAGTATAACGGATACACTGTAGTGGATTGCTCAACTATTGTGGCAACTCACTTAACAGAAATCCTGAAATCAAACCTTCACGAGCTGTTTGGACGTCAGGAATTAGTACGCGTTTTAGACAATTTCAAAGAGACAAACCCAAAATTAGTCAACGATTTAATCCCGGAAATCGTGAACCTTGGAATCGTTTTAAGGGTCATGAAAAATTTACTGAGAGAGGGTGTTTCGGTACGTGATCTACGCACAATTTTAGAGACATTATCAGAGTATGGCTCTACAATTAAAGACACTGAAGCGCTTACGGAACATTCCCGTCAGTCGCTGTTTAGAACTATTACTGAGAAGATTAAAAGTGATTCGGGAGATATTCCATTGTTCACTCTAGATCGTAATATTGAAGAGTCTATCGCTCAAAATATTATTCAGACGGATCAAGGTCACCAGTTGTCTCTAGATCCTAAGGTTACTCAGATCATCCTGGCTTCACTCAATGAAAAAATTGAAGAAGCAACAAACATGGGTGAGAAGATGGTGGTTCTATGCTCTCCAGTTATTCGCTCACACTTCAAGCGCTTAACTGAGAAATTTATCCCTAACCTTGTGGTAGTAAGCCACAATGAATTAAGCCCAGATGCTAATATCAGATCACTAGGAACGGTGAGGTTATAAAAAATGTACGTTAGAAAGTTTGAAGCAGATTCAATCGAAGAAGCACTAAGAGATATTAAGCGTGAGCTTGGTCCTGATGCCGTTATTTTAAAAACAATAACGAACAAGGGATTAAAGGGCGCATTCAAAAAGAAAAAAATCGAAATCACTGCGGCGATCTCCGAAAAAAATTACGGAAGAAAGGCCCAGGTCGATACCATCTTGAACGACAACCAAAAAGAAGAATTTTACAACGGCAGCGCAAGCTATATTGCCAATATGATCGACCAGCACGATCAGTCGCAGGAGAAACGTGCAGTGAACAACAACAATCAATCTCAAAATAGAAGTGGATATGGTAGCGCTG
This sequence comes from Bacteriovorax sp. PP10, assembly GCF_035013165.1. Lineage (NCBI taxonomy): Bacteria > Pseudomonadati > Bdellovibrionota > Bacteriovoracia > Bacteriovoracales > Bacteriovoracaceae > Bacteriovorax > Bacteriovorax antarcticus. The sequence continues at coordinate 921,303 of NZ_JAYGJQ010000001.1, forward strand.
GACTTAACCGTTCAGTAAGCACGACAAAAGGACTTGCTTCACAGATTAAGGAAGGTCTTGATGATTTTCTTAGTTTAGGTGAGAGAGATGAGCGTCCTTCAAGGTCTCGCGAATTTAATTTCGATGATGAGATTGAAGCGACACGCCCGATTGTTCAACAGGCACAACCCCGCCCCTCAATGCCACAAAACAGAGGGACTCAGCAACAAGCAGCTCCTCAACCTCAACAACAATATCAACAACCACAACAGGCCGCAGCTCCTGCTCCAAGACAAATGGTTGGCGAAGAAATGTATGAGAAACAAAAAAATAAAATCGATGATCTTGAAAAGAAACTTTATGAGTTAACAAGAAACTTCGAACGCATTCATAAAAAAGAGCCAATTGGGATTTACCAATTGAGAACAACTCTTAGAAGTCTTGATATCAATGAAACATATATTCAAACACTAATTAAAAAAGGTCTTTTTGAATTAACTGATTCAGATGTAGAAAATGCAGACGTAGTATTCGAATTCGCACTTCGTGAAATGATGAGTACAGTAAGCACGGCAATGCCACTTTTCTCCAATGCAGACGCGAAAAAATCACCGGTCATCACGGTGTTTTTATCAGAGTCTTCATGTGGACAAACATCAATGGTTCAAAAGATTGCAACAGCTAAAACAGACGCTGTTATTATCAAAAATGCGATCACAACAATTAATCCAAAAATGGAAGCAAAAACACCATTTGCTGAAAAGATTTTTGGTATGAATGTAATTAAAACAAATTCAATCGCAGAAATGGTTGCTGAATGCCGTAAGGCCTTAGAAAGTGGCAAGTCAGTTTTCATCGATTACAAATGTTCAGAAGCTGAAGCAAATGAAACGAAAAAATTCATCGATGGATTAAGACGTGCATTTTCAAAAGTGGAAGTATTGATCACTCTTTCAGCAATTCACAGCGAATTGTACAATAGAAAAATCCTTGGCACGTACAGAAGACTTTCTGATGGTGCGGTAGTTTCACACGTTGATGCGTGTTTAAATTTTGGGTCGCTCTTTAACATCACACAAGATATTAAAGATCTTCCTTACAAGTTTTTTGGTACTGGAGAAGTGTGTCCAGACGATCTTGAGCCAGCGACAGCAGAGAGATTAATGGCAGGGATTTTTAAGTTAACGTAAGCAGTTTTAACATTTAAAGAATAGTAAATACCATGATGGAATTTACTTAAAGTTACGAAAAGAAATCTAAGGGAGACAGGAAGTCCATGCTTAGTTTAAAAAGGCCCAGTCCAAGTGATTGGCTAGTTTCTCAGAACAAGTACTCGTCAAAAAAGACGTCGCAAAAAGCAAAAACCATTTCAGTCACTGCTGGAAAGGGTGGAGTAGGAAAAACATCTGTAGCCGTTAAAATGGCAAAGATTATGGCCTCTCAAGGATATAAAGTTTTACTTCTGGACTGTGACACTAACCTGTCAAACACAGTAGTTAAACTTGGTCTTCCTATCACAAACTATTTCTATGAATTAATTTCAGCTCAAAGAGAATTTGATGACTGCCTTCACAAAGACGGCAATCTTCATTTACTTGCTGCTTGTAACGGCAGCATTGATATGTTCAACAGAAGCCTGGAAATTGATCGTCTGATCATCGATATTCTCGTTAATCACGAAAAGGATTACGACTATATCATTCTTGATTGCCCAGCGGGAATCACAAAAGAAACACTGACATTGAATGCTTACAGCGATTACCGTTTTGTGGTGGTAACTCCTGATAAGTCATCTGTGACTGATTCATACTCACTGATTAAGATTTTGAATAAAGAGTTTGGTGTTAATGACAACCATCTTCTTATCAATAAAACTTCTTCAGAGCCTCAGTATCAAAGAATGATTAAAACACTAAGTGAAACAGTTGAGACATTCCTGAAATGTCGTCTACACATCCTTGGTGGAATCAAAAAAGAAGACGTTGCTGAAGATCGTTTTGATACAGTTCTACTGCAACAGGAAAATAATTCCCTACACAAGAATTTTGTGAACATTATTAACAAATTTACCGATGAGATAGAGAGCGCGAACGTGCAGGACATGCAGTTCAACCCACGCTTGGATCAATTTGCAAGTTTAACAGTATAAGTAAAGGGAGCACTTTAGATGTCAACTCTATCGAAAAAATTAAAGAATCTTAAAGACTATCGCTCAACTGTTGAACCGAAAGTTAAAGATGAAATCATTGTTGAGTACGCACCGCTGGTGAAGTATATCGCACAAAAGATTGCATCAAGACTTCCGTCAAACATTGAGTTAGATGATCTTATTTCATGTGGTGTAATCGGGTTAATGGACGCTATCGAGAAGTTCGATCCAAACCGCGATAATAAATTTAAAACTTACGCTGAATTCAGAATCCGTGGAGCAATCCTGGATGAGCTTCGTGCTCAGGACTGGGTTCCTAGATCAATCCGTGAGAAAGCTAAGACTGTTGAGCGTGCTTACTCAAAACTAGAAGCGAACCTTGGTCGCCCGGCAACGGACGAAGAAATGTGTTCAGAGCTAGGGATGAATCAGGAAGAGTTCCATGACCTTCTTAATAAAGCGAAGTCAATTTCTCTTCTAAATATCGATGATTCAGCAAGCTTCAATAAAGGCGATAAAAAGCTTATTTCAGAAGTAATGGAAGACCATAAGGCCCTTAATCCGTACACGACAGTTTCTCAAAAAGACTCTCGCGAAAAGATTAAAGAGGGGATTATGACTTTACCAGAGAAACAAAGACTTGTTCTTTCTCTGTATTACTATGAAGACTTGAACCTTAAAGAAATCGGACAGGTTTTAGATGTTACTGAGTCTCGCGTTTCTCAACTTCACACGCAAGCGATCCTGAAGTTAAAAGCGAAACTACGTACATTATTTGAATCATCTGAGGATTTAGCTGGATAAAAATGACAGATAAAGATTACCAATCTGACTATGATAAAAGTCTGAGTACTCTGGAAGACATTCAAATGCTTTCAGAGTTTTCAGTTTCTCCTTTAGTGAGCCACGCGTATTACTACCTTTCTGAAATGAAAAGAAAGGCCGATGCTATCTCTTCAGGGCAAGTTTCACAGTTCGACCAGGTCGGAATGGTGTTGGATGAAAAGCTAACGTCAATCGTTTCTGAGTTCTTCGGAAACAAGTCACGTTTCAAAGAATTCTCTTACAACAAATGCACAAACAAGATTGATCTGAAAAAGTGGAATATGGTTTTAGAGACTATTCCAGAAATTCTCTCTGTGGTGACATTATTTAATTACCATGGTGGAGCAGATGTACGTTTCGATGAAAATCGCTTCAGTGTATCGGGTTTAATCCTTCAGGATGGGAACCTAGAGCGCAATAGAAAGCTGATTTACGTCCTAACTAAAAAACTTTTACGAAATAAAGTTCTCCTGACATTTAATCTTGAAAGCACGGCGAGAACTGGATTATTTAAGTTGGATTTAAGAGCTGACCTTTCTCACGATGAGTCTCTAAATTACAGAGTGAACTTCAAAGTGGACGGCGAGCACTACCTGATTGGGTTTTCCAACGTCTTTTGCCATTACAGAAGCAGCCTTGAGGATGTAAAACTTACAGGCGATCACAACATTATCGAAATCAGATCTGACTTATCGGTACACCATCGTTTTGGAATACCAGAGTTAACTCGTATAGAATCCGCCAATAAAGAAATTTTACACTTTCCCTTTTTATTTCGCCCACTTTCCATCATACTACCTATGAAGGGCAATCTTGTTACGACAGGCCTTTCACGTAGTCTGGATGACGACAACAAGAGAAAACAGGATGTTTCTAAGCACTTTCGCACTATCGATTTTTTCTCACTATTTAATCTCTAAAATTTTTTTTAGGACCGGGGAGCTACTATGCGTTTCACTCTAGGAAGGGCCGTACACTTTTATTATGTAACAGTGTTGGTTGCCATTACTACTTTGTTTGCTTACGGAGTTAAGCACTACTGGGATACGGGATTACTGAACATTGATTATGTGAGTAACTTGTATGATGGAACCAGCAAAGTTAAAGCGGTTAAAGAAAGAAATGATGTTGATGAACTTAAAAAATTCGTTGATGGTGACCGTATTAAAGACGCGAATAAAATCTTTACTCGTCTTGAATCAGACATCCAGGATTTAAAATCAATCAAAGCAATAGATGAAAAAAGCAACTTTGATGACAACTTGAAAACAGTGAAGTCATCTCTGATCGCTTTCCAGTCAGGCCCAGAGCTTTCAACGATTCTTAATAATCTAAACTCAAAAGTTTCAATCTTCGAAGCTTTCGTCACAGAAAAGAAATGGCCGACGCTAACAAGAATGTCGATCAACTTAAGAATGAGACTTTCTCCAAGCCGTTTAATGAATGGTGGCCTATATAACTTTGAGAAAACTCAAAACCTTGCCATGTCAGTTAATAACGATCTTGAAGCGATGACTAATTTTACTGAGTCATCAGGGCTTCAACCGGACATTAAACTTGCAATCATCAATAGAATTAAAACTCTTAAAAATGAATCAGCTAACCTGACAACATACCTTGAAGCACACACAAAGTTTAACCGCACATATAAAGAGTTTGCAGCAGGGTATTCAGCGTGGTTTAAACTTGTTGAGCCAGAAATCGCTTACAAGAAAATCCAGTTCGAAAAAAGCTCACAAACAGTATTCTATTCATTGATTGCAGTCTTCTCAGGACTCGTGGCCTCAGTGATCATGGGATTTGTTATTTATAACTTCTCAGCAAAACGCTCTGCCGGGAAAACTGAAAAACTAGTCATCGACACAATTAAAGATGGTCTTCTTCCAGTTGAATCAAAACAAATTGCCAACTTCTCTCAAGAGTTCCAGTTAGAATTTGATAAATATAGAGAGTACGCTCACAAGAGAATGGCCTTCGGATCAATCTTCCAGGAAGCAGTACCTTTTGCAACAATTCTTCTGGATTCAAATCTGAACATGGTTTGGGGTAACTCGCACTTTTATGAGCAATGGCAACTTCAAAACTTCAAAGAAGATGAAGAGTCACTAACATGGGATTTCCTACAAAGATTTACAAACCTTGAAGACAATAGCTCAATTCTAAGTGCCCTTCGTATGAGTACATCTGGAGCTTACAAGATTCAGGTTAAATCAAATACGATGTCGGCAGCTATGCCTTACGAGATGTACGTTTCTCCGGTTGAGTACTCAAATCAAAAACGTATTATGGTGATCTTTTACCCAAGAGTAGAAGCACAACAAGATTTAATTGATCAGAAAATCGCCATCACAACGACAATTATGCAAGCACTAGACCTGCAGATTGAAGAGAAGATGACGACTGAACATAAAAATGAACTTCGTATCGCTTCTGAAAAAGCGGGTGTATCGGATGTTTATTCAAAACTCACTCAGTACATTGAAAAAGCAGAGTCTATCCAGGACGAGCTTAACAATGAAATTGAAACACTTGAAACGAAGTGTGCTGATCATAGAAATACTTCAAGTGAGATGAGAAAGTCATTGGTAGCTTCTTTTGAAACATCAAGAGCTTCAGTTGATAGATACAATCAATTTAAAAACTCAGTTTCAATGGTATTGGATTCTCGCGATCAATTAGAAGAGCAGTTTAAGTTTGCTATGAACTCTTCAAGAGAGATTTTCAAGGATCAAGGACGCATTCTTTCATCAGCTGAAAAAGCGGAGAAGAATGTTGATGACTACATCAGAAGCTTAAGAACGATTACGGTACTAAAAGGTGAATTTAAAGAATTAAGATCAAATGTTGAAGAGTTCAAAACTCGCATCGTTCAGGCCCTTGATCAACTTCTAATTTTCCAAAACCACGAAAGTGACACTCAAAGAGTGGATCAATTCTTAGGGAAAATAAAATTTGAAATGAAAGGATTTGAAAAAGTTCTTTCTAGCTTTGGTGAAGTTGTGACTCAACTTGATGTTACGGTGACTAAAGTTGATATGATGTCTGAATCAAGAGAGAAGGTTGACTTAGATAGCATCCGTTACAGAATGGAGTCCCTAAAGAACAATCTGGAGAACGTTCAATTCTCAGCAAATAAAATCACTCAGACAGCTCATTCAAAAGATGAAGAGATGATTGGGGCGTTAAGAGTTTTAGTTGGTAACTTAAAAACTGAAATGAAACGTATCAATGAAATGTGCAGAATGACGGGGATGAGTACAGAGCATTTAAATGCGATCTCTCCAGGTCAACAACCAGAAAATCAGGTTTAAGTTTAGTAAAAAACCTAATAAAAAAAGGCCCACTCTGTGGGCCTTTTTTATTTCTAAATTAGTTAGTTAGTTCGTGTAATACCTTAATGAAGTTGTGATTAAGATCTGTATGTGTCCCAATGTTCTCAATAAACAAATCGGCCTTCTTTTTCTTTTCTTCAATATCCATCTGTTTAGCTAAAATCGTCTCAGCTAATTCCAGGCTGATATTATCTCTTTTCACTAAACGCTCTAATTGAATTGAGCGAGGCGAGTAAGCACAAACCGAAACATCAGTCTTAGAATGAAGACCTTTTTCAAATAAAAGAGGAACGTCGTAAACGATATACTTATGCGGACCAAACTCATTGTAGGCCGCTTTAAAAGCATCTGGCATCTGAGCGTAGATAAACGTTTCAAGCTTCCCTTGATTCTGAGGAGTCTTAAATGCAAGCTCTCTAAGCGTCTTAAAGTGAATCGTATCATCAATAATCGCTTCAAGAAAATGCTTCTGAACAAAATCAAACGACTCTTTCTTCTGATAAATACTCTTCACCAATCGATCAGCATCAATCACTGGTATATTTTCATCTCTAAACATCTGGGCAATCGTCGTCTTTCCAGTGGCAATACCACCAGTCAGTCCTACAATAGGCACTGGAATGTTATAGAGTCTTGTCGTCGGATCTTTAGTGATCCACTTACTTGCTAGCTTTTTCATGTACCTTAGCTTGGTTCCAGTAAACATCCATCTGCTCTTGATTCATGCTCTCAAGTCGTTTACCACTTTTTTCCATTAGGTCTTCCATTGAATGAAAGCGTCTTAGGAATTTTTTATTGGCAGCGTGAAGGGCAGCATCAGCGTCCATATCAAGGTGACGAGCAAGTTGAGCGATAGAAAACAATAAGTCTCCCATCTCTTCAAACACAGCATCGCGATTAATTGGTCTATGAGGAGTTAATTCTTCTTTAAGTTCCTGCCACTCTTCTTCAACTTTGTAAGCAACCTGAGTGTAGTCATCCCAATCAAATTTTAAATCGTTCGTTTTCTTACCAATCTTTGTCGCTGCAAGAAGAGAAGGAGCATTTAAAACGGATTTCTTAATTCTATGGTGAGTCGCCTCGCCAGCTTCGCGTAGTTTTTCTTCAGCCTTAATCTTTTCCCAGTTAAGTACAACCTGATCAGCTGTTATTGCAGTATTTTTGTTTTCAAAAACATGTGGGTGACGGCGAACAAGTTTTTCAGTTAAAACTTTTGAAACAGATTCAATATCAAATTGATTTTTCTCAGAGGCCAGTTGCGCATGCAATAATACTTGCATTAAAACATCGCCAATTTCCTCTTCCATTTTCTTTGGATCTTTTTCTTCAACGGCTTCAACAAATTCGTATGATTCTTCCAGAAGATATTTAAGAAGACTTTCGTGAGTTTGTTTCAAATCCCAAGGACAGCCATCGACTGGATCTCTTAGAGCAGCGATTACGTCTTTTAGTTTTTCGAAATTACTTTTATTCATTTGCGGCACCTGTTAAATTTTGTTACCTTTTTAGAAAGGACAGAGACATGAAACTTACAATATTTTACCAGAATAGTGGAGTAAAGAAAGACACTAGCAGCATGGAGAGCGTGATTTCTGCTCTACAGAGTGTTCTGGCAAAAAACTTAACTAAAAATCCCCATTTCGCAGGTGTCAAAGAAGTCAGCATGACAATGACTCTTTGTGGAAAAACCAAAATCCGAACTTTAAACAAACAATACCGTCAGAAAGATTATGTGACGGACGTTCTGTCATTTCCCATTTATGACAATCTTCGCCCTGATAAGAAGCCCCGTGGCCGCAATCTTTCGCAGATGGACTTAGGTGATTTGGTTATTTGTAAAGAAAAAGCATTGTCCCAGGCCCGTGAGTTTGAGATAACTTACGAACAAGAAGTTGTTCACCTCGCAGTTCACGGTTTTTTACACCTGATCGGCTTTGACCATGAAATCTCGAATAAAGAAGAGAAGATCATGGAAGCTCACGAAAACGAGCTGGTGGGACAAGTTTACAAAATACTTAAAAAGAAGAAATAAATATGAATGAGCAAATTAAAATCGAACTCAATGAAAAGCGTCTGAGTATTAAATCCTACGCAGACAAGCTAGACCTTTTACGGAGGTCGCTTTGAAATTGAGAAAAAACAAGGTCGCTTAGGAGAAATCACTCGCATTGAAGCGATGGATGGATTCTGGGATGACGCTCCCAATGCTGCCAAAATTCAAAAAGAAAAATCAGTCCTTGATGAAGTTGTAAAAACTTATCTGCATTTAAAACAATTATACGATGACTTCGATGTGCTTTGGGAATTCGCCAGCACTGAAAACGATGAATCATCGGCCGTAGAAGCGATTGATTCTTATAAAAACTTTCTCGTTGAATTCAATCTTGCCGAACAAAAAGTTCTGCTTTCAGATGAACTCGATCCAAACAACGCTATCGTCACAGTTAACTCTGGTGCCGGTGGAACAGAGTCTTGCGATTGGGCCTACATGATCATGCGAATGATTATCCGCTGGGCAGAATCTAAAAAATTCAAAGTGCAAATTTTAGACACTCAAGAAGGGGATTCAGCAGGGATTAAGTCGGCAACGATCACGATCACCGGGAACTACGCTTTCGGTTTACTAAAATCAGAATCAGGTGTGCATAGACTTGTTCGTCTCTCACCATTTGACTCTGCCGGAAGACGCCACACTTCGTTTGCTTCACTCTTTGTTTCAGCTGAGATCGACGACACAGTTGAAATTGATATTCAGGATAAAGATTTAAGAATCGACGTTTACCGCTCAGGTGGATCTGGTGGACAGTCCGTTAACACGACTGACTCTGCTGTTCGTATCACTCACATTCCAACTAATACAGTTGTTGTTTGTCAGAATGAGCGCTCTCAGTTGCAAAACAAAGCGCAGGCCATGAAAGTTCTTCGCTCTCGTCTTTATGAGCTAGAGATGGCAAAAAGAAGAGTCAAAGAAGCTGAGCTTGAAGCGACTAAAAAAGATATCGCATGGGGAGCACAGATCAGATCATATGTTCTTCACCCATACAAACTAGTCAAAGATCACCGTACAGATTTTGAATCTTCACAAGCTGAAAAAGTTCTCGAAGGAGACTTGGATAGTTTTATTGACGCCTACTTAAGATGGGTTGTTGAAGAGGAAACTAAACGTGAAGTCCACTAATAACTTTCGCATTTTTCTGACTCTATTTTTAGATAGCACTACTAAAAAATTCTTAGTCGGAGTTCTGGTTGGACTCGCATTTTCTATTGCCGTGATTCTCTCGACTGTCGGAATTATGGATGGGTTTGAGCGTGCTCTTCGCCACGGTTTAAAAAAATCGGCCGGCGATATTACGATGAAATACTCCAATGGCTTTTTCACGGTTAACGAAAGACTAAAAAAAGAACTTGAAGATGCTGAAGTTAAAAACTACGCACCTATGATTGAGACAGAGAGTTTTCTAATCTTCAATGATGAATCTCGTGGTGTGCAGATTAAAGCTATTAATCCAGTTTACGGACGAGTGGTTGGCATTCCTTTAAATCTTGAACCTCATACCGTTGGAATCGGTTCAGAAATCGCTCGCATTAATAAAATCGCTATTGGCGATGAAATTGTTTTAGCTTTTGGAAAAGGCGGTGATGAATTTAAAAACATGCCGACTCTGAAGCGCTTTAAAGTTGCTCAAATTGTCACTCATGGTGTATTTCAAAAAGACGCCCGTATTGTCTATACTCGTTTAGATGAAGTGCAAGCGCTGCTTGGGCTTGCCAGCAAAGTGAACATTATCGCTTTTAACATTGATCGCACCAAACTAGGTTCAGGCAATGACCTGCAAGCAATTGAAGCAAAATTAACTGACTTAAGAATGCGTTTTGAGCCAGAGTTTTACTTCAAACCTTACTGGAGAGAATACGGTTCTCTGATTGAAGCGGTTCAGGCCGAAAAAGTTCTTATCAGCTTAATCCTACAATTAATCGTGGTGATCTCAGTCTTCAACGTTTTAGCTTTAATTTATTTTATCAATGAGAAAAAATCAAAAGAGCTTTTCTTATTTAAGGCCTTGGGCCTTTCTAAAAAAAGTATGAACAATCTCTGGATCAAATTAGTGATGATGATGTGGGTGGTAGCTTGTGTTTTATCAATCGCATTTGTTCAGCTGTTTCGCTTGATGCTTTTAAAACTTCCTTTTTTCGCATTGCCTGCGGAAGTTTACCATATGCCGAGAATTGATATTTATTTGTCACTCTTTGATTACGTAATGGTTTTTGCCCTAGCTTTAGTATGGATGCTATTAATTACTTACTATCTTCTGAGAAAACTAAGAAACAAGAGTTTACTAGAAGGACTTCGCCAGGAATTTGCATGAGTTCGAACGTTATTATTAAAATTGAAAATGTGAAGAAAACTTATACTAAGTCACAGGCATTAAGAGGCGTAAGCTTTGTAATGAATGAAGGTGAGGAGTATTTAATCCGTGGTGCTTCAGGCTCAGGGAAATCAACTCTTCTTTATCTTTTGGGTGGGCTGGACCGTCCAACTGAAGGACGTGTTATTGTTAACCAAAACAACCTTGTAGATTTATCTGACGAAGACTTAGCTTTATATCGCAATCGTTATGTTGGTTTCGTTTTCCAATTTCACTTTTTGCTTTCATCAATGAACTGCATGGATAATATTCTTCTTCCTGCAAGATTGGGTGGAGTGGAAAGCGATGAAGTTGTTGTACGAGCAAAAAATTTGGCGAAACTTTTAAACGTTGAGCACTGTTTGGAAAAATACCCCTATGAACTCTCAGGTGGGGAGCAGCAAAGAATTAACATCATTCGCGCATTGTCATTAAAACCGAAACTACTTCTTTGCGATGAGCCAACTGGAAATCTTGATTCGGAGAACTCGCATAAAGTGATCCAGCTTTTAAGAACTCTTGCGAAGGAATTCGGGGCCACGTTAGTTGTTGTCACTCACGATCCACAAATTGCACAAAGTTTCTCCAATCAACTTGTCATGAAAGACGGACTGCTTATAACGCAATGAACCTGATATAAAGTTCTTTGCACCAGAAGCTTTTCTTGTTACTTTTAATGCCTTAGTTTTTTAATCGGACACTGGAGATTTATGTCTCTGAGATTTATCTCTTTATTCATTTTTTGTTTTGTCACTCTAGTGAACTCTTCTGCATTTTCGGCCGACGATATCGGCCCGCGTGTGGACTTATTTAAAATCGATCGCATTGATGTTGTCGGTAATAAAAAAGTAGAGAAGGAAGCTATCTTAGAAAAAATCGGGTCGAAGCCTGGTATGACTCTGGATAACTTTTTACTTAAGAAAGATTTAGAAAAAATCTATTCAATGAAATACTTTGAAAACGTTGAAGCTCATCAGGAAACTGAGAAGGGTTTAAACATTCTTCAATTCAAACTGAAAGAAAAACCAATCATCACTAAGATCACTTTCGAAGGAAACGATGGTCTGTCTGACGATGATCTTAAGGGTCAGGTTAAATCAAAAGTTTTTACAATCTTGGATACAACGACAGTTAAGGCCGACGTTCTGGGACTTCTAAAGTTCTATGAAGAAAAAGGTTACTTTTTAGCTTCAGTAGATTTTCAAGAAAAAAAGTTAAACGAAGAAAATATCGAACTTATTTTTAACATCAAAGAATACGATAAAGTAAAAGTTAAGAAGATTAACTTTTTAGGTAACATCGCTTTCAAAGATGAAGAGTTAAAAAGTATTATCCAGACTCAGGAAGATACACTGTTTTCTTTCATGTCAGGATCGGGGAACTTCAAAGAAATCAATTTCCAAAATGATATTGAGAGAATGAAGTATTTCTATCGTATGAAGGGTTACCTTCAAATCAATATTGGAACACCGGAGATTACTGTCTCTGAAGATAAAAAATGGGTCTTCATCACAATGAAGCTTCAGGAAGGTCCTCAGTTTACGGTTAACAAAATCACGTTCCAAGGCGAAGTGCTTTTCCCGGAAACAGAACTTCATGAAAAGATGGTTCTAAAAGAAAACGAAACTTATTCTGAAGAATCTCTTAGAAAAGACATTCAGATGCTTACGGAAATGTATCAGGATGAAGGGTATGCGTTTGCCAACGTTATCAGAAACCTGAATGTTGTTCCGGGCGAAAATAAAGTTGATGTAGAGTTCTCATTCGAAAAAGGTAAGATCGCTTACTTTGGAAGAATCAGAATTAAAGGGAACCCGAAATCACGCGATAAAGTTATCCGTCGTGAAATCACTATTAAAGAAGGCCAGAAGTTTAACGGAACAGATCTTCGTCAATCGAAGGAAAATGTTCAACGTTTAGGTTTCTACGAGCCGGAATCAATCGTATTCAATACTGTTTCTCCAAAAGATAAAGAAGATGTTCTGGATGTTGAAGTTTCAGTAAAAGAAAAGAACACTGGGCAAATCTCTCTTGGTGCTGGTTACTCGACAGCAACTGGTGGATTCTTCCAGGCTTCAGTGACTCAATCAAACTTTAGAGGTTTAGGTCAGAACTTATCATTCAGCTTAAACGTAGCTAAGACTTCAAATACTTTCAGTATCGATTTTACTGAGCCGTATTTCTTAGACACAAAGTGGTCGCTTGGTGGTGGGGTTTTCATTTCAGAAAACGATACGTCATCTTCATATAGTGAAAAAAGAAAAGGTGGAAACATAAGAGTTGGTTACCCAATTTTTACTTTCACAAATCTTTATATGACTTACAAACTTGAAGACACGAGAATTAAATCTGTAGACGATCCGTCTATTGATATCTCGCTTGAAAATGGTTTAGCTTCTTCTATTCAGACATCAGTAGTTCACGATAAGCGTGATGACAGATCTGACCCAAGAAAAGGTTACTTCCTAAGTTACTCAACAGAGTATACTGGTGTTGGTGGCGAGAAGAAGTGGATTAAAAACGAAGCTGAAGCACGTGGTTACTATCCGGTAGTAGGGGACTTAATTTTAAGATCTCGCTTCTATGCTGGAAAGTTAGACCAGGTTGAATCACGCAAGATTCCACGCACAGAGAAATTTACTTTAGGTGGATCTAGAAACCTTCGTGGATACTCATTTGAGGATATCGGACCGAAGAAATACTTAAAGAGAACTGACGGGTCAGGAATTTCTGAAAACTTCAATATTGGTGGAGAGTTCATGACTTTTACTAACGTTGAATTCCAGCATCCACTTTCTAGAGAAGCTGGACTAAAATGGGTTGTTTTCTTTGATGCAGGTCATGCAGGTGACGTGGATAAAATTAAAGTTTATACTGACTATGGTTTTGGATTTAGATGGTTCTCACCAATCGGAGTTTTACGCTTTGAATTCGGTTACCCATTGACTGGAGAGTTTAAGGAAAAAGGCTCTCAATTCCATTTTGATATCGGACAAGTGTTTTAATAATATGAAGGAGTATTCGATGAAAGCAATGATCGCAGTTTTGGCCCTTGTTATGACAAGCTCTGCATTTTCAGCTGTTAGTGTTGGAAAAGTAGATGTTCAAAAAGTTCTTATCACAGTTAACCAAGGTGTTGCTGTTCGTGACCAATTAAAAAAGTCATTCGATGAGAAGCAAACAATTCTAAAGAAAGAAGAAGATGCAATTAAAAAACTTCAAGATGATTACTCAAAGAAAGCTTCTGTAATCAACGAAAAAGAAAAAGCTAAGAAAGAAAAAGAAATCCAAGAAAAAATCATCGCTATCCAACAAAAAACTTCTGGTTTCCAAAAAGAAATTCAGGATATGGAACAAAAACTTAAAACTCCAATCTTAGAAAGAGTTAAGACTATCGTTGATGAAGTTTCTAAAGCAGCTGACGTTGATCTAGTTTACGAAGCGGCTACAGCGCCAATTCTTTACGCTAGAACAGAAAAAGATTTAACTGATGAAGTTGTAAAAGCGTACAACAAAAAATTTGCAAAATAGTTAAGTAATTAAAAATATCTAAAGTGAAGGGATCCGTTAAAGTGTTAAAGCTTGGCGGGTCCCTTAACTATGTAAGGGGAACCTAATGAAACTAGGAAGCCTAAAAAATTTCGATCCAAGTTTTCAACTGATCACTGATAGTGACCAGACTTTAAGTGTTGAAGGAATCACTGATACCAGTGAATTTTTACCTCATCATATCCTTTTTATTAAAAATAAATTCTTTTTAAATGAATACCTGCAAAGCGCCTTTGCTGATCATTTGGGAATTATTCTTGATAAAAAATTCCAAGAGACGATGACTCCGGAGCAAACCGAAGCAACATCACAAAAAGCGTTATGGGTTGGGGCCGTTCAAGATGTAAATCTTGCGATGTCGTTCTTATCAAAACCTTTTTACGATGAAAAAATCGGCAACCCAAATGACATGGTCGATGGCCGTCAGATGGGAACGGCAACAGTTCACCCAAGTGCATGGATCGCTCAAGGCGTATTCATCGGTGAGCGCGTAACCATCAATGCTAACGTTAAAATCCATCATGGTGTCACCATCATGTCTGGAGCAATGATTGATGAAGGGACGGAACTTTTCCCCAATACAACTATCTATAGAAATGTAAAAATAGGAAGCAATGTTCGCATCCATGCTAATTGCGTGATCGGTGCTGACGGATTCGGATACAACTTCTCTAAAGGCGTTCACCATAAAGTGTGGCACGTTGGAAGTGTAGTGATCGGCAATGATGTTGAAATCGGTGGCGGTACTTGTATCGACGGCGGAACATTTTCTCCAACATACATCGGCAATGGATCGAAGATTGATAACCAGGTTCAAGTTGGACACAATTGTAAACTTGGAACAGGCGTTGTTCTTTGCGGCCAGGTAGGTATCGGTGGAAGCACTGTGATTGGTGACTATACAGTTCTAGGCGGAGCTGCAATGGTTGCTAATGGAATGAAGATCGGTAAAGGGGTGCAAATCGCTGGAGGATCTGGAGTCACTGGGGCAATTGAAGATGGAGCTGTTGTCGGAGGATTTCCTGCACGCGATATTAAAGAATGGTTTAAAGGAGTGGCATACGTCAGAAGACAGTCGCTCGCAAAAGATAAGAAAGATTAGGAGTATTGAAATGTTACTGAACACAGAACAAGTTAAAAAAATTCTTCCTCACCGTGACCCGTTTCTTTTTATTGATTCAGTTGAATCAGTATCAATTCCGGGACAAGAAATTGAAAAAGGAAAAGTATACGACATCAAAGAACTTCAAAACATGGAAGTTGTCGCTCACTATACAACGAAAAAAGATCACAATATTTTTGCAGGACATTTTCCTGACTACCCAATTCTTCCGGGAGTTGTTCAAGTTGAGATGATGGCTCAAGCAACAAGCTTTATCGTTCTTCTTTTAAACCAAGATCCATTCAGCATGAAAATGGACGTTGCTCTATTGGGAATCAATGAAGCTCGCTTCAGAAAACCCATTTTCCCAGAGATGGAATTAAAGATTGTAACTAAGACTCTTAAAGTAAGAGGCCCGATGATTACAAGTGAATGTAAACTGTATCACAATGATGTTTTAATGAGCGAAGCGACGGTTCTTGCTTCGTTGAAAATGACTTAGTTTGTGGAAAAAATGCTCCAGTGGAGCATTTTTATTCCGCAATGAAAAATAGAAAAGGCGAACTCTTTAATTAGAGTTCCACAAACAAGGAAGTCTCATATGAGTAATGTTCACCCAACGGCACTAGTAGATAAAAATGCAAAAATTCACGAAACGGTTCAGATCGGACCTTTTTGTATCGTCGGCCCGAATGTTGAAATCGGCCCGGGAACAGTTCTTCACTCACACATCGTGGTAGATGGTCACACAACAATTGGTGAGAACAATAAATTCTTCCAAGGTTGTTCTATCGGAGCTCCACCTCAAGATAACTCTTACAAAGGTGAGCCAACAAAAACGATCATCGGTAACAACAATACTTTTAGAGAGTACTGCTCAGTTCACCGTGGAACACTTAAAGAAAACTTAGAAACAAAAATCGGCGATAACAGCTTATTCATGGCCTACGTTCATATTGGTCACGATGTTGTTATCGGAAACAACTGTACAGTTGCTAACTCAACGAACTTTGCAGGACACGTAAAAATCGGTGACCGCGTAATCATCGGTGGTGGAAGCCAGATCCAACAATTCGTAAGTCTTGGACGTGGATCATACATCGGTGGAGCTTCAGCTCTTGACCGCGACATCCCATCTTTTTGTACAGCAATGGGGAACCGTGCTTACTTAAAAGGGATCAACATCATTGGTATGAAACGCCAAGGTTACAGCAAACAAGAAATTTCTGAAGTTGTAGATTTCCTTAGAACAATGGAAACAGCTAACATTTCACCGCGCTCATTCGTTGAGAACGCTGAACTGATGGCAGAATATAAAGACAACAGAGTTGTTATTGAAATGGCAGACCAGATTAGAAAAACAGAAATCGGAATTGCACCTTTTAATCCATAGGTATTAACGTGAATAAAATTAAAGTAGCAGTTATTGGATATGGTCACTTAGGAAAATGGCACGCTCAAAAAGCGGAGAGTTTTCCTGAGTTGGCAGAACTAAAATATATCGTAGAAAAATTCCCGGCAGGGCAGGAAGCTGCAAAAAAAGCTCACCCGAATGCGACAATTGTCGACGATATTTCAAAGTGTATTAACGATATCGACGCTGGATTTGTTGTCACTCCGACTTCATTTCACTACGACATCGTTGAGTATCTTCTAAAAAATAAAAAACATGTCTTCTGTGAAAAACCAGTCACTGAAACAACGGCCCAAGCTTTAAACTTAAAAGAGTTACTAAAAGCAAATCCAGTTGTTCTTCAAGTTGGTCACTCGGAACGTTTCCACCAAGCGTGGGAGCAGAAAGAGACATACGCTCAATTTTTTGAAGCGCCTTCTCACATTACGCTAAAGCGAGTGGCACCGTTTAAAGGCCGTGCAACTGACGTAGACGTTGTTCAGGATTTAATGATTCATGACCTAGACCTTCTGGTTTATCTCTTCAATGAGAAGCCAATCAGCGTTGATGCTCAAGGTTTTAAGATGAGAACAAGCCGCTACGATTATGTAACAGCAAACTTCAAATTCGAGTCAGGTAACCGCGCTACAATCACTGTAGGTAGAAACCAGACGAAGGAAGTAAGAGAGCTGGAAATTTCAAACAAAGCAGGAACACTTTTAGTCGACCTGATGAGAAATGAAATTTCAGAAGCACTTGGATCACACCCAGGGCCTGAGTTTGTTAAGCTTGAGTCTTATGAAAAACGTGACCATTTACTTCTTGAGCATAAAAACTTCTACAACTCGATCATCAACAAGACTGCACCAGTTGTAACATTAGAAGACGGATTAACTGCTGTTCGTTTAATCGATCAGGTTTTAGAAAGTGTAAATAGTGGGCGCGAGGTAATGTTATAATGGTTAAGAAGTCATGCTTGGTTATCGCAGGCGAAAAATCAGGCGAAGAGCATGCTATTAGCTTTTTTAGTGAACTAAAATCATTCACACCTGACACTGAATTCTTCGGTGTCGGTGGAGATGATTTAAAAAAAGAAGGATTAGAACTTCTGTACCATGTGAATGATTTTTCATCATGGGGTTACAGTGAAGTTATTACAAAAATTCCTTTTTATATCAAAGCAATGAATCATATCGTTGCTGAAGTCCAAAGACGTGGCTGCAAAACGGCCATCCTGGTCGACTATCAATCATTCAATTTAAAACTCGCTGGAAAGCTTAAAGCAATCGGCGTGGAAGTTCTTTATTACGTGGCCCCTCAAGCATGGGCATGGAAAGAGTACAGAGTTAAAAAACTAGCAGCTTCAGTAAACACACTCTTCACGATTATTCCTTTTGAAAAAAAGTGGTTTCATGACAGAGGTGTTAAAAACGTAATCAGCATCGATCACCCTTTATGGACAACTTATAAAAATGATCTGGAGAGTTTAAATAAACCGGTTGAGATTCAGTCTCCGCTGCAACTTTTACTTCTTCCAGGCTCACGTAAGTTTGAAGTGGAAAAACTCCTACCGATTTTTATTGAGTCAGTAGTTGAACTAAGAAAAATGATGCCGGTGGAAGTCTCGATTGTTAAATCGAATTCAGTTCCAGATGCGCTCTATGCACCATACGATTCATTTATTAAGTACGAATACACCAATGAAAACCTGACAACAGCACTTAAGAAAGCAGACTTCGCTCTTGCTGCAAGTGGAACTGTGACATTGACATGCGGCCTATACGAAGTACCAACAGTTGTTTGTTATAAAACATCACTTCTAAACCAATTTATTTATGAAGTACTGGTCAGCTACAGATGGTTCATCAGTCTTGCCAACATTGTACAAAATCGCTCGGTCTTTCCTGAGTTACTTCAGGATCAAGTGAGCGCTCACAATATCGTGTCGTATTTAAGGTTTTGGTATTATAATAAACCTGACTATCTTGAGTTGAAAAAGAAGCTTAAAGAAACAAAAACATTGGTTCGTGGTGAAGCGCTTTCGATACCAAAATACATGGCAGATGTAATAGAAAAATCTTATGGAAAAAAAGCAGATACCTCTACTTAAAAGAATCTTTTTTTCACCACTGTCGTGGGCATGGGAGCTTGTCTATTTTCTTCGTCGTGCCTGTTATGACTACGGAATTTTCAGACAAAGATCATTTCAGGTTCCCATCATCTCAATCGGAAATTTAACTTTCGGAGGCACTGGTAAAACTCCTTTTACTTTGTGGCTTGCTGAATACCTTCACAAAAAAAATAAAAGAGTGATGATCCTCATGAGAGGGTACAAAGGTAAACTTGAAAACTCTTCAGGTCTTATCAACTCTGGAAAATTAATGACTCCGGATCCAGTTGATTACGGCGATGAAGCTCTGTTATTTGCCAGACGCCTTCAAGACGCCACGATTGTGGTTGGAAAAAATCGCAGTGAAAACTTAGGATTCTATTTTCCAAAAGTAGAGCCTGACGTTGTACTCCTGGACGATGGTCACCAGCACATCAAGATCAAACGTAAACTCAACATCGTCCTCTTCGACGCTTCAATGCCTATGTCACGTTATAGAGTGGCACCATTGGGTTATATGAGAGAAGGCTTCCAGGCCTTAAAAGACGCCGACCTGGTAGTCATCGGTAGAGCAGACGTTGTTTCAAAAGAAAAAGTCAGTGAGCTTAAAAAATTTCTTCAGCCACATCTTCCACTGGGAGTTGAGTTTGCAGAAATGGGATTTAAGCCCAACGGATTTTATAATGCAGCTAACGATTTAGTTTTAACTGTTGAGCAAATCAGAGGTAAAAAAGTTATCCTGGTTGCCGGAGTAGCTAATCCAAAATCATTCTTTAAATTACTGGAAGAGTTGGGAGCGGAAGTTATCGTCACTGAATCTTTCCCAGACCACCATTATTTTAAGCCGGATGAAATCAACGCTTTACTATCTTATGCTAAAAGCGAAGACGCTCTTTTAGTTACAACAGAAAAAGATATGGTGAGAATTAAAAAAATTGTTGAAGACGATGCGATCGTTTTTCTGGAAGTTGATGTACGCTTTTTAAGCGGAGAAGCAGCGGCCACTAAAGTTATCGACTCTTGCTTCCAGAATCTTTATTAGGATATTAAGATGAAAAATTATAAATCAATTTTACTTCTAGCTTTCACGCTTGCCCTTGCATCGTGTGCAACAAACTACGAAGAAGAAAAGTCTGTCTTATTATCAAAACCAGAAAGCACAGATCTGGTAAATCAATTTGATGCTGAAAAACAACAAGAAGAAATTTATAAAGCAGATGAAGCAGCAAAAGCTGAAGAAGCAAAAGTTGCAGCTGCCGCAGCTAAAAAATCAAAGAAAGAAAAAACAAAAGTTGTAAAAGAAACAAAAACTGAAGTCGCGACAAAGGCTCCAGCTGCACCAGTAGCTAAAGCGGCAGACGCTCCTAAGGTAAGTATCGCAAAAGTTCTAGCTCTTCCAGCAGGCTACCCTGAAGAGTACAAAGCATACGATGCTAAATCAAAAGAAGCGTGGGCAAAGTTCAATCCGGTTTTCTACCAGGGCGAACAATCAATCATGGCCGTGACTTACTTAGGTGTGACAGCAGGATACATTACAATCATGTCTAAAGAAGTTGTGGCGTTAAATGGAAAACAGGCCTTCCATTATTATGCACGTTTCAAATCAAGTGATTCATACAGATACTTCTACTGGCTTGATGACAAGCTTGATAGTTACGTAGAAAAAGAGACTTTCCTTCCAATGAAATACTCTCTGGTTCAAAGAGAGAAAAAACAAAATGTTGATGACCTTCAGCTTTTTGATTTCAAAAAGATGATGACTTACAACTGGTACAAACGAGTTAAAGAAGGATCAAATAAAGACGAAAAAGGTGAAGCAATGATCCCAAGTCTTGCTCAGGATTCTTTCTCAGCTCTTCAATTCGTCAGAGGTCTCCCGCTTATTAAAGGCGATAAATATGAACTACCGGTTATCACTCGCGGTAAATTCTGGATTCTAAAAGTCGAAGTTATGGGTGAAGAATCGACAACTGTTAACGGTAAGGACACTCAGGCAATCAAGATCAAAGCAGAAACAAACTTCCCAGGCGTTCTTAAAAAGAGCGGGGACATTAACTTCTGGTACGGAACAGACCCTGAAAGAAGGCTGCTAAAATTCCAGGCCAAAATTAAACTGGGATCTCTTTACGGAGAAGTGGTCGAATATAAACCTGGGATTAAGGTTCAATAATTGGGTAACAAGTACGCCAGAAATATTCTCTACGTCCTGCCAAGTAAAGGATGGAACACAAAAGAGCGTTTTGCTTTTAGGGATATCGCTCAGGCCAAAAAACACGGCTATAACATTTATATCTGCACGTACGAAGACTCTTTTGCGGCAAGAATGGCAAGAAGCTTTGAAATCGAAGTTATCCCGTACAGACCCCATTTCTTAAATCGTTTTTTTAATTTCCATAAGCATTTATCACTAAGGCCAGCTTTTAAAAAAGCTCATATTGATATCGTTCACTGCTACAATTTCAATTTATTATTCTCTTTGAGCATCCAGCTTAAGAGACAAAATATAACTGCACTTGTACTCACACAAGACTCACCAATCGATAAGCCATTGCAACGTTTTTGGTATAGACCTCTGATTTCGAGAATCGATTCTTTGATCATCGCCAATAAAAACTTATTGCAAGATGCTCTTGGAAATTTAGGTTTACCATTGAAGAAAGTAGAGTACTTCGGCCTTGGGATTAAGTATGAAGATGCGGTAAATCCACTTCAGATCGCTATCAATTTTGATTTATATAAGGATTATTTCCTAACTGGAACTTATGTTTCTCCAGGATTAAATGATCACAAAAGATTGATCCCGGTTTTATCGGCCTTGAAAGTTATCAACGAAAAAAATCCTGGCGGAAAAAAGAGTAAGCTGGTTTTAATCACTCCAGTTGATTTCCAAAGCATGAGCTGGCTTCCAAATTTAATGAGAAACATTCAGGAGCAAGATCTTCAGGAAGACGTTCTGTTTGTCACCACTCAGGATATTATCGGAGTTATTTCACACCTTGATCTTTGGATCAGTAATGCTCCGGATGAATTGATTGAAGACTTTGCCATCAGCGCCCTTGTCCATGAAGTGCCGGCGATCCTTGCTCGCAACTTCTGTAGCAAAGATTTACTGGAAGAATATGAAGGAGTAGGTGAGACCTATAAGCTTTTTGACGCACGTGAACTTCGCGACAAGTGGGAGAAAATCATCCTCGGTCAGGCCATCTATAAAGAGAAAACAAGACTCTATAAGTATTTTATTGAGAGAGAGCACTCGCATAAGAGCTACAAAACACAACTAATGAACCTCTATTCGAAGTCAGTCCAAAGAAGAGTTCGTCTTTTCAGGAAGAAATAGACCCGCCCCCTCGACAACGCCGTGTATTCCTTGTATATTTGCCTCTCAAATCTAGTAACTCTTTTTTAAGGTAGAAGCTGGGGCCTTTTTTTAAAAGGTAAAAAAATCTCTCGAGGTATATTATGGCTCAAAAACAAGAACTAAAACAAAGTTGGATGAAAGGTTACGACGTCGTCATTGGTGAAGACGTAGAAACTAAAGTTGCAACGGATTTTAGCGCGCTACTGGACAGTTCGATTTCTAAGAATTTTGAAGAAGGTGAAGTGTTCATGGGAACAATCATCAACATCGGTCAAGACTACGTAACAGTAGACATTGGTTACAAGCAAGAAGGTCTTGTATCAGTGAAGGAATTCCAAAACTACGATGGATCACTTAAAATTAAAAAAGGTGACCAAATTGAAGTTTACTTAGAAAAACTAGAATCAAACATGGGTAACCTAATCCTTTCTAAGGATAAGGCTGAAATCCTAAAAGCATGGGATAGAATCTCTCTAGCTTGCGAATCAGGTGAACCATTAACTGGTACAGTTATCGCAAAAGTTAAGGGTGGTCTTTCTGTGGATATCGGAGTTAAAGCTTTCCTTCCAGGATCGCAAATTGACATCCGTCCAACAAGATACCTTGATAAGTACATTGGTAAAACAATGGAATTCAAAGTTATTAAGTTCAACAAAAAACGTGGGAACATTGTTCTTTCTCGTCGTGCAATCCTTGCTGAAGAGCGTGGAAAAATGCGCGGTGAAATTCTTTCTCAAATTGAAGAAGGAATGGTTGTTAAAGGGATCGTTAAAAACATTACTGACTACGGTGCATTCATTGACCTTGGTGGTATCGACGGTCTTCTTCACATTACAGATATGTCATGGGGAAGAGTTAAACATCCAAGCAACATCCTAAACATCGGTGACGAAATCGAAGTTAAGATTCTTAAATTTGATACAGATAAAGAGAGAGTATCTCTTGGTCTAAAACAAGTTCAAGCTAATCCATGGGAAGAAGCTAAGTCAAAATACATCCCAGGAACTAAAGTTGCTGGTGAAATCGTGTCTGTAAAAGACTACGGTGTATTCATTGAACTTGACGATGGTATCGAAGGATTAATCCACGTATCAGAAATGTCATGGACAAACAAAATTAAGAACCCAACTAAGCACTTCAATGCTGGTGACAGAATTGAAGCTCAAGTACTAGACGTAGATGTTGAAAACAAGAGAATCTCTCTTGGTCTAAAACAACTTCAAGCAAACCCATGGGATGCTCTAGTTGCTAAGTTCAAAGTTGGTGACAAAGTTAAAGGAAAAGTTAAATCAATCGTAGACTTCGGTGTATTCGTTGATTTAGGTGAAGACATGGATGCATTAATCCACGTTTCTGACGTTTCTTGGACTAAGAAAAACATCAACGTAGCTGACGAATTCAAAGAAGGACAAGCTGTAGAAGCTATGGTTCTAGCTGTTGATAAAGAAAACCAAAAATTCTCTCTAGGTCTTAAACAACTAGAGGAAGATCCATGGAAGAAGATTGAATCAAGATTCCCAGTTGGAACAGTTGTTGAAGCAGAAGTTGTTCGTGTAACGGACTTCGGAGCATTCGTAGAACTAGAAACTGGTATCGAAGGTCTAATCCACATTTCTGAACTTTCTGACGAAAGAGTAGAAAAGCCATCTGACGTAATCAAGAAAGGTGATAAACCTAAAGCTATGGTTATTTCAGTTGATAAAGAAGCGAAGAAAATTGCTCTATCAATTAAAGCTGCAGCTCACGGTGGTGAGTACAAGTCGACTGATAAAGTAAAATCTGCAACTCTTGCTGATAAATTCAAAAAAGATCTTTAGTATTTTATAGCGAAAGGTTTAACCCACTCGTAGTTATATAAAGGAAGGCCCTCGTAAGAGGGCCTTTTTTTTGTCTAATTTTTAGACAGTCTAATTTGTACATTTTACATAAGCTCTCATCGCCACATTTTTTGGCGTATTATTCAATAATATTGAAAAATGCACACAAGGTGAAAAGATGAAAATTTTAATAAGTTTTTTTATTTTAGTTTATTCAGCTGCTTCTTTTGCAAGTTGCAGACTCGACTCAGAAGAGGGAATGAAGGCATATGACAAAGCAGATGAGTATTCTAGTTCCTCTGAAAGTAAAATAATTTCAATGAAAAGAGCACGTCAAGGCAGCGCCCTTTATTGTTCAAAGGGGCAAGAAGCTAGGATGGGTATTTTAGCTGCAGCAAATACATATAAAAAATCTTATGAGCTTTTTAATGATGTTGCAGAAAATTGTAATTTATCAAATTACTCTAATTCGCCTGGAAATGCTCAATCGGCACTAGATCAATATTATGAGCATGCAAAAATTTTAAGACAGATGGATTTTGTTATGAATAGAGATTGTGATGAAAGCCCTGTATCAATTTTATTAGATTAAAAAAGGCCCTCTTTGCGAGGGCCTTTTTTTACTTATCTTTCGGCATCTGTTGCGTTCTTGATCCTTTGATTCTTGTTATCCTCAATGCTAAACGTTTTAACATCAATATTCCTGCCTTTATTTGCAACGACACCATTACAGTCTGCAGCAGCTGATGATTGCTTACCTGCATATCTAGCGCCTGTTTTTAGAAGCTCTAAACCTCTTGATGTTTGATTACAGAGTGACATACAAGTGATATCTGCATTCTTTTTTTCTTTGCTTGCACCCCAAACCGAATCTTTATAAATCTTTTCAAGATTATCGTCACAGGCAGGTGCACAGCTTGCATGAAATTGCTCTTGAAAATCATCAATAGTTTTTAAACTTTTATCGTCTTTACAATAGGCAGTTATTTTTTCATGAATCTGCTTTCTGGTCGTATCAAAAAAATCCACTGCCTTTTTATTGTTAAGATCTAGCATCATGAAGGAAGGATTGTAATCTGAAGAGAAGGCAACGATTGAAACCTTAACTCCTAATTCCTCACAGTCTTTTGCAGACATCTTTACCTGTCCGGCGCGGAGGTATTCATTGAGTTCTGCTGTGTGTGCTACCTGAGTAAATACAGATAGTGCTAGTATTATAAATGCATATTTCATAAAACCCCATTGTTGAGACAACTTTGCTTATTTTCCAAATAGCTTTTGTTAATAGTGTTGTTGTTGCTTATTTTCCAATCGTCTTAATTGCTGCTTTGTGAGTAATACCACCAAGTTCAAGGTCACGTTCAAGAGCTTTAAAATGGCTTCTGCTTTGGTCTGAGATAGCACCAGAGCAATCTTGAGCTGATTTTTCATTAGCTGCTTTTCCCATGCGAGCACCTTGTTGTAGAGTCTGGAGTTGATCAAAGCCCTTCTTGCAAAGACTATTGCATACATCTAAAGCATCTTTCTTCTTAGCTTGTTTTCCATTAAATGTTGATACGCCATCACTACATAAAGAAGTACATGCGGCAAAATGCTTTCTCGTAAATTCTTCAATCGTGAAAGTATTTTCATTTTTTTTGCATAATTCAGTTAGATTTCCGAGAAGACCATTCATAACACCAGCGAAATATTTTGAAGAGTCTGATCCTTTATCAAGTTCATGCACTTTAAATAATTCAATGTTATTTTCCTTTAAAAAAGGTGTAACACCTGTGGATACGGCAAGATCTCGGCAATCCTTATGAGTCATTTTGGTATCGGCAAAGATTGATGTGGAAAATATTACTACTAGCGCGAGTAAGGTTACTTTCATATTTCTCTCCTTATGCTTGTTCTTATTTTCCAGAAACTTGTTTTGCAGTTTTAGTATTGATTTTATCAAGATCAATGATAATCGGTTTTAGATTGTTTCTTCCCGAATCGACAACAACACCTGTGCAATCAGGACTTGCTTTCGATTTCATCGCCATCGCCAGTCCTTTTTTCATAGCATTCATTTTGTCGTGATCTTTCTCACATATAGATAAACAGACAGCTTCAGATTTTTCTTTTGTTCTGTTTAAATCTTCAACAATTTTGAGTAGGGGAGTTTTGATTACACTAAGGCTTTCTTTACATGTTTCTTTACAGCTACTTTCTTCTTTATAAAGATCATCAAAAGTCACAGCATCTTTTTTCTTATCGCAAAGTTGATTAAGATCTTTTGAGAAACTAATTTTTGCAGCATCAAGATACTTCACAGTCTCGGCACTGAAGCGTTCAAACTTCTTCATTGAATCTAATTTCTTTTCATTCTCAAATGCTTCATCTGAAAGCTCATTTGCTAATTCATGACATTCTTTTTCTGTGAATCTGAACTGGCCGGCAGTATCTGTGGCCGCAAATGTATTCTGAAAACTAAATAATAGAGACAACGTAAGCAATGTTACTTTCATGACTTCTCCTAAGAAGCTTAAAACTCCAAAGCTTATCGGTTTAGTCAGGTATTTAATTAATTTTATTTATGGATTGTAGATATTTTGAATAGTTGCAGGAATAAAAAGGGCCTTTCTCGAGAAGGAGAAAGGCCCTTAGTCTTATTATTCAACCCTAATCAAACAACAAGGAAGAAGACTAGTATTCACAAGCTTCCTTTCTCAATTATTGGTCAGTAGCTTCTTGTTGATCCACAGGTCTTTCCCCAGGAGGAGGTCCTTTAGGTTTCTCTACACCACAAGCACTCATAGCAGCTTCCATGGCCTCTCTAGAAGGCCTGTTTCCACCATCACGAGCACCAAGCTTGCCTTCGAGACAAGTCTTCTGAGCGTCGGTTAACTGAGGCCCACGATGGCCATGCCCTCGTTGTTGATCAGCTGCAATTGCAAACGATATCGATAAGCTCAATAGGAATAACATTGGTAGTTTTTTAATCATCTTCGTACCCTCCGATAAAGAGAGTGTAGGAGTGAAATATTGAAGAAATGTGGAAATGGTGAAAAATCTTGAAAAGGTAGAAATAGCAGAGAGTTAAAGAACCCTCTCACGATGAATGAGAGGGTTTATAAAAGACTAATTAGCTAATTAAAGAACTTTGTTTTGAACAACAACTAGAGTTCCGTACCCTGGGTTTTGTGCATACATTTGGTTTCCTGATTCATCTAACTTTGCAGTTCCGTTAACATTGAATCTTGGGTTTTTAGCTCCAGAAGTTTCAAGTACACGGTTGAAAAGTTCTTCAGCAAATCCAGCTGGAAGACGAATACATCCACCTGAAGCTTTAGTTCCAAGTTGTCCTTCAGTTCCACCTGGTCTTTCGTGCAACGCGATTCCACCATTGAAGAAGATAGCGAATGGCATTTTAGTTCCACCAGTAAGCCATGAGAATTTTCCACCGTAAGCAGAAGACTTATGAAGTCTAGTTAATGTAACCGGAGTGTAATATCCAGTTGGTGTTACAGTCCATGAATCTCTCTTAGAGTGGTGTTCACCTTTTCTTTCGAAAGCGTCGCGACCTGTTGATACTTTTTCAGTTCTGATTAATTGTCCGTACTCATAAACTTTTACTGTTTGAGCTTCTGATCCAGTGTTCGCCTTGTTAACAACGATCACGTAACGGAATTCTTTAGTCCATGGTTGAGACTCGAATGTGCTTTGGTTGAAAGTCACGTCAACATCAACGGGTCTTCCGTTAGAAACGATTCCTTCGTCTTGTGAGAAAGCTACACTTGCAGATACTGCGAATGCGAAAATGATTGGTAATAGAGTTTTCAATTAGTATCCCCTTGTTGGTTTGGAGGGGATGTAACATCGCAGTCACGGTATTGCATCATTTAATTTTTAAAGGAATTTAGTGAAGTCATAGTAAGTCATAGAAACTAGTTCGCATCTCGTTATTGTCTAACGGAATATTTCTAGCGACTCTGTGCGCATACTTGATTGCGCACAGAGCATAATAATTAGAATGAATAACCTAAATAAAAACTTAGTAACGTCATAGTGAGAGCTTTCATTGGAGCGTGAGTTTCAATAGGCCCGAGACTTTTTTCTTGGAAATTAATTTTGGCCGAAGTGAGATTTAATCCAAACCAGTCGCAACCCATTGTGAAGTTTTCCCACTGCCATTCATTACCTATACGAATACCTGTTCCGACATCTTCATAGACAAGATTATTGGATCCTACGACATTACTAAACTGTCCTTCTTGATAAAAGTCGCCCGTGTTTCTTCTGTAGTAAATCGTTGGCATGATGTTGAAGCTGTTTCCTAAAAAGCGTCTATACCCAATAGTCACAGCTCGCATTTTGTAAGCACCATACTCATCACTACTATTCAAATTTGTGTAACGAAGAAGTAGGAGTCCGTCTGGATGAATAAAATATCCCGCAGAAATAGTAATGGGATATTTAATGTATTCGATTCCAATAAATGGAACTGTTAATTGATATTTCAGATTTCTTCTATTGCTCTGGCTTGATCCATCACGGACTTCAATTATTTTTTCTTCTGATTTTTTATTTTTATCAGGAGCTTCAGTGTTGGTAGAGAAAGAATTGATTTGTGGTGCAATGGTTTGGGCAGAAACAACTGGCAGAGTAAAAAGCAGGACCAGGAGAGTGATGAATGTCGTTTTTATAAGAGGCTCCTTAAAGCTGTGCGCATTTTGAACTGCGCACAGAATGTTGTAGATTTTTAGAAAGTGTAACCGATGTAAAAACTAAGCATCGTTATCGTTACGTCTTCTTCGATACTGAACAAGTCAAAATCGCCGCTGCCATTGTGTTTTTCTTTGTTGAGTTGAATAACTTTTGCATTGATACCGAACCAGTCTGTACCAAGAGTAAAGTGATCCCATTGCCATTCGTTTCCAATTCGAAATCCAACACCCACGTCTTCATATATTAAAGTTGATCTCTCAGCTGCTCCTGTAAAAAAAGCAGTTTTATAATGTACTGAATTACTTCTTCTGTAATAAACAGTCGGCATGATGTTGAAGCTATTACCGGGAAAATATCTGTAACCTAAAGTGAGTGAGCGCATTTTAGTGGCCTCATCACCATTAGTTCCGTTCTGGTTAGCGTACTTAAGCGAGAGCATACTCTTGGGACTTAAAAAATAACCTAATCCAACAGTGGCCGCTCCAATTCCTACGTATTCAACACCAGCTAAACCAGCATTGAATTGGTATTTATAATTTCCTTCCATACGGTTAGTTTGGCTTGTAGCTGTAGTTGATGTCGTTGAAGTTTCTACAGTCGCAGGTGTTTTTGTTTCTGTTTCTGCCCAAGTTACTTGAGAAGAAAATAAGAGTGCGAGGAGAGTGATAGTCGCTTTAATAAAATGCTCCTGAATAGTTAATGACTCAATTATAAGGTAAACGAAGTTTTTTTGTTAAATATCTTCGAGTGTAACCTGATTCAATTTGTCGGATGTTGCCATTAGGTAACAGATTGTTGCCAAGCCCCTATGATATTTTTTAGAAAGCGCGATAATGAATTTCATGGAAACAAACACTACCGAAAATAATCATTCCCAGCTTTGGTTAGAAAATCTCATCGCTGAAAAGATTAAAAAGAATCCGCAATTTTCTCTTCGTGCATTTGCTCGAATGGTTGATGTGAGTCCGGCGGTGTTATCAAGAATTCTCTCTGGCAAAAGAAAACTCACTTTCAATCTTGCCACGAGAATTGCTGATGCACTTGTTCTGGGGCCAGTCGAGCGCGACACACTTTATTCTTTCTTTTTGAGTTCTTCATCAGAGGAAAAAACTGAAGAAGAAAAAGTGCAGAAGGAATTAAGCATTGATTGCTTTAATGCCATGAAGGAGTGGTACCACTACGGTATTACTCAGCTGCTCTACATTGAGTCGTTTAAAGAAGACTCAAAGTGGATTTCAAAAATGCTTTCGATTACAGAACTGGAAGCAAAGATGGCGATTGAAAGACTCCTGCGTCTGGAGATTTTAGACCGTGATGAAAATGGAAAGCTCTATAGGACCGCTACGCATTTATCGACAACGACAGATATTGCTTCAGCGGGGATAAGGCATTTTCAAAAGCAGATTTTAGAGAAGTCGATTGAGTCGTTGGAAAAAGATGATGTACTCGAAAGAGATATCACGTCTATTACGATTGCGATTAATGAAGATCGACTGGCCGAAGCGAAATTAGAAATTAAGAAATTTAGAATGAAGATGTCGGAATTTTTAAGCACTGGGGAAAAGACGCGAGTTTATAACCTTGGTGTGCACCTTATACCTTTAAGTAAATCTGTAAATGGAGATATGAATGAACTTAATTAAGAGCTTGATGATCATAATGGTTGTCGTGATGAGTACGAAGTCTTTTGCCAGAGGCGGAGATGATGTTGGGAATGGTGGATTTGCTTATAAGCAGTCGGTAAATATTTTAAAAATGGCCACTGAAGCATTGGAAGAAAAAATCAGAGTGTCTGAGCTGCCTGATTTGGTAAATCATCCGGAGTGGAGAGCAATATTACAAGACACTCTTGGATATGAAGACCTGGATAAGTTATCCAAGAAGAATAGATACCGTGGCGGTAGAAAACTTGCGATGGACTACATTGTAAATCCTCCGACTGTTATTGTTTTGAAACCATACTTTGAAGCCTTTATGGGCAAAACTGATACGGAGCTTGAAGATGCTTCTTTAGAAGTTCAAAAAAGATTAGTTCATGAAGCTGCTCATATTTGGGGATTTAAAGAAGACGATGCAGATAAGTTTGCAGTAGCCTTCATGAGAAGACCAGCAGCGGACGCACAAAGACCAAATCATGATATCTCAATTGATTCTAATTTTTGTTCTTGTAGAAATGGGAAGTCAGATATCATTAATAACTGCGATGCTTTTTGCGCAACTAAGCCTAAGAATGAGCAAGCTATTTTATATGTAAACACAATTCTTGGTGAGAAAACAATTAACCATCCTAAACTCGGAAGTCTTTATAAGTGGTGTGTAGTTCAACTCTCACAAGATGAAACAACTCCACAATGTTCATTAGTCGCAAATGATGGAGAAGATGAAGTTAGTTTACCGGTGGTTATAAATTCAAAAAATAATTCTTTTTCAGCAAATATCTCAGCTCTTAGTAAAAATAGAACTTGGATATTAAAATTAGCTGAAACGAAAACTGGAAATGAAGCACAGACAAAAGAATTTCAAATTACAAGAGTAAATTCTAAACCGACAATGCCAGGTGGAGCTTTAAATGTTTCAAAAGTGAATCAATACACATGTTTATTCTTTGGTGGAAAGACCAATTCAAATGGAGATATCATTAGGGATTCTTTTATCAGATTATTTTATTACTACCCAAATCTGGAAGATCCATTACCAATGCCTCCATCTAATGGCCCGGCATCAGTTTTATGTCATGATGATCAATTAAATCCAGGTAATGACAGTCCGTTTTATGAGCGTTTGGAAAATGTAAAAGGACATGTCAATTTATGGGATAAGAATGATAGACGTTTTGGTGCAAGTTCAGCAAATGGCGGGCAACTAAATATCGATAAAGAGATACAAGATAGATTATCATCTGAATATGGAATTGAAACGAATATAAATCTATTCAGATCTATTTCTTTTGCGAGTAGTCCAAAGCAAGTAAATACTATTCTTGGGTATATGATGATTCCTTTTAGTATTGGTGAATCATCTAATGCATTTTGCCCGACGTCTGATGCCTATACAGGTAACTTACCGCTGATGAATCTCTTAGGAGAATATATGTCTGATACAGAAGCTTTGTATGTAGCAGAGAAAGAAGGCGAGTACATTTTGGATGGAATCAATTATAAAACGTTGTATGGAACAATGTTAGTGCGAGAAAGTGTTATTAATAAATACGGATTTTATGTTTTAAACGGACTTAAGGTTAAAGTTACAGAGGAAGCAAAACATAACAGAACAATTTATTACTACTGGCCGTTAAGCCAAGCACTAGACCCAATGACATCTGGAGGTAGAAAATTATTTACCATTCGAGATATTGATTCACTTAACGGAAACAAACCGAATGGAATTCCATCTTATCATACTAGTGATAAGCGAATTGGATGCATTCCAAAAGGAGCAGAGCTATAATGAAAAAACTATTTTTAATTTTAGTAACATGCTTTTTTATGACAACGGCCTTTGCAGGCCTTGAAGAAATATTTGGGAATGCAGATGTTGGCGATAGTTGCCAGAGTGACTACCAGTGCGCAAGTTTATGCTGCAATAATAAGAAACAATGTAGTGAGCATGGATCTAATGGGCAGAAATGCAACAAGGTGCCCGGAGAGAGTTGTGTTACAACTGAATTCTGCAAACCTTACTACGTTGAGACTTGCAAGCTAGTTAAGACGGGAACAATGCCAAATGGAAAAGTTGGTTGCATCCTGAGATGCCCTGCTGTCGAAACACCTTCTTCATGTGTGAACTCGGTATGTGTCGCTCCATCAGTGCCACCAGTTCCACCTTTTGATCCAGCAGATCCTGATTGCTCAAACGCAGTTGACCCTTAAAATAAAAAAGGCCCTCTTACGAGGGCCTTTCTATTTCAAAAATTATTTCTTTCTAGCTGCCCAGTCTACATCATCCAAAGTCTTGAATGAGAAACCATTTTTCTGAAGAGCTGGAATAAACTTCGCAAGCATCTCAGCTGATTGGTGACGAAGATCGTGCATTAACACAACTCCACCTTTTTTAGCGCGAGCTTCGTAAAGGTATCCAGATAGACAGTCATCAACAGTAATTTTCTTTGACCAACATGCCCAGTCTGCGGCTTCAACGAAAGCACCATTAGCATTCATTCTTAACTCACCACCGATATCCCAAAGGATTGGTCCAATGTATTGTTGTCCGATTGAATCTTTGTTTAAAAGATCAGCAAACTTACTATCCCATGCTCCTTCCGGTGCACGGTAGTAGAAGTGTTGTCCGTTTGCCATGTAAGGACCAAGGATTTCGTGAGCTCCTAAAACTTCAGTTCTTACTAACTTTTTCCAATTTAAGAAAGTGATGTTTCCATCGTTTAAAGCTTTGTGAGTAAGAGAGTGGTTACCAACAATGTGACCTTCATCAAGGATTCTTTGCATAAGTGCCG
Source organism: Bacteriovorax sp. PP10 (assembly GCF_035013165.1). Lineage (NCBI taxonomy): Bacteria > Pseudomonadati > Bdellovibrionota > Bacteriovoracia > Bacteriovoracales > Bacteriovoracaceae > Bacteriovorax > Bacteriovorax antarcticus. The sequence continues at coordinate 954,468 of NZ_JAYGJQ010000001.1, forward strand.
GAGCAGCTTTTGCTTTTTCAGCGATAACGAAGAACGTCGCTTTTGCTCCGTATTCTTTTAATGTATCTAGAACTTTTTCAGTTACACCTGGAGTTGGTCCATCATCGAAAGTTAGGATGATTTCACTTGTACCAGTGTGAAGTCTTTCTTGGTTTCTTTGGTTGAAAGCTTTGTCTTCCGTTCCATTGTCCTGACCTAAATTAGTTTGCGAAAAATCAGCAAATGAATTGGCCGACATAAGTAATAGCGCTGCCATTAAAGTAGTCTTCATATTTGAGTCCTTTGTAAGTGTTTGAACATGGCGCTTTATACTCCTTTCAAAAAAATTAGGGGGTTTCTTGAAAAATTTTCATGGGTTAAGAGATCTTTAAGAGGTTTGATATTGGAGTGTCTTAGGTGGGTACTATTTAACTAGGCTAAATTAAAGAAATCGGGATTTACCTCCGAAAAGTGGGAATAGATCTTCCTAAAGGTGAGAGGCAGTATGAAGCTCGTTATATTACTATTTTTAAACGCACTACTTGTAATGCCGGTTGTGGCCGGAGAGAAGTCTCCTTATAAAGTGATTATTCTCGATAACACTGTTGATGCTTCAAAGCTGGGCCCACATCAAGTCGAAAAACCACATAGATCAAAAGATTTTCCAAGTATCGAAAGAAGAAATAGCGACTTTCTAAAAGCTGGGATTGTTTCTGACAAATCTGAAGATGAGTTAGATAGAGATTTACTTTGGATTAGTGCAAAACATTCAAGCTTAAGTGATCTACAGGAAAAATACCCTAAAATCCCCAAAGAGAAATTGATCTTACTTATGGGATTAGTGAAAAAATGAAAAAAATATTTGTTCTCTTTTTTTTCTTAATGTTAAGCACTTCGAGCTACGCTGCTTGTAATAAAAAAATTACTTCGAAAGATGTTATCTTTTTCGTTGATTTAAATGGTGGAAATAAAGAAATAGAAGAAGCACAGAAAGCGGCCTGTGATAAAGGTCAAAAACTTGTTATTTACCCAGAGCAGACAGCGGCGATTTATAAACTGACGAACGATAAGTCTTTTTATGAAAATAGATATAAAGCACTTACATGTGATAAGACTCCGACCAAAAAAGGTTGTGCCGAAGTCCGTAAGAAAAAAGATGAAGTGATGAGTGAGCTTGAGGAGAAGGCCGTAAAGTTTTCGATTCCAGTCATGAAAGAGACACTGAAGAAATTAAATAGTGAAGAGGGCCGCAATGTTGAAAGCCTCGTGATCTCAGGACACAGTAATGGGAAAACTATTTTTGGTGTTTACGGGACAACTCAAAGAGATGCAATTCAAACGACCTTTAAAGATTTACCTGATGAAGGGAAGTCTGTCAGCTCGCTGGTTATGCTTGCTTGTTATTCGGCCAATCCATCAACCATTTTAAGCTGGAAAAAGAATCTTCCAGGATTAAAGATGATTGCAGGATCTGATGCCAGTGCCTCTGCTTCAGATCGTCCGGCAGGATTAAAGTATTTGAAAGACCTTTTGATGAAAGTGAAAGATCTGACTGCAGATGCTGATCAAAAAATGTTAGAAAAGCGTTTGAAAGTTTTAATTCCAACTCTTAAAGAAGTGAACTCTGCTATTTATATAGATTCTAATAAGTGTGGAGAGAGTGTTGGAGATAAACGTTTCTTCTACAGTAAAAGTTCAGGTGGGTTGAATGTTTTTAATCCTGAAGCCTGTGAGAAATCAATTGCTCAATATAAAGAAAAAGAAGAAGACATTGCTGGTTACATGGAGGGGATAACACCTATTCCAGTTGAAACTCATGGTACACCTTTAAGAGAACTTTATAGTTTTCTAAGACAGAATGCTCATTGCCTTGAGGCGGGGCAGGCCCAATACACAGCAGATATGCTCTACGGTCTTCTTTTTTACCATCAGGTGAAAATCAATGCGATTAGAGCATTAAAAAAAGAAGCTGATGAAATCAATGCTGTCCTTGTAGATTTTGGAGTAGGAAGAATCTGGCCTTTGACTGAAGAGAATATTAAAAATAAAAGTCGCAAAGAAATTATAGATAATTTAGACGCGATATTTGATGTCTTACCAAAGATTAGCGGAAATTCAGAGCTTTTAGAAGATATAAAAAAGCTCGAAGGCTCGCTAAAAACCATGGCCTGTGTTTCTCCAGAATGGCATGATATTCAGACCAACCCACGTGCGCCAATGTGTTCGACTACCAATTGGGATAATGTCATGACTATCAATCCTCAAGCATTAGGTGTAGGAATGCCAGGAAGCAGTGGGACTGGTTTAGGTGCAGGACTTGGTGGCTATAATGGTGGTGGATCATTTAGTGGCGTAGAGCAAAGTGAAGAAGAACAATAGCGAAGAATAATGAAAAGTACTTTCGGTTATAAATACCTAACAAAAAATATGTCAGTTCTAAATTTAGAAATGACAACCATCCGCGACTTGGATGAAAGCATCGATATCCTTTGTGAACACTTCGGTGAAGAGGATCAGGATCAATCTCTGGCCGAAGAGCACTGCCCTTATTTTGGAGTGATGTGGGAAGCAGGGATCGGTCTTAGTCAGTTTCTCACTCGTGAGATGTGCGAAGGGAAAAAAATCCTTGAAATCGGCTGTGGACTAGCTCTACCGAGCTTTATCGCCACTCGCTTTGGTGGAAATGTCATTGCGACAGACTTTCATGCCGACGTCCCTTTATTCTTACAAGAAAATCAGGAAAAAAATAAAATCAATTTCGAGTATCAAGTCATGAACTGGAGAAATGAAATTGAACGCACAAAGACGTCTCTAGGATTGTTTGATCTGGTTATTGGCTCCGACATTCTCTATGAAAGTCAGCATGCTGATCAGGTGGCAGAGGCCTTAATCGCTTTTTTAAAACCAGGTGGAAAAATTCTTCTTTCCGATCCTGGACGGGCCTATGTTCAAAAGTTTATTTCAGCTATGCAAAAGTTGGGTTACCCTGAGAAATTCACGACACAAAAAGTCCCGGCGCACCTGACACCAAAAAATATCGACCGCGAAATTTATCTTTTTGAATTTTCTAAATAAGTAGATCTTCGAAAAAAGAACCCATTCCCAATTCTTCATCAATCACATGAATTTCTAAAATCCATAATTGTGGAGTTGGAGTGAAGTCCAGGGCCCCGAGTTTTGCTCTGGAATGAACGGCATGAGGAAAGTCTCCCATCCTGTGGCCATACATATTACTGTTGAGTTTTAGATTTAATTTTTGTGCTTCAAGATCAGCGTATTCATAAAGCTCAATACCTGTAAGCTTTTTTTCTTTCCAGACTTTAAGAGTAGAGTTGAAAATTGTTTTAGAAGCTTCAGCTAATTTTTTTAAACGCGGATCAGATCCCAGTGTAAATGTCTCGCCGTAATCACCTTCGTGATTGCAATAAACCGGCCCGATATCAACAAAGAAAATATCGTTTTCAGTTAGTACGTGAGGGACAGAATCATCGCGGAAATTTTTTGTCGTATTAGGTCCGATTCTCATTTTGCTGGGATGCCAGCGTTTTTCCAGTCCAGATTCATCAAGAGTTTTTTCAAGCAATGCTTTTGCTTCAACTTCATTGATGCCAGGTTTAAGCATTTTAGAAAAAGCTAAAACCACTTGTCTGGTTTTTTCCTGAGCACGCAAATAATCTTCTAAATTAAATTGCTCACCAAGGTTCTCGTCTGGATGTGTAGTCATTTATTTTTCTGTAGATGGAGGAGCACAGATGCCACAGCCGTAATCTGAGTCGTCATGCTCATCAATTTCGTCTTGCAAACTTTGCTTATATTGATTAATTTCTGTTTCGTCAGCACCAAGAGACTTGATAAGAGTTTCGGCAAGACCAGGGGCCTTGATTTCAATATCTAATCCTGCTTCTTCCATTTGTGTGGCAAAGGCATAAGCATCGGCCATCTTTTCAATAGATGTTTCGAATAGGACAGTGCCTGAAATAGAATCTATAACTCGTACTTGGTTGTTTGACATTTACCAAGACTAACAAGAGAATGCTCCCATGGTAAAGAGAGTTTTTTATATCGAAAAAGAAAAGTTTTTGCGTTCAATGATGGAATTGGCCCTGCGAGCTAAAAAGGCAGAAGTCTATACTGTTGAAACCTTGGCGGAGAACTTTTATTTGATCGATGATCTGAAACCAGAACTGATCATTTTTGATTTAGACACGGCCCAGGCTAGCGGACCTGAGGCCCTAGAAAAGCTTTATTCATATGCGACTCATGCCAAATTAATCATGACCGGAGCACCAAGTTCAGAGAATTCGATGAACAAAATCGTGTCTGGATTCATCCCAAAGCCCATTGTTGCCCATAATCTGGCAGAAAGGGTTCTTTCTTTAATTGACTAAAATTGTTTTAGAGCAATTTTTGTCCTATTTTCAAGTGCTTTGCGACTCCAGCGATCCCTCTTAAAATAGAGGAATGGTAAATATAAAATCTGGCATTCTCGGTGACTCGAACGCGTACACTGTTTTTATCTCTCAACTCATGTCCACCATCTGCGACAAGATGATGTCCATTGGTCTTGTGTGGTATCTCACAACAGAGTACTCCATAAATATTGTTCCATGGTTTTTAGCAGTCAGCTTTTTTCCACACATTTTCATGTCATTTTATTCTTCGAAAATTATCAACAGACATGGAACTCTAAGAACTGTTATCGCTACAGAGTATTTTAGAGGAGTCGTTTTATTAGCACTTTTTGGAATGTTATTTTTTATTCCAGAAAAAAGTACAATGTTTTTATCAGCACTTTTTTGCGCTTCGTTTTTAGTAGGGATTGGATCAAGTGTTTTTAATCCAGCGATTTTATCTCTTCCTCCTATTTTAGTAGAAGAAGACAAAGTTCCTGCACTCAATGCACTTCTTGATACAAGTTTTTCTATTTCAAATATTCTGGGAGCGGCCTGTGCGATCGTCTTGCTTAATATTTTTGATATCAAAATTTTAGTTTTAATAAATGCTCTTAGTTTTTTTGCAGCGGCGCTTTTACAAGGCAGAGTAAAACTTAGAAACCAGGAATCAGCTGTTGTTGAAGATTCAAGAAAATTAGGGCCAATGGCCGTGCTGAAGAAATACCCGGCGATTATGAGAATGCTTTTGAGCTTCTTGTTTATCAACGTCGTCTTCACTCCCATATTGGTTATGATTCCCTGGTATGTAGAAAATGTTTTCAAAGGAAACGGAAGTGACCTGGCATGGATTGAAGCGGCCATGGGAGCGGGGGCATTCCTGACCGGGATGTATTTGTCCCTGAGTGCTTTTACGGTGAGAGCAGAAAAGCGTATTGGGATGATTGCGATTATTTGTTTTTTCTTCGGACTATTTTTTCAAGTCTTCTCATTTTCAAAAACGACAGTAGAAGCTTCATGCTTATTATTCTTAATTGGAATCCTGACTACTTTCTTAAACGTTCAGGTCTTAACTTATTTTCAAACGTCACTTCACGAACACGAAGTCCCTTCGATCATGGTGGCCGTTAATATTATTTCAGCTGCTTCAATGCCTTTATCTTTTGCGATCTCAGGAATTCTCTTTCCAGTCGTTGATATTCCAAGATTTGCGCTTATTTGTGGGCTTCTTACAATGTTGATTGCTTTTGCCCTCCCAAGCTTTTTAAAAACAACTCCTCAAGAAGGTGATGCATGAATTTTGGAAATAATGAAATCATTGACCGCGCCAATGTTAGTGACGTAAACGAGATTATTAACCTATATCGATTGGTGTATGGAAAAAAATATCCGATTTCATACGGGACTGACCCGGTTCTTTTAAAGAAATCAATTAAGAATGAAAAAACTCACTTAGTGGTTGTGGCCCGTGATTTAAATCAAAACGTCATCACAGGTGTACTGATCACTGAAATTGACTCTGAAAATAAAATCGGAAAACTTGTTGGTCTGGTTGTTCATCCTACCTTTCAAAAAAATAAGATTGGAAATTACCTGGTCGAGTATGTAGGAGATCACTTTCTTGAAAAAGGAAATGTGGTGAACTCTCTTTATGCAACGACGAGAACAAACACAGTTGGGCCTCAGAGAGTTTTTATTAAGAATCAATACCTGCCATTGGGGATTTTTCCCAACGCCCACCGTTTAAGCCAGTATGAAACGGTGACTCTATTTGCAAAATTTAGAAAAGGTTTATTGGAGCAGAGAGTGCCGACCAAAGAAGTGGCCCCCTCGTTAATGCCGATGTACCAGATCCTAAAAAATATAGTTCCAGAACTTTCTATTCCAGAGGCCGCAGAAGTTTATGTGCCTCTTATTCCACCTAATAACGATGCATGGGAGTTTGAAATTATCCGTGCTCCTAATTATGTATACCGTAAATTTTTAGAAACATTTCCGGATCCAAAGGACCGCTTCTTTCCTTTTCATACGCCGAACATGCTGATTGCGGATAAAGAAGGGCGCATTGAGATCTTTGCTTATTTCAGTAAGCGAGATGGTTACTGCACATTAATTAAAGCGACTAAACCCATTGCTGAGTTGAGTGGAAGTTTAACAAGTTTATATATGCAGCTCGATGATATCGGTGTGTCTTATATTGAAGTTCTAGTGAATGTAAATCTGACTCCTTCTATTGGGCCTTTATTAACAGGCCAGTTCGTTCCTTCGGCCATTTACCCGGCAATGAGAGAAGTGGATGGAAAATTTGAAGACTATATTGTTTTAAGTAGAACGATGGAACCTCTAAACTTCAGAGGCATGTCAGTTATTTCTCAGTTTAAGCCATTCATCGACTTATATGTTGATACATGGAAACAAGTTAACCTGGATACGATTGAGGTTATTTATGGAAGTAAATAAACTAAAAGTCCCCGATGCTTTGAAATTAAAAAATGTTCAGGCCCTTTGTGATCAAACAGATCCTTATGCAGACTTTTTAGAAAGTGATACCGCTTTTTTAAATGCAATGAAAGAAATCAGTTCATGGCATATGGAAAAAAGCCCTTTCTATCGTGGCCTGGCAAAATCTCAAAATTTTAAATCCGAAGACGTAAAGTCATTGGAAGATTGTTTGAAAATACCTCATCTGTGGGCACACTTTTTTAAAGGAAATGAAATCCTATCAGTTCCTCCGTCAGAAGTGTTTTTGCACCTGACGTCTTCAGGGACAACTGGACAAAAATCTCAAATCTTCTTTGACGAATGGACGATTCGTTCGGCCCAAAGAATGGTGGACTGGATTTTTGAAAAATATAACTGGGTCACACCAGATCAAAAATGTAATTACATTCTTTTTAGTTATCAAACTGAAGAGAGTTCAAAATTAGGAACGGCCTATACAGATAACTTCTTATGTAAGTACGCTCCAGTGAATGAAGTTTTCACTGCTCTAAAGTTAACTGGGAGTGGTGGGCATGAGTTTGATTGTTTTGGAACAATCGATGCTTTTAAGAGATTCGCTGACCAGGGTTTACCTGTAAGGCTCTTTGGTTTCCCGGCATTCTTTTATTTCGCATTAGAGCGCATGAAGAAGTTAGGACTTCCTCCTTTAAAATTCCACAAAGACTCAATGGTCTTTTTAGGGGGAGGTTGGAAAGGAAACGCTGATAAACAAATTGAAAAAAATGATCTGTATCGTCTGGCAGAAGAAATGCTGGGCATTCCAAACGAACGACTGCGTGATGGATTTGGTTCAGTTGAGCATTGTATTCCCTATGTAGAATGCGCTCATCATGAATTTCATGTTCCCGTATGGTCGAGAGTCTTCATCCGGGATGTTGAAACTCTAAAACCACTTGGATTAAATGAAAAAGGATTTTTGCATTTCATTTCTCCATACATTACAAGTATGCCGGCCCATTCAGTGATCATGGGGGATATGGCCTCTCTTCATAAAGACTGCCCGTGTGGAATGAAAACTCCGTATTTTAGAATTCATGGAAGAGCGGGAGTTTCAAAAAATAAGAGTTGTGCGCTTGCGGCTTCAGAACTTTTAAAAGGGAAGGCATCATAATGAGTGCAAACCTTTGGAATGGAAAAATTGTCAGTGATAGCGAATTTAAAAATTCAATAGAAGAGAATTTAAATAACCCGATGTTTTGGGCCAAAGCACCGCTAAGTCATTACGTGCTCTTTGATGTGATTCAAAAAATCCAGACTGAACTTCTAAAAAAAGAAAAGTTTTATATAAAACTCGTTCTCGATTTAAAACAAAGAGAAGACATCAGTAGTGATGAAGTCGAAGCTTCAATGAATGGACTGATTGATTTTTTAAGTGTTGACCAGTTGAGAGTGAAACTTAAAAGAGAACTTGGAAGCGAGCAGCCTTTTGAATTAAAAAGACAGACGGCAAGAGCTAATCACTTTGAGGCCTGGTATCCATTGGGAACATTGGTTCATGTCACACCCAATAACTCACCACTCTTAGGAGTGTTAGGAGTGATGGAAGGACTTTTAAGTGGAAACGTAAATATCTTAAAGCTCGCAAGAAAAGACAGCGCCTTTGCTGCAATTTTCTACGAAGAGTTATGCAAACTAGATACAACTGGAACAATTAAAAATTACGTTTATATCGCAAAAATTAGTTCAAAAGAAAAAGACTACTTAAAAAGTGTTTTAGGTTTAGCTGATGTGATCTCTGCCTGGGGTGGAGAAGAAAGTGTCCAAAGCATTCGCGAAATCGCGCCTCGTGGAGCGCGCATTGTTGAATGGGGTCATAAAATTTCTTTTTCTTATATTACGAGTGCAAAAAAATCTGATGCTGAAGTCTTTAAGAGTCTTGCTTATGAAATCTGTCTTAATGAACAGATGGCATGCTCAAGTCCTCAATGCGTATTTATCGAAGATGCAAGTTTCGAAGAGTTAAAAGAGATTGCGGTCACTTTATCAAATGCTCTCAATACTGTTTCACCAACGATTAAGCGGGTTGTTCCTGGAGTTCAGGAAATGGCCGAGTTAATGGTGACTAAAGAGCAGGTGAGACTGAAATCCATTTTAGGCGGGAGTGAATTAGTTGAATCGAAAAATCACGACTGGCGCATTTATGTAGAAAATACTCCTGCACTTAATTCTTCCCCTTTATTCAGAACGATCTGGCTTAAACCAATGCCAAGATCAAAAATGATTGATCACTTAAGACCTTTGAAAACATATTTGCAGACAGCAGGGATCGCTGCGACTTCTTTAGAAGTTGAAGCACTCTCTCGCGATTTATTTATGAGTGGTGTTCAAAGGATTCGTGCCATCGGGGAAATGACTGATAGTTATATTGGTGAGCCTCACGATGGTGTATATGCACTCGAGCGCTATTGCCAGCGAATTAATTTTCAGGACTCCCAAAAAGTCATGATGATGAAAAATAAAAGTTCATTTGAAGATGAAAAAGCTCCTTCTCCTGTGAGAGCAACTCCGATTATGGAAAAGGCCGACTTTCAACTCCAAACCGTTAAAGATGAACACTCTGATTTATTCTTTTACAGTGGAGGAAGTTCAGGTGAGCCAAAACTTTCAATTTTTACTTATGCTGATTACCACAGACAAATGGAGCTTGCAGCAGAAGGTTTATATGCTGCTGGATTAAATCCAGCGACCGACAGGTGTATGAATCTCTTTTATGCCGGATCTTTATACGGCGGGTTTGTAAGTTTCTTCACTATTTTAGAAAAGCTTGAGGCCGTTCATTTCCCAATGGGAGCAAGTACTGAGTTTGGGATGGTGGGAAAAACGATTATTAAAAATCGCGTGGACACTCTTTTAGGAATGCCTTCTTATCTCATTCAGCTCTTCAAAGAAAATCACGAAGACTTTAAAAAATACCGTGGAATTAAAAAGATCTTTTTCGGCGGTGAGCATTTCAGTGAAGCACAAAAGACTTATTTAAAGCGCGAGTACGGAGTCGACATTATCCGCTCAGCGGCCTACGGCTCTGTCGATGCTGGCCCACTTGGTTACCAGTGTGAATTCGCCGTTGGTGGAATGCACCACTTACACGAAAAACTTCACGACTTAGAATTTGTCGATCTGGAAATTGATGAACCTGTCAAAGCAGGGGACGTCGGAAGAATGCTTTTTACATCCAAGGTTCGCCACGGACAAAAGATCGAGCGCTATGCTATCGGAGACGTCGGTAAAAAGCTCGAAGGGCCTTGTGCCTGTGGAAGACAGGGGGTTCGTTTTGAACTCTTAGGTCGTCACGGTGACGTCTTTAGAATTGGAACCACATTTCTAAGCTACCAGCGTTTTCAAAAAATCTTAATCGATCAATACGAATACGAAGGATCAATCCAGCTACATCTTTATGCAGGGGACGGAATCAAAAAAGACAAAGTCGTCTTAAAGATTGAAAACCTTTTCAGCGATCAATATAAAGATGCCCAGATTCCTGAGCGACTTAAAAAAATGTTCCTGGCACAGTATGCGGATTTGAACTTAGTTGTGAACACCGATTTGGTATTGGATTTTGATGTGGAAGTTGTTGAGAAAACTCAACTAACTTTTAGCGCGAGTACCGGCAAGTTAAGAAGTGTTATCGATCATAGGAATTAACAATGCAAAAATGGCCTTTGAAAGAAATTATCGAACACGCGAAAGCACATTCACCGTACTATCGTGAATTGTATAAAGATATTGATACGAGTGATCTTGCGAAACTGCCTATCATTGATCAAGTGAAGTTTTGGAAGGCCGAGGTTCTCACCAGTGCTGATCCGGATGGAATTGTTTTTAAAAGTGGAGGAAGCACAGGCGCTCCCAAGTATTCTTATTTCACCAATCAGGAATGGGAAAGTTTTTGCACCTCTTTTGGATTGGGAATGGCCGAAGGGATTTTAGAAAGTGGTGATCGTATCGCCAATCTTTTTTATGCCGGTGATCTTTATGCTTCTTTTTTATTTATCAAAGATTCACTGCAGGCCATTCCAGCAGAAAAGAAAAAGTTATCGATGTTTCCCATCGCCGGGCAAACAGACCACCTGCAAATTTTGAAAACGCTTGATGAATTTAAAATTAATACGATTGTAGGAGTGCCTTCTGCGATTTTAATTTTATTGGAAAAGTATTCATTCAATAAAGCGAAATACCCCAATATGAAAATTGAAAAACTTCTTTTTGGTGGGGAAGCTTTATATGACGATCAAAGAGAGGCCTTATTAAACTTATTTCCAGATGTTCAAATCTCATCTATTGGCTGTGCCAGTGTTGATGGTGGGCTCATCGGTTATTCAAGTGCAGACTGTGAAAATGGTGAGCATCGTGTGTTTGATGGCTCTCATATCATCGAGATAGTTGACCCTGATACTTACGAAGTTATCACTGAAAAAGATAAAGTCGGAAAAATACTACTCACAAATCTTTCCAGAAAACTTATGCCTATCATCCGTTATCCTGCAGGAGACCTGGCCGCGTGGATAGAAGATGAAGGAGTCCCTAACAGGAAGTTTAAACTTCAAGGGCGCTCTGAAGAGGCCGCTCGCCTGGGAACATTGAGTGTGTATTTTGAAGACACTCGCGACATGGTGATGAAAACCTTAGGTGACTGCAAAGGGATCCAATTCCAGATGATCTTGTATCACTTCAATCACAAAGATGAGTTAACAATAAAAATATCAGGGCCAGACTTAGAGCAAAAAAATAATGTTAAACAATGTATTTTAGATACATTTATCGCAGAAAAAGCAGGTTACTCGGATTTACTTGCGAAAGGTCTTATTCATCCGCTAAGGATTGATATTGTCAGGGCAAATGAGCTTGAAAGTAATGTGCGAACAGGAAAACTCAAGCGTATCATTGACCGACGGATAAAATAAAGTGGAAGAGGGGCTGGGCCCTACATTACGAAAAATATCATTGAAGGCCACGGCGGGACGATTACTGTTGAGAGTAAGCCCGGACATGGCTCAAATATAGTTTAGACTATAACTGCAGCTACACTATAAAAGGAAGGCCATGGATAAAGATGCTAAAATTATCGTTTTCGGAATCATTCTCACAATTGCTATTTTTGCAGCTTCCGTCTATTTCAAACTTAAATCGTAGTCCAGTCAGTCTCTTCTAATCGAGGGTCGTTAGGCCCTAGGATATATTTCTGCACGCCTAAATTTCCAAAAATAAAATCTGGAACTCGGATGCGATAGAAAATCCCTTTTTCATGATTACTTGTATTCACCACGTTGGTCTTTGACATCACTGCAGAGTGAGCAGCTCCATCTTCATAAGGAATGAAAAGGTCAAAGTGCTCTTGCTTGGCAAGGAAGTACTCAACGATGTGCTTTCTTAGAGCTGTCATGTCTTCCGGATCATAACTAGAAACTAAAAAGCTTCCAGGATATTTTCTTAAAACAATCTTCTTCAGTAGTTCATCATCACATTGATCTTTTTTGTTAAAGACAATAATCGTTTCTTTTTCTTCAACTTTTAGTTCTTTTAAAACCTCATACGTCACACTCAATTGCTTTTCGTAGTGAGGGTCAGAGATATCACAAACAATAATTAAGAGATCTGCTTCCAGAGCAGACTCTAGAGTCGTTTTAAAACCATCAATAAGAGTGTTGGGAAGGTTGGAAATAAATCCTACCGTATCAATCATAATCATTGGTGGTTTCGTATCAGGGTTCAGCATTCTGTATGTTGAATCAAGAGTTGCAAACAGTTTGTTTTCTTCCAGAATTTCCACGCGGCAAAGACGATTCATGATCGAAGATTTTCCAGCGTTGGTATAACCGACAAGTGCAGCTGTAACGGCTTGATTCTCGCGGCGTTTTTTTCTTACCTGTCTTTGTTTTTCTAAGGTCACAAGTTCTTCTTTATAGAACTCGATGCGGTCACGAATGATACGTCTATCTAACTCGATCTGCTTTTCACCCTCTCCACCAAGAACACCAACACCACCACGCTGACGGTTTAAATGGGTCCAGAATCCGGCAAGGCGAGGAAGCATGTATTGAAGACGGGCAATTTCGATTTGGATTTTTGCTTCTTTAGTGCGAGCGTGTTTAGCAAAGATTTCTAAAATAACGTGAACGCGGTCAACGACAGATAAACCAGTTAGTTTTCTGATATTCGTAATCTGACGTGCCGTTAATTCAAAGTCGAACACTAAAAGTTTTGATCCATCAGCTTCTGCAGCTTCTGCGATCTCTTTTAATTTTCCCGACCCTAAAATGCTGGCAGGATCAATTTCTTTTTTATTCTGAATATGAGCTTCACCGGTCTGAAGTCCAAGCGTTCTTAGAAGCTCTCTAAGTTCGTTAATAGATCTTCGCGATTCACTTTCCGTCTGATGATCAGGAAAGCTTGGAGACACTATAGACACCAGTGTCGCGCGGTAATCGGGATCAATATTAAATTCGTTATCCATCATAAAATTTATTTTCCTGTAGAAGCTATAGTGACCAGGATATTATCCAATAGTCTCGCTGAACTCATTCTATAAGCTGCCACAATGACGACTTCTTGAGTTTTATCTGTGGGCATCTCTAGATTTTTTGAATCCAGAATTTCTAAGTAGTCCCATTTTTTATCATTCGCTTTCGCTTCATAGACAAATGTTTTGTAATCTTGTTTCGTGCGAATCAACTTCTCAATTTTCTGCAGAGTATGAGGTAGCACAAGAGCTTCCACTCTTTCACTCTCACTTAAATACTGATTGCGAGATGAAAGAGCTAATCCTTCTGAGTTTCTGATAATCGGCATGATGTTGATCTTGATTGGGATCTCTAGATCATGAACCATCTTTTTAATGATCAAACACTGCTGAACATCTTTTTGTCCAAAGTAGGCTTGGTGAGCTTTCGTGATCGTAAACAAGCGGTACACGACAGTTGTCACACCATCAAAGTGAGTAGGGCGGACAGCTCCTTCAAGCTTCTGAGTCATGGGTCCCATGGAAATGTTTGTTGAAAAACCTTCAGGGTAAATACCTTCGTCAGTATTCGGAGCATAAACGACAATTTCTTTTTTCTTGTCTAGTAAAAGCGCCACTGCTGAAATCTTGGCGATGTCATCATCAAGCGTGCGTGGGTATTTATCAAAATCTTCGTTCGGTCCAAATTGTTTTGGGTTCACGTAAATGGTCACGATGGCCACATCGTTTTCTTCGATAGCTTTTTCCAGAAGTGAGATATGACCTTTATGCAAATTCCCCATCGTTGGAACGAGTCCAATAGATTGAGTCGTAAGCGAGTTTCTAAAGTAATCAAAATCTTTTCTGTTATTGAATAATTTAATCATAGTTAATTAGGTGGGAAAAATTGAAGGATAATCTTGTGGGCCAGTTCACGTTTTGTGAGGATCCCTTCAAAAGTAAATCCTTTAGGTGACAGGAGTCTGTATTCAGCGAAGTCTACATTGAAACCAGTAATTTGCTGATCTTTTGTCAGACCATTATTTACTTTCGTTCCCACTAAAAGATCCACTGGTTTTGATTGCATCTTTTTATTTAAGACAGCATCACTTGGATCTGTCTCAGCAGCAAAACCTACAATTTTTAAAGTAGGAGATTTTTTTTCAATAACAGTTTTTAAAATATCACAGGCCGGTTTAATTTTTAAATGATCGCCCATTGTATCTTTTTTAATCTTCTCGTCTGAAACATCAAACTCAATGTCTGAGATCGCAGCAGAGCTGATGTAGAGGTCAGCATGAGGCAGTTCAGCTAAAACAGCATTCTTCATATCTTCAACAGTCTTTGCTCTCACTAGTCTAAAGTTAGGATGCTTAGAAAAAAGATTAAGCTTCGCTGTCGAGTGTGCTCCAGCGATCATAATCACTTTATGACCTTCTTTCAGTGCCGCTTCTGCCAGATAGAATCCAGTAATTCCTGATGAAGAGTTCGTTAAGTATCTAACCGGATCAAGAGGAACAATCGTCGCTCCAGTTGTCGCCAGAATTGTTTTTTGAGTAGGAAATTTTAATGGCCTGATCATTGTCGGAATCATCTCAATAATTTCATCCACACTTGGAAGTTTTCCAAGACCCACTTCTTCACAAGCAAGAATACCGGCGTCAGTAGGAGAAATAAAAAGATTATTAAGTGTTCTGAGTTTTTTAATGTCTTCAAGATTTTGTTGCGTGAAAGGATGAGCGAGCATCACAGAGTTCATCGCTGGAAATAATAAAACATTTTTATGGGGCTCAAGCGCAAGAAAAACAGATGACAATAAATCATCCGCGCGCCCCTGTGCTAATTTCGAAAGTGTATTGGCCGAAGCTGGTGCTACAACAAAAACATCACACCATCTTGCAAGATCAACATGCAAAACATTTTTGTGAGAGAAATCATCTTGTGATTTATAAACGTCTTGCACGCCTAGGTAAGTGAAGACTTCCGGGATAACAAATTTAAGTGCACCGTTAGTTAAAATAACTTTAACTTCGTGCCCGTTTTTGAAGAGCCCTCTGGCAATGTCCAATGCTTTATATGCGGAGATTGAGCCGCTTACGCCTAACAATATTCTCATTGGGAAAATATTCCACAAAAGAGTCAGTTGTGCAATTTAAGGCATGACCATCGAGACGATTTTCTTAGTGTGCGGGATGTAACTAAAGATGAAGAGACTGCAAAAGAATAGTAAACAAGTTGCTTGGGTCACAATGAGAAACCATCCCATTTTTCCAAAGCTTTTATCGACGACTTTAACTGTGTAGTTAGTTTTTAGAACCTGCTGACGGTACTCGGCAACGACACTGTATTGTGAAATCTTCCCGGCCACTTCTTGGTCGCGAAAGTCTTGTCTTTTCCGTTGGAGTTCTTCTTCTGTCATTGATGCCTCTTGAATAACCTATAGTTCTTATCGGTTATTATACTAGAAAGCTTAAATAACGTGTTGTTGAGACTTAACTGATTGAAATCTCTTTATAAAGGTACAACGCTGGCACAAATCTTCGACCAGTTTTTTTTGCGCAAAGCCTTCTCTCATGTTTCTGGCCCTTTGACCCATAAGGATCTCGGATAGGCTTTTTTCTGGCATTTTCCCCAGGTCAAGGCGAGCTTCCTTATCAAGACAGCAAGCAACCACTGTCCCATCAGCATGAATCCCAACGTGAGAGGTTACACCATGGCAAAAACCAACTTCTGATTGTTTCGGCATAAGTGGAGAAGGCCACTCAAAGCGCGAGTCAAAATGCAGGTAAACGCGCTTATAAATGCGTTTACTTTTAATGGATCCAACATCGATATCTTCTTTGATTTCAACTTCAAAAAAATTAGCGATGGTTTTTAAAATATCTGAGTTCGAATCATTTTGAGTTGTCGTTTCAAAGATGTTCCATAGGCGATAATTGATATAAAGCTCAGGACGAAGCTCTTGGGACTCCTTCGAGAAATTCAAAATATCGAGTAAATATGGATTGATATCTTTGTTTTTAAAATTGTCTTTAAAAGCATGAATTGAAAAATTGATTTGGTGGAAAGCAGGCGACGTTGATAACAATTTTTTGTAACGGTTTAATAAAATTCCGTTGGTCGTAAGATTGATTTTCACGCCAGCTTTTTCACAATGCTCGATGATTTTTTCAAACTCAGGATGGGCCAGAGGTTCACCCATCAGGTGTAAACAAATTTGTTCTGTATGTGGGGCCACATCATTAACGATGCGCTCGAACATTGACTCGTTCATAACTTTCTTATCGCGATCTACCACAGGGCAAAAAGAGCACTGAAGATTGCAAATATTACTGATCTCAATATAAACGCGTTTGAATTTGTTCATTTTAATGTTATCTAGCACACTATATGTCACAAAACCAAGAACAAGCCGCTCCAAACTTTTACTATTTCCTGTGTAATCCAGGTTCAGAAAAATTCTTAAAAGAAGAGATCAGGCTTATTTATCCAGAACTTGTTTTCGCCTACTCAACAGAGGGGTTTGTGACTTTTAAAGAAACCAGACGCTTAGGTAAAACACTGCGCCCGGTTTTCTGCCGCCACTTCGGAAGATTCCTAAAAAGAGGGTCTTTAGCTGAGGTTAGCGAGGGGGTAGGTAAACATCTTTTCTATTCACTTCAAGGTGAAATTTTTGAAACATACCCGTACCAAAATGGTGACTGGGTTACTGAAATTATCAAAGTTTCTGAAACTCAATATTACTTAGGTGAATTCAAGGCCAGCATCCTGACAGCTCCATCTGCAGGTGGATTTTCAACTGCTACATTGCCAGAACAATCTCCATCGCGCGCTTATTTAAAAGTGATCGATGGAATGAATTATATGGGATTAAAACTTCCCGCAAATGACTACGCTCTTGAAGTTGGATCTAGTCCTGGTGGAGCAACGTATGCACTACTGGAAATGGGTTTAAGAGTAGAGGGGATTGATCCAGGTGAGATGGCACCGATTTGTTTAAATCATCCAAAGTTTATTCATCATAGAGAATCAATTCAGGATTTTCATGTGTCTTCAATGAAAGATCATGTTCAATGGTTGTATGTTGATATGAACCTTCCACCAGAAGGATCGTTACGTGAAATTGAAAAAGTAGTCGATGCTATTAGACCTTCTTTGAAAGGTGCTTTCATTACGCTTAAGATGACAAAATTCGAATTAGTTTCACGAGTACCGATGTATTTAAACATCATGGGAAAGATGGGACTAAAAGTTGTTATGGCAACTCAGCTACCTTCGCATAAGCAAGAGTTTTTAGTTTATTGTGAATAACTAAAAAAACCGCAAAGCACAAAAATATTTTTTTGATAAAAACATCGTTCATTAATACGATTATGACTTTTTACGCACTTCGAAAGGTTGTCTACCTAATATTTATAACCTATCATTGGCCGATTCTTTGTTGGATTAACGAAAGGCTAAAATGTTTCCATCTGATACAGCAATTATGACATTCTTTGCGCAGTATGCGCATTCTCCATTACTCATCTACAGCATCGTTGCAACAATGATGTTCCTGTCGAGTTTTGGATTACCTCTTCCGGAAGAAGTCACTATCGTTGCATTAGGCCTTATGGTTCACATGGGAAAATACCCAGACCAATATCCGCCACCTCCAGGTATTTCAGTTCAACCTCTCAATCTTTACACTGCCATGGCCGTCTGTTTTTTCTCCATAATGGTTAGCGACAGCATCGTCTATTGGGTCGGACGAAAATTTGGTGCAAGTCCTCTTGTTCATAAATTATTCAGAAAGTTTTTAGGCGAGCACTCACTTGAAAAATCTCGTACGATGATTCACAAGCATCGTTTTTTAGTTCCTGCCATTTTTCGTTTCACTCCCGGTGTACGTTTCCCCGGACACTTAAGCTGCGGGATGATGGGAATTTCGATTTGGACATTCCTTGCGGCCGACGGTCTTGCTGCTCTTATTTCAGTACCAACACAAGTCTATCTTTTTGCCACATACGGTGAAGTAATTCTGTCGACTATTAAGCAGATCAAACACTATGCACTTATAATTGCATTGATCGCTGTTGCAATTTTTATAGTCGTAAAATTGAAACAAAAGGTATTCGGCAAAAAGGATCCAGTTCCAGAGGCCGAAGTCTAAAAGACTTATTTTCTCCTCATATTTCCACGATAAGTACCTTTAAGAGGGATACTTATGACAAAAAAATTAAATTTAACAGCAGTCTGTCTTTTGGCCGTGCTTACTGGTTGCGCAGTCACACCGGTACACAGAGACCCGAGTTCAACCATCTCATCTAAAAGTTGGGAAGAGCTTCGCGATCTTAAACAAAGAAAAGTAGAGTTGTCTGCCCTCAGCGTACATTTTCAAAAAAAGAAAAATGAAGTTCAATTGAAAAAGATTCAAAGTGAACAAAAAAATATCGATCAAAAGATAACTGAAATCGAAGGGACAATGACGGCCTTTGAAGACAGGTCTCTTCACAGTATTCCAAGCTCATCAGTAGACTGGCGTGGAGAAAAAGAGAATCTGGAGCTCTCTGATTTACGTTTATATGAGTTGAGTAAAAATGTTCAATTCTCAGTTTCAACTTATGAAGCTCGCGAAACTACAGTTAGGATTTCTCACAAATTTTTCACGAAATTAGGAATGAAAAGAGAGGATGATGGAAAGCGCGGAAAAGCAGCTGACAATAATCCGAAGAAAGAAGCTCCAGTGATAAAATTCACTATTAAGTGTGATGCACCTTCTGAAGTAAAACTTGGGGGCCTGACAAAAAAGATAAAGGCCAATAGCGATTTTTCATTTGTACTAGCTGATACAAAAATGTCTCAAGGTGGAGCGAAAGAATTCAAATTCCATAAAGACATGAACTCATGCGCTGTTAGGTTTGCAAGCTCATTAGATAATTCTAAAAAAGAATATGGCTTTTCTATTGTTAACGAGACGAAGAAATTAAAATCTCTTGAGTCTCTTCTTCGTACAACTGAAGTCTGTTCACTTAAGAGTGATACGGGAAAATTCATTGATACAACTGAATTTACCAGTATGACTTGCCCGAAGAAATACGACTCAATTAAAATTCTTCCAGAGCCGGAAGACAGTCTTCATGCCAGAGCGATTGCCTTAACCGGAAAAGATTTACCGGAAGATTTCGTAAAAAATGGTAACCCGTATGCTGAGCTTGATTTTTCCAAGGCCCCAAAGTTTGATGCCATTTTAGTTTCATACCTGGTGTTCCGTGCAGACTTCTATGGAACGCTTTTGGGAAGACTACTTGCTTACCACGCTGATCGTGGAACAGTTGTTCGTATTCTTGTTTCAGACGTAATCGCTCTTGATAAAGACTCTGCCATGTTTGAAAAACTGATGGCCGAACACCCAAATATGAAAGTCGTAAAATACAGATTCGATACATCTGAACAAGGTGGAGCATGGATTTCTGAATTCCACCGTACAAACCACGTTAAGATTTTTGCTGGTTACTCAAAAGAAAATCCACAAGACTCTTTTGCGATCGTTGGTGGACGTAACATTCACGATGGTTTTGTTTTCAAAAAACCAGTTGATGTTTCTAAGTTTCCTGAAATCGTAAGTTATCAAGAAGGTGGAGATGAATCATGGGCCTATTGGAGAGACTTTGAAATGGTCATCCACGGTCAGGATTTTATCGAGAGTGTAGTGAGAAACTACATGAACTTCTACCACATCAATAAAGACAACTTAACAATGAAGTTATCAAGTGTGGCCATTCAAAAGGCCAATGCACAGGATGCTGAAGAAGAAAGTTTAAGACACTATGTTTCGATTCCTTTTAAAGATGAGCCGAACCTGAATTTATTTTATGCACGTATGGTTGATACTGCTAAAAAGAAAATTCTCATCAGCTCACCGTATTTTAGACCGGTAAAAGAAATCGGTGAAGCATTAGACCGCGCGATTCAAAGAGGAGTGGATATCACAATTATCACTCGCCTTGACCTTGAAGGGGATACTGCTGATTTTATTTTAGGCGCTGTTAATAAAGATGGTGTGAATCGTTTCTTGGATAAAGTAAAAGTTTACGAGTATACAGAGCCGAAAGTTATTCTTCACTCAAAGCTTCTAATGGTTGATGATGAATTCTCTTTTATCAGTTCAGTTAATTTAAATAAGAGAAGCTTCTATCACGACTTAGAAAACGGTGTAGTGGTTAACGATAGTAATTTTACTAAACAGATGGGATCTCTTTATAAAGAGTATATGAAAATTTCTCGTCAGTTAACTGAGCAGCAGAAGATTGTATTTTGGAAGAAATGGATAATTACAATATTTGATAAGGTTTTATAATATCTTCAGGGCATCAGCATCAACCTGATGCCCTTCAAGTTTTAACAAGTAAACTTTCATACTCATCCCACCTGAAAAACCAGTCAACTTTCCCGTTGAACCAATCACGCGATGACAGGGAATAATCACCGGAATTGGATTTCTCCCATTGGCACCACCAACAGCTCTTTGGGCCTTTGGCGCTTTTAAATACTCGGCCTGTTTACCGTAGCTCCATATTTCACCATAAGGAATTTTCAATAGGGCACTCCATGCTTTGCTCTGGAATTCTGTACCTTCAGGATTCAAGGGAAGTTCAAATGTTTTACGTCGGCCGTCGAAGTATTCGTTCAATTGTTGTTCTGCAAGATTCAAAATTTTATGGGCATCATTCTTCTTTGCGAGATCCTTTTTTGGCATTAACTCATCATTGCAGTACAAGGCAACAAGCGCTTCATTAGAAGAGACTAGAGTGATTTTTCCAATGGGAGATTTCATCGTTTTATAATGCAACATATAACCTTATTTTATTCTTAATTAATTAATTTGGCATAGACTCTTTTTATTTACTGCGGTACTGATTTTAGCAGAATTTTTTTTATTCAAGGAGAAAAAAGATGTTTAAAAAAATGGTAGCGGTGCTTGCACTAACAGCAGCATTTGCACAATCGGCTTCAGCTTACGATTTGTCTCATAAATTTGGACTTGGTATTTCTGGTGGGTACTCAATTCCAGTTTTCGGAAATCCATTTAATTCATCTGCAGACGCTGACATTAATTACGGTGTTTATGGGCGTTACCACTTCAATGATTCTTTCAATTTGGAATTTGGTGTTTCTCGCTCTGAGTTCGATAAAACAGATGTTCGTTTTGATAACATCAATCTTCTTGGTGTTTGGAGACTTGCTGGAAGCAGCGATATTACTCCAATCGCAGGACTTGGGGTTGCTGGAACAAGAATTAAAAATTTCACACCAAAGAGTATGAAACTTTCAGGCCTTGCTCGTCTTGGAGTTGAATTCGGTATCACTCAATGGTTCTCAGTTGGTCTACTGGCAGACTACCAATACGTTTCAAAACTTATGGGTGATATGCCAAATACAAAAGCACACGTAGTAACTCCACAACTTGCTCTTACTTGGTACTTCGGTGGAAGCGACAACTCTGCTTCTGCTTACAAAGAAGCTGAACCAGCTCCAATGAAAGAAGAAGTAAAAGAAGCTCCAAAAGCAGCAGCTTTAGTTGATGAAAGCCAATTAGACTCTGATGATGATGGTGTAAAAGATCCAGAAGACAGATGTCCAAGTACTCCAATTGGATCAAAAGTTAATTCTATTGGTTGTTCAGTTGAAGAAAAAGCAACGATGACAATCAATGTAGAGTTCGGGAGTGGAAAATCGACTCTTGCTCCAAAATATAACGATCATATGAAAGAAGTGGCTACATTCTTAAAAAAGTACAGCGAAGTTAACGTTCAAATCGAAGGTTACACTGATAATACTGGGTCAGAGAAAAAGAACATCGCTTTATCTCAAGCTCGTGCAAACGCTGTTATGAACGCTCTTGTAAAACAGGGTGTTGCAAAAAGTCGTCTAACTGCTAAAGGTTTTGGTCCAGCTGATCCAATCGCTGACAACTCTACGGCAGAAGGCCGACAAACAAACAGAAGAGTTGTTGCTGTTTTATCTTCAAAGTAATTTTTCCTAAGAACCAATAATGAGAGAAGGGCCCAGAATTGGGCCCTTTTTTTATAGTCTTTCCACGGATTCCCATCTAGACTAATTTTATTATGATCAGTGTTCTAGTTGTCTTCGCCTGCCTATTCCTAAATGCAATTCTTTCATGCGCTGAAATGGCCTTTGTGACCATTGACGATAAGCTTTTACGTAAAAAAGTTTTAGCGGGTGATAAAAACGCCGTTTATATAGATGAGATGGGAAAATCTCCCGAAAGAATTCTTTCTGTCGTACAAATTGGAATCACACTTGTTGGTGCGATCTCTGGAGCTGTATCAGGTGCTGGTGCGGAAGAAGTTCTAGGGCCAAGATTCATGCAACTCTTTGGAGTGAATGAACAGATTGCTGCCACTATGGCGATTACTATCGTTGTTGCTCCCTTAACAATTCTTTCAGTTGTGATCGGTGAACTTGTTCCCAAGTCACTGGCGATCAGATTTGCTCTGCCTATTATTCTAAGGCTTGCTCCTGCACTAAAAGTGGCAGAGAAAGTTTTAGGGCCATTGGTAAATCCAATGGAAAAAGCAACCGACTTCATTATGAAATTGTTGCTAAGGTCTCGTCCTAACGCAGAAGAATCAAGTGAAGCAGAAGAGCTTTCATTAAAAGGTCTTCGTACTGAATACAAACAATACTTTCACAATCTTTTGGATCTTGATTCAAGAAATGTTGGAAGCATTATGGTTCCCTGGGAAAAAGTCGATCACTTAAGCTCAACAGCTGAGCCAGAAGAAGTGTCGGCACTTATTTTAAACACTAGAAGAACCAGAATTCCTGTTTTAGACGCTAACGAAGTTTACGGCTACCTTCACTCAAAAGAGTTCGTTAACCTTTCTCAAAGTGGTGTAGGGGATAACTGGCTTAGTTTCGTTCGTCCTATTCAAGCGCTTACTCAAGATACAAAAGTTCTGCATGCACTTCGTACAATGCAAAAAAAGAAAGCTCACTTTATGATCGTAGGAACTCTGGAAAAACCAATCGGAATCATCACACTGGAAGATATTCTTGAAGAAGTTTTTGGGGATTTCATCGATGAAGATGAAGACGAAAAAGTAAAACTCTTTCTAAGACGCACGAAAATTTTCAAATAAATTTATTCAGCTTTAAATTCATTCGCATAAATAATCTGATTGTCATCAGTGATGCAAATGTTTTCAAAAATCTTAACTTTACGGTTCAGGTGATTGATTAATTCTGTGAAGTTCACATTGTCTGCAGAGATATTAGCTTTACCACTTAATAATGATCTATTTAATCCAAGTGTCACATTCAACATAACTTGAACTTGGGCCTTGCGATTTTCAAAATCCACTTCCAGGTTTTCAAATGAAATACCATAGACATTTTTTGAGTAAACCACGACTTCATTTTCTTGTGCTTGATCTGTATTAACAACTCTATATAAATTACAAGACTGATTTGAATCGTAAGATTTATATACAGCAGAGAATGCCGAAGATGAAATAACGAAAAGTCCGATTACTAGAAGTGTTTTCATATGCAGGTTGCCCGGTAGATGGTTGAGTTGGCCGGACAATAACAAAGGCAGTGGCATCAGTCACTATTTTTGAAAATCAAATTTTTGCACATCAGTAAGTACTAAATTTTAGTCGCTTTTTTGTAGTACAGGCAATATGCGGTAACAGCGATAATTGCACCGATCAGAGAAGCGATAAGTCCGTCGGTCTCACCAAAATTGTAAAATCCGATTCGTCCACCAAGCCATCCAAAAAGAACTGAACCAATAAGCCCGGCAGTCATTGTGGCGAAGACTTCTCCTTGTTTCATTCTACGAAAGAAAAACTTGGCCAGTGCTCCGACCAGGAAACCAATCATTAGAGTCCAATATACGATACCCATAACCATAGAAAACCTCCTTTGGTGAGCTCGTACTCTTAATCATCACTGTTTTTAGAATTTTTAGATAGACGATAAAAGCCAAGGATTGCTTATCTTTTATCGAATGATTGTTTCATAGGTACTAGTAATTCGGTAATCAAGTTAATACAGTTATCTGATGAATATTATAAAAAACTTATCACAAAAACAAATCCGCATAATTATTATGGGTCTCGTTATTCTTTTTTCTATCATCATGTTTGGAAAAGTCGTTCATGAAGTTTTTTATGAAGCTAAAGCAGGGGATTTGGAAGCTATTGCTTTTGATAATAAAATTTTAAAAAAATTCCAGGAAGTGAGAAGCAGTTCGCTGAATCAATCAATGATTGATATTACGGCCCTTGGATCTTTTAGCGTGATTGTTTTATTCACCTTTTTGATTATTACTTTTCTGCTAGTTTACAGAGACTGGAATGGACTAATGTATCTTTTTGTTATTCTTTTGGGCTCTAGTGTACTTCCCGGATTTATCAAAAATTATTTCATGCGAGAGCGCCCCGATATTCTCGGCCGTCTTACAGAGGTAAGCAGCTCTTCATTTCCCAGCGGACATTCTTTCGGCGCGACGGTGTCGTATTTCTCACTGGCCTTTCTTTTATCCAGAGAAGTCAAAAATATCAGGCTCGAAATTCTCTATTACGCTCTGGCGGCCATAGTCGTTGGAATGGTTGGAACTTCTAGAATGTACCTAGGCGTTCATTATCCAACAGACGTCGTAGGTGGAATTTGCTCAGGTCTAATATGGTTTTCGATAGTATCCATTCCATTTGTCTACTTTTCGAAAACCACAGACTCTGAATAAGTAAATTATCCTTTGATTAGAATTCCGATACCAAAGGCAATGAAAAGCACGCATGAGAAAACACGCACCCATTTCATTGGAACTTTTCTCAGAAGTTTTTCACCTAAGAAGATGGCCAGTGCATTTGATCCCATCATCCCAATCGTTGTCCCCAACGTGACCATAACGATATCCTGATAACGAGCTCCCAGAGCAATCGTTGCTAATTGAGTTTTATCTCCCATCTCTGCGAGGAAAAAAGCAATGATGGTCGTAACAAGAGCACCGAAGTGTCCTCTTTCTTTAAACTCTTCTTCTTTGTCTGGAATTAAAATCCATAAACCAAAGACGAAGAAGATTCCCGCTAAAATGTAGATTAATGTCTGATGAGTTACGAGAGTTGAAACCCATGCTCCGGCCCATGTTGCTAGTGCGTGGTTTAAAACAGTCGCTATGAATACACCCAGTAAAATCGTCCACGGTTTTTTATAACGTGTGGCCAGAAGAAGAGCGAGTAGTTGGGTTTTATCACCCATTTCACTTGCGAAGACTAAAAGAAAAGAATTGATTAACGCTTGCATGACACCCCTACAGTATTTTAAGCCGTGAGGTTTTTGTTAGGTAATAACAAGACGACACGACGATTATAAAAATCATCAGTATCAGTCTCGCCGACAAGATTGCTCTTGCAGATGTGCCGGGGTTTTCACCCAATATGTCGACACAGCTTCTGGAATTTTAGGTATCCAGATGACTACTCCCTAATATGAGTCTTCAATTTACACGGTGATGGGAAATTTGGCAAAAGGAAATTTAGGATTTCAGTTCAGAATGACCATTTTTAGATATTTAAGCAAACCCAAGAGAACAAATTTTATCTACAATCCTTGATCCCATTCCTTTTCTGGAAGCCAGGTAATCACATTATTATCAGTCGCATTGACCTGGCCTGCTTCGATTTTTTTCATAACGGTTTCGTAAAGATCGCCAGTGCCTTGGCCTATTCGTGATCCAATTTTATTATTATGAATGTCCATTTGATCGAAGTGGTTCGTTGGATCTCTCTCACACATATAAGTCACAAATTCAACAACCACGGGAGAAAGATATCTCGATGTCAGAGCAGCAGAGTAGGTATGCCTGAAAGCATCCTGAGGGCCGCCTCTTCTTCCAGGAAGCTCCGTCGCCATGGCCAGGCGATAAAGAGCAAAGACAACAATCATGGGTGAAATAAAAATTAAAACCAAAAGTGAAATCAGAATTTTTTTCTTCATGAATTAAAGATCAGACGAATTTGCATGAATGTAAAGTAGCCCTTGGCCCTTTAGTTTTTTAATCACTCCTTCAATTTTATTCGGAGCAACCGCAGGACATCCTTGGCTTAATCCAAGTCTTCCCTTTGTATCAGCAAACCATTGAGTGGCATAATCAGCTCCGTGAAGAACGATAAGTCTTTCGCGTGCATTTTTATTAGTATCAGAAACTCCATCAAGCTTTAATGAAATTCCATGTTTTCCATAATAAGGTTCAACATCAGTAATAAAGAATCCCAGAGAACTCATCTCACTTCCGACGACATTAGAAAAAGCTCCGGCCCATCCAGGACTTGTCTCAGACTTTTTCCCGTGAGTCACAAGCATTGATTCAACGGCACCTGTTTTAAGGTTTAAGATAAAAAATCTATTCTTAGTCGATTGGATCGTGAAATCGATAATTCCAATATAGCTAGTATTAGCGACCATGCCGCCTTGATTGTTCTTATAAAACTGCAGAGCAGGCGCCAGGGCAAGGTTTGGGATCGATTCAGCACAGAATCCAGGCTTACAGTAGTTGGTACCGTTAAACTTCAACCACAGCTGCTTAGAGGAACTCTCAGCATGGGCCATTGAAGTGGCCGCAGCGATAATGGTAATAATGAATAGTGCTTTAAGATTTTTCATAGTGAGCCTTCTACATGTATTTTGTGGAGTCCGTAAGGGATAGGGAAAAAATTTCAAGGAAATTAAGCGGCCTGATGTTAAACCAGGCCGTTAATCATTAAAACTTGAGATCTTATTTAGTAAGGAAGGTTGTTAATTAAGCACTTTCTCACTTCAACCAGCTTTTCACCGTTAAAGTCTTCAGTGATTGTATAAGAGTCTTTTGTAATCTGAAGCTCAACTGACCCAGTTTTTGTAGGGTAAGACAGAACATATGCTCCGTTTACCTTATTAAGGGGAATGTTTTGAGCGTAAGCAAATCCAGTGTGCAGATCTTTGTCGCTAACAAGAAGTGCGTTAACAAAAAATACATTGTTTGAACCTTCCTCTGTTTGAACAAGAGTGGCCATATAATCACAAACAACAACTTCGTTATAGTCATAAGCAAAGACGTTTAAGCTCATTATCATTGCTGCAAGTGTAATCATTTTTTTCATCGATATCTCCATTGTTAATTATCGCCGAACGAGATGAAGCTAGCGTGGTTAAAGCTTTTTTGTCCAGTATTTAAGCTTAATCTTTCCTCAATCTGCACTCGCGAATTTTCAGTCTTTAGTTATAATTAAAGAACTATTAAGTTTGAAAATATTGAATGTAAGAATCAGTATCAAAAGTAATGAAGAAGTTACTTGAGATAGATGGATTACGCTGGGAGAAACCTTTGAAGAAGCGCGTATTGAGTTTTAAAAATCACTATCACGAAGAGACTCCTAAACATTTACAAAATTTTATGAAATCTAAAATAGAAGTCCATAATCACAAAACTCATATGTGGAATGCTTTTACTGACTCAGGGCTTTCAGATATTTTAGATCAAGACTGTTCTATCTATCCTCGAGTTCTTCCTGGCTCATACCTTCCTGTGATTAATAAAACCGCAAAACAAATCACAGAAATGATTTTAAAATTAATCACACTTCCCGAAGCAGAAGTGCAAGCAATCTTTCCATCAGGTCCCGTCAGAGATTTCTTAATTAAAGAATTAAAAGTGTTAAAACATAGACCAGATAGACTCGTTGGAAGTTTACGTTTTGATATGGCCATCGTTGGTGAGCCGACGGTCAATAATCCACCGAAGCTTCTAGAGATTAATGAAATTGGTTTTGATGGATTGGCGAGAATGCCTTTTATTCAAGACACATTGTTTTCTTTAATGCCTGACTTGAAGAAAAAGTATTTCTCTTTAAATACATCGCAAGCAGAAATTAAGAACATGAGACGCTTAGGAAAAAACTTAGCTCGTTTTCAAACTGATTGTTACAACTGGGATGAAGAGTGTCTGCTTAGACGTGCTAAAGAAATGAAGTATGACTTAAGGCTTATCACTCCGGCCAATTATGGATTGGATGTTGAGACAGAACATTATCCATCTTTAAGGGAAGAAAAAATCCAGATTAAAAATGGAAAGATCAAAATAGGTAATGACTGGTACCCTGAAAGTTATATGGTGAGTTTCGCTTTAACGATCGAAGATTATATTCAGCAAAAAAACTTCTATGCAAAACTTATTAAAGAAAAGGTTCCTCATTACGGGCCGTTTTTAACAGGATTGTTTGCTTCAAAAAGCATTCTTCCTATTTTAGCTGATCCACATTTAAGACTTAAGATGCTTGGATCATCTAATAAACTTAAAAACTCAATTCTTCCTGCCCAAATGCTTCCAACTGTAAGGGGAGAAGTTCTCGCTCACCCAGAAGATTACGTTATTAAGTTCACCGATGGATTTGGTGGTGAGCATGTATTCATGGATGATGAGCTGGTTAAAAATATTAAAAAGATCCCAGCGAATAAAATGCACGAGTGGGTTATTCAAAAGCGAGTGAACTTAAATACGATTGGTATTGATGGATTTTTAAGTCATCCTAAAAGAGCGATTTCCGATTTAGGAGTTTTTGTTCAGTACGACTGGAGCAATGGTAAGTTCAATCACTTTGAAGTGGGAGGATTCTTATCGCGTGCAACAAATACAAGCTTAAAGGTTAATATCAGCTCGGGCGGATCTCAGGTCGGAGTTATGTTCAGCAAAAAAGGTTAATAATCACATCGGCCCGATAGATATTGAATTAGTTGGATTTAAAATTATTTCAAAATATTGGGTCGCTGAAAAAAATAATAGAAACTAAGTTAGTTTAAATTAAAAAATCAATTAGCAATTCCCCATATACAAATTAAAAAAAACTATAAATGAAAAAAAATATTCTTCTTGATCTTCTCTGATCTCAGTTTTTTTCCTGATGAAAATCATGTTCACCTTTAATATTTTTATCCCGACTAGCTGGTGAAAGAAATCAAAGGAAGAGTGAATGAAAAAAATTGAAAACATGAAATTTAGAACTAAACTTTTATCTATTATAGGGATCTCTTGTTTAATATGTGCAGGCACATCAATTGTGACTTCATTATATTTTTCTAAGCATCAGTTGAATGCAGGTATAGAAGAAAAAGCTCTCACTATACATTCACGTCTGGAAGCAGCGACAGAATTCGTTGCTTTGCAGGGAGGATTAACCCCCTTTGTAGAGCGTTTAAAGAGCAAGTATAAATCAGATGCAGATATGACTGATGGAGATAAGTTAGATGTGCTTAAGCAGGTTCCCATTTTTGCAGCGATGAAAATTGGGGCAAAAGATGCTGAAAAAGAAGGTTATGAATTTCGAGTGTTCTCTGATGAGCCGAGAAAAAAAGAAAATCAAGCAACAGCATTTGAACTCTCAATTTTTAAGAAATTTGCAGACGATCAAAAGTTAGACAAGTTTGTTCATAATGATGGAGTAAGAATTATTGTTTATAAACCAGTTCGACTTTCTGACAAGCAGGGATGCATGACTTGCCACGGGGACCCAGTGACTAGCCCGTGGGGAAATGGAAAAGATGTATTAGGTCATAAAATGGAAAACTGGAGAGATGGTAAACTTCATGGAGTGTTTGCAATATCGACAAATATCGAAAAAATTTCTGAATTAAGAGAAGTAGATAAAAATACCAGAACGACGATTATGTTAGGGCTTGTTCCAATTGCAGTGTCCTTGTTTGTGGGCTCTTTCTTCCTTAAAGGCCCAATGGCCAGTTTAACTAGTATTGCTGAAGTACTTTCTCAAATCAGTGGGAATGTTGGAAAAACATCAACTAGTATGAGTGATAATTCGTCCGGTCTGTCTCAGGCATCAGTAGAGCAGATGGCCGCTCTTCAGGAAACCGCAGCTTCGCTGGAAGAAGTGGGGGCAATGATTAAGAAGACTTCAGAAAATGCCAAGGCCACTTCTGAGGCTTCAGCGAAATCTCATAGTAAGGCCAACCATGGAAATGAGATTGTAACTAAGATGATTCATTCAATGGAGGATATTAATAATTCTAACCATGCTGTTCAAGAGCAGATGAATAAATCTAATCAGGAATTTTCAGAGATTGTGAATGTCATTGTTGAGATTGAAAAGAAAACAAAAGTTATTAATGAAATCGTTTTCCAGACAAAGTTACTTTCTTTTAATGCTTCAGTTGAAGCAGCAAGAGCAGGAGAGCATGGAAAAGGGTTTTCTGTAGTGGCAGAAGAGATTGGAAATCTTGCCAGTATGAGCGGTACGGCGGCGTCAGAAATCAGTGCGATGCTTGATCATAGTATAAAGACAGTTGAAAAAATCGTAGCGACTTCAAAAGATAAAGTAGATAAGTTAATGGTCGATGGAAAAGAAAAAGTTAATTATGGAACTGAAGTTGCGCGAGACTGTGGAATTATTCTTCATGAGATTGTCGACAATATAAAAATTACTTCTGAAATGGCCGGAGAGATCTCTAGTGCCAGTCGTGAACAGGCACAGGGAGTTCAGGAGATTTCTAAAGCAATGTCTCAATTAGATATTGTGACTCAGGAGAATTCAAAAACCTCGCAGGATTTATCTGATATTGCCGGTAAATTGAATGAAGATTCAGTTACGCTAGAAAATACAGTTGTTGATCTAATTAAGACAGTAAACGGACAAAGTTAAAACATACGAGGGGGAGCAACAGCAAGAAGTTGTCCCCCTCTTCTTATTGGATTGTTGAAAAATTATTCTTGCCCCAATATGGGACATTTATGGTTTCAGTTTCGATTCAGAACTCATAAAAAAATGGTTTCCAATTTGCAATTAACCTTTTCGACTCTCTGTCGCATTATGCGCAATAATAAATTCGTAAAAGGGGGATACACATGATTTGGACATTAATAGTTGGTTTAGTTGTTGGGGCTATCGCAAAACTTCTTATGCCGGGGAAAGATCCTGGAGGAATTATTATTACCATGGTGATTGGTATCGTCGGATCTATGATCGCCTACTTTATTGGAAGAGGACTTGGATGGTACGCAGAAGGTGAGCCAACAGGGTTCATTGCCTCAGTCATCGGTGCAGTGATCTTACTTGCGATTTACCGTGCAATTATCGGACGCAATTCACGCATTCATCACTAGAAATCTTATTTTAAATAGAACGAGGTTTATATGGGACGCTTTGATAATAAAGTTGCTTTTATCACTGGAGGAAATTCTGGTATCGGTAAAGCAAGTGCTTTGATGATCGCTAAAGACGGTGCGAATATCATGCTGGCCGATTTGAAAGAAGACCGCGGTGTTTTAAAAGAACTCGAAGAGCTGGGAGTAACAGCATCCTTTGTGAAGTGTGATGTTTCTAAACCAGAAGATGTTGAACACGCCATTAATGAAACCATTAAAAAGTTTGGTTCACTCGACATTGCTCTTAATAATGCTGGAGTTGGTGATCAGGGAATGATTCACGAAAAAAGTATTGAGCAATGGCACAAGGTTATTGAGATTAACCTTAGTGGTGTCTTCTACTGCATGAAGTACGAGATCGAGCATATGTTGAAGCAAAAGGATGGCGGTAAAATTATCAACATCTCATCAATACTTGGACAGGTTGGTGAAGCTGGAGCTGCCGCTTACGTGGCCGCCAAACATGGAGTTGTTGGATTAACTCAAACAGCTGCTATCGAGTATGGCGCAAAAAATATTCGTGTGAATACTATCGGCCCCGGATATATTTCAACTCCCTTATTAAAAGATATAGATAAAGAAAAGCTTCACGAGATTGAAGAAAGACATGCGATGAAGCGCTTGGGACATTCAGAAGAAGTGGCCAAGGCCTTTATATGGCTGGCCTCAGATGACTCGAGTTTCTTAACCGGGGATTATATTCCAGTAGATGGCGGGTATCTCGCACAATAAAAAATAAAAGGGCCATCGTTTGATGGCCCTTGTTTATTTTATAATAAAGCTCTGATTTTTTCTTTAAGATTTTGAGGAGCAATTTGCTCAAGCCTGCGAAGAGTTTGTATCACGAAGAGTGATAATAAAAGGCCCTGCATAAAGCAAGGCCTATCATATTTTAAAATTAGTAAGGAAAACTTAATTCCACTGGCGTCTTGTTCGGAAGAAGTTCTTCAATTTCATCAACACCTGTCATGTTATCTTGCCATTTACCAAAAGAGACATTCAGTTTTGTACCTTCTTTTCCTAAGTAAAGAGAAGCTCTAATTGTTTGATTAGTTTCTTTGATAGTTGCTTCTAAATCAACACGAGTAAAAACTCTTATTTCACACTCATTTTTAGTTTGAGCATTAAGTTGTGTTTCAAGGGCCACATATTGAGAAACTAGTGCTGCTTCATTAACTTCTAAAGTTCTTGCCTTGTTGTTAGCAACTAAAAGATCACTCGTATCTTTAGAGATAGTAAGTGAAGCATAGTTATACTTTTGAAATGGGCTCGCTGGAACATTTAATGTTTTCTTATAACAAGCTTCCCACTGTCCAAATAACTTTGGGTTATTATCAGTTGTAGCAACAACTGATATTGCTGTGATTTTCGTAATTGTATATTCCGAGTACTCAGTACCTTGAGTGCGATCAACAGCATTACCAAGATTTACTGTCGCTGCCATTGATGAAGAGATTGTTAAAAGAATTGCAAAGGGAAGTGCTCTTAAAGCTAATTTCATAAATACTCCGATGATTGGTTACTTAAATTCAAAGTACCTTCTTTTCTCATTTAATTGGGAGTTTTGAAAAGAATTCATAGTGCCATTCATTAACAGAAATAAAGGAAAAGTGTTAAATACCAAAACGGGTATAAATGGTTATAAAGAGACGTTCCGCCCCGCAGGCCCTCAAAAATATTTTACTAACTATTAAGTTCTACATACTTTTCATTATTCTCTTAAGAAAGAATAGAGGTATCCATATTGCAAATTAGTAGTTTGATAATGAAGGCTTATCTCAGGAGAGAATTATGCTTTATGAATTTTTGCTAAAAAACCAAGAGGAAATCTTAAATTTGACTTCAAAGAAAACTCTTGAGTTAGCAGGAAAACGGTCAAGTTCTACGCAGCTTGAGGCAGGACTTCCCATTTTTTTTGAACAGCTTCTGGATGTGCTTTTGCTGGAAAGAGAGGAACATAAAATTTATGAAAGCGAAAATCAAAAGGTTCGTTTAAAAAATAAAGGACTGATGGTGAAGGCCGCAGATGAAAGCGACGAAACCTCTTTAGCAGAATCATCAGGCAGACCAGATGAAGCCGAGCTTGCCAAAACAGCTAAACGTCATGGGGAAGAATTACTAAGATTAGGATATACACTTTCCCATGTCGTCCATGCATATGGTGCTATTTGCCAGGCAATCACTGAACTTGCCGTCATAAAAGACGCTAAGATTACGGCCAATGAATTTCATGATTTTAATCGTTGTCTTGATATTGCAATCGCTGGTGCAGTGACAGGCTTTTCAAGTGATCAAAATCTTAAAGAAGCTAATAGAGAAGTTGAACATCTTGGATTCCTCGCTCATGAATTACGGAATGCACTTACAAGTGTGAATCTTTCATTTCAATTAATAAAAAGAGGCACAGTCGCGACAGGTGGAAGTACTGCACAGCTTGTGGATAAAGGACTTAGCAGAATTGAATACCTGATTGATCGCTCTCTTACAGAAGTGAGGATGAAAATCGACCCGAGAGTCATTATTGAAACAGGTTATTTATTGCAACTAGTAGATCAAATTGTTACGACTGCCTCAATTGAGTCCCAAATTAAACACCAGAGTCTTGAAATTAACATTGATCCAAAAATTGTTATTAAAGCGGATCAACAGCTTTTTTATTCTGCGATTTCTAATTTAATTCAAAATGCAATCAAGTACACACGTATAGGTGGTAAAATTGAAATACGAGGCAGAATCGTTGAACAAAATATTGTGATTGATGTAGAAGATGAATGTGGTGGTTTATTAACGGCAAATGCAGCAGATCTTTTTAAGCCATTCGAGCAACAACATAAAAATAAACAAGGATTAGGCCTGGGTCTTACGATTGCTCAAAAGGCGATAGAGCTCAATCTTGGAACTATCAAAGCAAAAAATCTTCCAGGTAAAGGATGTATCTTCACAATTACTTTACCAAATCATACGATGTGACATTCTGGATTTTTGACAAAAAAGCCTTATTTAAGAACGGCAGGGGACTTTAAGGGCGAATTTGTAAGTTTTTGAGGGAGATTTAAGGGCTTAGCTGTTGTTAATACTCGACTCATCAACGGGATATATTTTTCACTCCCATTGAAATATCAACATTTTTCAGTTAAAAATTGCTTTTATTTAATAAGGGTAAATCCATGAAAAGTTTATTTTCGCTAGCATTCATTTGCTCGGTCAGTTTCATTCCTGCTGCTGTTATGGCCTCTAATGCTCCTGTCGATAGACCTCGCGTTTTATTAGAAGAAATCAAAATGCTTGATGATAACAAACGCATCATCGTTCCCGTAAAAATCGAAGCAAAAATTCAATCTCTTGTCAGTGCCGATATCGAAGGTCACGTGACTCGCATTCTTAAACCTCTTGGTTCTCTGGTTAAGTCTGGCGAAGTGATTATGTATCTTGAAAATAAAGATCCAAGTTTTACTTACGCTGCAGTTCCGGTTAGATCTCCAATCACTGGAGTCCTAAGCCAAATGCACACGAGCCAAATGACGAAGGTTATGCGTGGAGATAAACTGTTTGCAGTTATCGATCCTAAATCACTAAAACTTTCTGCTGAATTCCCAAGTAACGACGTTATGTCAGTTCACTCAGGACTTGTTGGTCAGTTTAAAATGGATTCAAAGTCAGATATTAATCTTCCAGTGAGAATCACAGGAATCAGCCCATTAGTTGATTCACGTACAGGAACAGCATCAGCTGAATTCGAATTCACTGATTTCAAAAAAACACTTCCTCCAATTGGATCAATCGGGCAGGCGACTTTTGAAATCAATCAAGGATCAATCATCATGATCCCTGAAGCTTCATTAGTTTTCCAAGACGGTAAGGCCATGGTGAGAGTTCTTAAGGGAAAAAATCAATTCAGTAAAAAACTTATTGTTTTAGGTGAGCAAAGAGATAACAACTACGTTGTTAAATCAGGAATCACTAAAGGTGATAAGATTATTGTCCGCTCAAGCCGTCCTTTAAAAGAAGGCGAAATGTTTGATGTGGATGCACCAGCGAAAGTTCAATGAGTAATCTCTATTCCAAACCTCTAAGGGTTTATATTATCCTCGGAGCGCTTGCGATCTGGGGGATTATTAGTGGACTGCAGTTACCGATATCACTATTTCCTAACAGCAGTCAGATTACCATTTCAGTTAGTATCCCGATGGGATCTTTATCTTCACAACAATTCTTTGAAGCTTACGGGAATGACTTAGAGTCAAACCTGCAAGGGATGAAGATTGAGTCAGTGGCCGTTAAAGAACTTCACGCTGAATACAGAAACCAAAACGCCAATTACCAAATCACTTTTGAATGGGGTGCAGATCCTGAAAAGGCCAAGAGTGATGTTCAAAATCTCGTCAACTCACGTATGGCCAGCGCCAGTGAAGATATCCGCCGTGGGATTTCAGTTTACTCATGGAGCGAGAACCGTGGTTTTTTCGCCATAAGTTTTTATAGTCCAATGCGCTCTCTGGATGATTTATATCAAACACTAGAGCCGATGATTACTCCGCTAAAATCTAAAATTGAAGACGCAGGCGACTTCGGATTATTTAATCCAAACAGCAAAGAAGTCTCAATCAGTTTGATCCCAGAAAAGCTTGCTCAGTATGAAATCACCACTGTTCAAATTCAACAGGCCATCGAAAACTCAGTTGTTGGATTAACTGGTGGAACACTTAAGTTAGGTGAGAAAGATTATCTGATTAACCTTCCTAAAAACACTCCAACTTTTGAGCAGCTCTCTCAAGTCAGAGTTTCTGCAGCAGGAAAACCTGCCATCTTTTTAAAAGACATCGCCAAGATTACGATGGGAGTTTCGAAGAATAACCGTCAGAAGTTTAAAACCAGTGGTGTCGAAAGTTTGATTTTATTTGCCAGCCCTAAAGAGGGTGGAAACATCAAGCAAATGTCTGATCAGATTATGACCCAGATGGAAATTCTAAAAAAGCAGTGGCCAGCTGATGTTGAATTCAAAATCCTGGTAAACCCAGCTGAATTTATCAATAGCAGTGTAATGAGCGTTGTTCATGAAGTTTTTCTAGCGGCCTTTCTTGCTGTTATCGTTTTATTTGTTTTCTTAGGAAGCTTTAAGAACGTTATTACTGCTGCTATCGAAATCCCTTTAAGTTTACTCATGGCCTTCATTCTTATGCGTTTAGCAGGAATGAATTTAAACCTCATCTCTCTTGGTGGATTGGCCTTATCTGCAGGTATGAACGTTGATGCCTCAGTTGTTGTTTTAGAAAACATCGTCCGCCATTTTGAACATAAAGTAGGGAAGCTTACTTATCAGGAAAAACTTCAAACTGTTATAACAGCAGTTAATGAAGTGAGACTTCCGATCATTGCTTCTACGCTTGCTTCTCTGGTTGTATTTTTTCCATTAATTTTCACTCAAGGTTTAACTCACTCATTATTAGGTGACCTTGCTAAGGCCGTTATTTTCTCTCACGGTCTTTCGGCAGTAGTTGCTCTTGTTTTAGTTCCAACGATTCGTCTTCAACTTTTATCAATGGGACAAAACTTAGAATCAAAGTCTCCAGTTGAAGGAACAATTCTAAAAATAGAAAATTTCTATCGCAAAACTCTTGAGGCCTTTTTAAATAGCAAAAAATTGCAAAGTGGAGTATTCGGTGGAGTTATCCTTCTTCTACCTATTCTTTTCTTTTTAGTCATTCCACGCCTGAATAAAGAAGTTATCGGTAAACCTGATAGTGACTGGCTTATTATCGGAGTTTCAT
Organism: Bacteriovorax sp. PP10; assembly: GCF_035013165.1. Taxonomy (NCBI): domain Bacteria; kingdom Pseudomonadati; phylum Bdellovibrionota; class Bacteriovoracia; order Bacteriovoracales; family Bacteriovoracaceae; genus Bacteriovorax; species Bacteriovorax antarcticus. The sequence continues at coordinate 991,743 of NZ_JAYGJQ010000001.1, forward strand.
CACCATCATTTTCAACGATGAAGCAATTGGAGTCTGAACTAGACGATCTCGAAGCAAGCATTGATAAAAACTTTGGTGACGAAAAACTTTATACCTTCACTCAGATCCAGGGATCTCATGATGGAAACATCATGGTGAGAATGAAAGATAAAAGCAAAATCCTAAAGATGGTTGAGAAGGCCGAAGAATTATATAAAAACACTTCAACGAAATTCTACTGGGCAGAATCATGGAACCCGTCAGAGTTATCCATTCCTGATCCTCCTCAATACCGTTTAGAAATTACTGGTGGAGACCCAATCAAGAGACTGGAAGCCGCTCAGGACATTCAAGCATTGTTACTTGAAAATGGAATTTTTGATAAAGTCCGCGTAACTCCGACTGCCGATAAAGAAAAAGAAATCCGCGTGCAACAATTCGTGGAATCGGGAGCTGCGTCCGAAGTTCTTTCAAAGTATGAACTCTCTCATTATTTGCGAGTCGCAACTGATGGTGTGTATGCGGAAAAGATTTTTTTAAAGCAACAAGAGATGCCAATCTACTTAAGATTAAATAATGATGATGTGACTTCTGTTGATCAGCTTAAGGCCCTTCCAATTGGCTTTGAAGGACGCTTAATTCCACTTGGAGCGCTTGCTAATATTACCTTAGAAGATCGTGCACCTAGAATTTATAGAGAAGATCAAAAATCACTTATCGTTCTTACCGGAAGGCTTAATAAGGCCCAACTGGATCAGGCAAAAGAAAGAGTAAAGAAAGCTAATGAAGTGCTTGTGAAATATAAGGCCGGAAGAAATGCTAACAATCCAGACTTGCCCTCACTTGTAGAAGTTCAACCTGATAAAGAATTACAAGCTTCACTTGACCAGCTTAAGTGGGCCGTAGCGATTTCAATCGCTCTAGTTTTTTTAACGATGGTGATTCAGCTGGGAGACTTCGTTCACTCACTTTTAGTACTTGTTGCGATCCCACTAGGATTCATCGGTGTACTTGTATCGTTATTTGTTTTTAGCAGCACACTCTCACTTAACTCAGGACTCGGAACAATTCTCTTAAACGGAATTGCCGTCGCCAATAGTATCATCCTCGTGGACTTTATTCGTAAGCTTCATGAAGAAGGCAAGGACGCCAAGACTGCCACTGTTGAAGCTTCACTGGCACGTCTACGCCCGATCCTTATGACTTCCATGACAACTGTTCTAGGTATGCTTCCAATCGCTCTAGGCTTCGGTGAAGGTGGAAAGATCCTTCAACCTCTTGGGATTGCCGTATGCGGAGGTCTTTGGGTGTCGATGCTTTTAACTTTATATATTGTTCCCGCACTTCAGTATTTATATCTGCACAGCAAGGAAAAAAAAGCGTGATCATTTTACTTCTTAGCTTAATGGCATCTGCCCATGCAGAAATAACTCCCTTTTTTGGTGACCTGGAAAACTTTAAGACTAAAAGTTTAACGATTCAGACCGAAGAACAAAACTTAGTTGCGAGTAATGATTTACTTTTATCACGTAGACTTTTTTGGACGCCAAAACTGACTCTTTCATTAGATAAAAACCGCACGAAATTAAATAATGTGACTGTGACCGATAACGACGGCATCAATGCAGACCTGACGTTAAACCTCTTTAAAGGTGGGACAGACTGGAACAACATGAAGGATGCTAAGGCCCAAAGAAGTGCTCAGAGGCTTCAGGTCTTAAATGAAAATTTAAGGGTAGAAGTCAAAGCTTCTGACTTAATTTTCAGAGCTCTTTACATTAATGAGTCTCAGAGAATTGAAGAAAAACTTCTTAAGCTAAAAGAAGAGTCTTATAAAATTGTTAAGGACAGATACAATCAAGGGAAAATCCCACTTCAGGAAGTCACAAAGTCTGAAGTCGATCTTGTTCAACAAAAAAACAAATTAAGAACAGCTGTTTTAGAGTTAAGTGAAAACAGATCTCAAATCGCTTCTTTATTTATCAATGTGATTCAAACTAAGACTTGGCCTTTTGATGAAAAGACGATGCCGAAACTTCCGAGTTCGACAAACCTTCCTGTCGCGGAACAAAAGTTTTGGATTAGCCAGTCACGTGAACAAGCATGGCAAGCAACAAAAGGCTTCCATTGGCCTTCTCTTGATTTTCATCTTCAATATCAAGTCGCTCCAATAAAAGAGCGTACTGATAAGCAGATAGTAGGGGTGCTTTCTTTAACACTTCCTATTTGGAATCAATATGAGACTTCATCACAGATTTCTACTGCATATGCCTCTTATATAGGCGCACTTAACGATTACAAAGAAACAGACCAAGCTCTTCAACAGAGAACATTGTTTCTAAAAGAAAAAATAGAAATGGCCCGTTTGAACTTATATGAGTCGAAGAGAAATTTAGATTTATCTAAAAAGCTTTATGAAGATATTATGAGAAGCTTTCGATTGGGACGTATTTCAACGAATGATTTGATCATTGAGCAGAACCGCTTGCTGGAAAGTGAGAATAACTTGGCAATCAGTCAGTTGACGTTTCATCAGGGGATTATTGAAGCTTGCACGCTATCAGGGTTAAAGTCTGTAGAATGCTTGCAATAATTATCTATCGGACTTAGTTGAGGCCTTTCTTTCGAAATAAGCAATATCAATAAGCAGAGTTGCAGCTAGGATCAGCTCTTTTTCTTTTTGATGCATTTTTTGTGATCGGAAATCGATTGTGAAATTATCTGCGTCTGTAAAAGTTTCCTTCAGAAGCCCAGACCATTTCTTTAATATTAAAGCGACTTCAATATTGTTTCGAGTCACCGAGAAAGTCCATGGCCTCCAGATAGGGGAGTCAATGTTCATGATCGCATTGTCATTGGCATCACATAAATCGAATTTTTTATACAAAAGACCGAAGCGTTGTTGAATGCAACCAATCTTTATTCCAGTATTCGTTGTTAGCTCTAAACGTTGAAATAAAAATCTAAACGGATGATAAGCTAGATACACTGGGTTTCTTTCATTATCCATAATCGTAATTGTAAAAGTTCTCCAGTGTCCGAAAAACTGACGCCAGAGAGTTTGCGAAAGTTTCTTTCCATCTTCGGCCGCAAAACCAATCTGCTGCCCATACTCATTTTCAATGCTGTACTTATTGCGAGATTCAAATCCAAAAAGTTCGACGACTTCTTTTTTTTGATTGATGAGTATTTTGCTGCTGCTTTTAAGATGTTCTATGATCATAATTTTTTTCTTTTTAAGTTGAAAGGGGGGCAGTAGTTCCCGACAATGATACCAGACTTGCACTTATAGAAATAATATCTACTACTGCTTCGACCATGCATTTAAAAAACATAACCTTTTTCATATTCATACTTCCTCCTTAGTTTTTGTCTGATTTATTTCAGATAACTCGTAAAAATATCTTACGAAAGTGACTAAAAAGACCAAAAGTACAAATCCGGCCATTGCCATTGGGAACCCCACTGCCCCACAAATTGCCTGAGCAACTCGATTCCAGAAGAAGATACTCCTGAAACTAATCCCGAACAATTGATGTATGAATTTATAAGATTAATGACTGTGATTTAGATTTTGGACAAAAAAAAGCCTCGCGTGAGCAAGGCTATTTTCGTTTTTTTGTATGTCTCTAAAATGGCGGGAGCGAAGGGACTCGAACCCTCGGCCTTCTGCGTGACAGGCAGACGTTATAACCAACTTAACTACGCCCCCAACAATCTTAAAGAAGCTAAAATATAAGGATAAGAGGCAGAATCGTCAAGGAAAAAGTCAGGTATTTCAAAAAAAATGCGCCTGTTGCGATGCTTAAAGATTGTAGGCATCGGGGATTCATCTTAGACTATTAGTACAAAAATAACCGTTTATGTACTCATAGGAGTCTTGTGAATATTTTTATCACTGGTGGAACGACTGGTATTGGCCTTGCTCTCGCGAAACTTTATTTAGAAGAAGGGCATCGTGTAGGCATTTGCGCCAGAAACCTTAGCAAGTTCCCTGTAGAGATTAGGAATAAGTATAAGCAGCTTTCTTGTTACGAAGTAGACGTAACAAACAGAGAAGAGCTTCATAAAGCGGTCACACACTTTGCACCGGTTGAGCTTGATATGATTATCGCCAACGCTGGAAGATCTGTGGGAGCAAAATCAAAAACTCCGATGTTTTCTGTCGCTAACGAAATTATCGATATCAATGTTAAAGGTGTGCTGAATACTTTTGATATTGCTTTAGAGATCATGCTTCCAAGAAAAAAAGGTCACCTTGTAGCGACGGCTTCTGTTGCTGGATTCATGGGACTTCCTGGAGCGGGAGCTTATAGTGCTTCGAAGGCCGCTGTTTTAAAACTATGTGAATCTTATTCACTGGATTTAAAAAGACATGGGATTAATGTTTCGGCGATCGCGCCGGGATTTATTGATACTCCGTTAACACAAAAGAATAATCATAAGATGCCATTTCTTATGAGTGCGGAAAAAGCAGCGAAGCTTATTAAGCGCGCACTTGAAAAGAAAAAAGTTCTTTATGTTTTCCCATTCAGAATGAAAATCGTTGTTTCAATTTTAGATAAGATGCCAAGAAGCCTTTATAGAATGCTGATGAATTTAAAGTTTTTGAACTATAGTGAGGAATAAATGAAAAAATTAGTAATCCTATCTCTTATGCTTGTTTCAGTTAGTGCTTTTTCTCAATCGTCGAAAGCGGTTCAGGCCGTGATTCCTGAGAGTGCTCAGATTAATAAAGCTAAAAAAGCAGCTGATGCAAAAACAGCGGCTAAAGGAGCAGAAGCTCCATGTGCTGATTCGAAAGAAGATGTATTAAAGAAGCTTGAAGAAAAAAAGCAAGCTCAGGCGAAAGCTAACAAAGGGTTCAGTCTTCAAGGTAATACTGATACTGGTTGCACGATTAAATAATTAGAAAAATTATAGCAGATATAAAAAGGCCTCATGATTTCATGAGGCCTTTTTTATTTCTATTCGTCTAAAGTGTCATTCGGATGAGGCTTAAAGAATGTGCTGAACTCTTCAGAGTAAGCAAGCTTCGTCGTATCAGTAATACGATCGATATAAAGCTTTCCAAAAAGATGATCCAATTCATGTTGGAAAACCGTAGCTAAGAAATCTTCAACCACTAAAACTTTTTCTTCACCATGTTCATTAATATAATCAACTTGAATTTTTTTTGGACGTTCAACAAAACCGCGAAGACCTGGAACAGATAAACATCCTTCCCAGAATCCTTGGTGCTCTTGTGTAAGGTATTTCATCACAGGGTTGATGATAACCATCAGTGGTGTCCCAACGAGCTCACCATAGCGGTCATTATCTTCAGGAAGCTCAATAAGTGTGACTTGCAAAGGAACATTGATCTGAGGAGCGGCGATACCAATCCCACCTTCAACTTTCATCGTATCGTACATATCAATCAGGAGTTGTTTAAACTCTGGAGTTTTTAACTCACTAACTAATACCTGCTCTGCCACTTGGCGAAGCGTTGGATGACCCATACGAATAACTGTTCTTGCTACCATTTCAAAACTCCTGTTCGACACTTTATTCTTAGCATAATTTGGGGAATAGAGTAAGCTTTAGCCCTATGGAAAAGGAAAAAAACTATATTACTCCCAGAGGCTTTGCCCGCCTGCAAGAGGAGCTTCACCAGTTAGCTAGAGTAGAGCGACCGGAAGTCACCAAAACCGTGGCCTGGGCCGCTTCCAACGGCGATAGATCGGAAAATGCGGACTATATCTATGGCAAGAAGCGACTAAGAGAAATAGACAGACGAACTCGCTTTTTGACATCGCGAATTGATAAAGCAATTGTTGTTGATCCTATCCTCACAAAAAGTAATAAAGTCCAGTTTGGCGCAACTGTCACGATTGAAGATGAAGACGACGGTGAAACAAAAACTATTTCTATTGTCGGTGTAGATGAAATTAACACTGAAAAAAATCAAATTAGTTGGCGCTCACCCTTAGGAAGTTCTTTGATAGGCAAAGAAGTTGGTGATACAATCTTGCTCAGAATCCCAATAGGCACAAAAACGTACGAGATTATGGAAATAGTCTACGTGAACATTGAATAAAATATGATGAATATAAATTGCGAAATTTCTTTAGGTGAGTTGGTTGATAAACTTTCAATTCTAAGAATCAAATCACAAAAAATCCATGATGCTGAAAAACTTGTGCACGTTAGGAAAGAAGAAGAGATCTTGTCTCAGCTTTTAAAATCATTACAACTCGAAAAAATGCAACATCATCTTGATCAGATGATTGATATCAATTTGCAATTGTGGGTAATTGAAGACGACATCAGAGATCTTGAAAGAAATAAAGATTTCGGTGAAAAATTCATTCAACTGGCCCGCGCTGTCTACATCACAAACGACGAACGTTTCAAAAGAAAAAATACAATCAATACAACTTATAAATCAGGCCTCGTAGAGGTCAAGTCTTACAAAGACTACTAAGGAAAAAACACTCATGGCGATCAAGAAGACGAATACTCGCGTAGCAAAGAAGACCTCGAAGAAGGGCGCACCTGTAAAGAGCGCAAAACTAACTCGCGATGAAAAGTACCGCCTTTATTTAGGTTCAGTACAAAACCCAGCTGCTGATATTAAGTTCATCACTAAAGAGTACAAGTCTCTTTATGGAAAAGCTCCTCTTACACTTCGTGAAGACTTCTGCGGAACTGGTATGATGGCGTGTGAATGGGTAGAGCAGTCTGATGAGCACAAAGCATGGGGTATCGATCTTGATATGGAACCATTAGCGTACGGTGTAGTTAATCACTACGATTCTTTAGACGCCGATGAACAAGCACGTATGAAGTATATTAACGGAAACGTTATGTCGAAGTACGACTTTAGAACTGACGTAATCGTTGCTTTCAACTTCTCATACTACTTATTCAAAAAACGTGCTGACCTTCTAAAGTATTTCACGACTGTTAGAGCTCACATGAAAAAAGAAGGGGCCTTCTTTATCGATCTATTCGGTGGAACAGAAGCTCGTCAGGAACTTGAAGAGTCAGTAAAACACAAAGACCACACATACTACTGGGACTGCAGTAAATATAATCCTCTAACGTCTGAATGCCTTTATTACATCCACTTCAAAACGAAAGACGGTGTAAAACATGAAAAAGTATTCACATATGACTGGAGAATGTGGGACGCGCGCGAACTTCTAGATATTTTAGAAGAAGCAGGATTCTCAAAGACTCATATCTATTGGGAAGGCGTGGATAAAGATGGAACTGGAAATGGGGAATTCAAAAAGACATTAAAAGCAGAAAACTGCGAGTCTTGGGTTACTTATATCTGTGCTCAGCCTTAATTAAACTTCTAACACTCTGAACTCAAATTGCGGGTAACGCTTTTTAAGTTCAGAGTGCCATTGATCTTCAGTCTTATCAAAAACTAAAATCGTCTTATTCTCACTCTTCGCCGCCTGAATCAATGCAATCTGTTCATCAATATCGCCAGCGATCTGAGACTTCGTCGTATTTTTCGTACGCAAATGAGCAAGGAAAATTCTTTCGTTGTAATTTTCTGTGAAGAAAATGTGAGCGTGTTTTTCTGTGTGGTTTTCTTGTCCGTAAAGGTATTGAGAAATCAAACCATCAAACAGGTAATTAAAATCTTCAAAAGCAGCAAGGTCGCGGTTTAAATCCGAAGCCGTAATCCAAAAGATCCCAAGCACATCTGGTGTGAATTGATCTAGGATTGAAAGTTTCGCGCGTGTGCTGTTTACCATGATTTAAGTCTTATCCTTTTGCGATTTTATCAAGAACACTGTTGATGAATCCATGAGAGTCATTCGGGCAGTATTTTTTAGCAACGTTTACGTACTCATTGATGAATACACCTGGGCTTGTTTCTCTATCGTTTTGGATTTCGAAAGCTCCAAGAAGTAGGACAGCAAGGTTCATACGATCAACTTTTTGAAGGTTGTTGTTCGTTAAGTATTTTTCGATAAGTTTAGAATTCTCAGCTTCATTTTTTAATGACCCAAGAATTAATTCTTTAGCGAACATCTTCGTGTGGATGTCGATAGTGTTATCCGGGTGTTCATTGTCTTCTTCGTGAAAAGAAACATCAAATAGGTTTAAAGCATCATTAAGAGCTCTTGAATCATTTACGATATCGTTTTTTTCTTCAGCGAAGTCATTTAGTAAATGTTTGTAGATAAACTTAAAGGCGTATTCACGGCCAAGAGATCTTTTTGATGTAGCATTATTGTTGGTAGTCACGTTTTTCACCTTTATCGCTGATAGATTTTACTGAGTGTAGATTATTTTTTAAACCGAATACAAATTCTTCAATGTCTTTAAAGTCCCAATAGAAAGAAGCATAACGAACGTATGCTACACGATCTAGTTCCTTTAAAAGATCCATGATGATTTCACCAAGATCGCGTGCGTGAACTTCTGTGCGTGAGATTTCAAGAAGAGACTTCTCTACGTTGTTTAGAAGTTTATTTAACTGATCCGTTGAAACATTTCTTTTTTGACAGGCCTTATTCAAACCTTTCATGATCTTTTCACGGTTATAGTTTTCACGACGTCCGTCTTTTTTCACAATCAGAGGCATTTGAATCTGAATGTTTTCGTAAGTTGTAAAACGCGTCTCACACGCATCGCACTTACGGCGACGGCGTACAGAGTTTTCTTCGAGAAGCATTCTCGAATCAATAACTCGTGTATCGGCAGCGTTACAACTTGGACAATGCATATTACTTATATACCGGGAATGATTTACACAGATCAAGGACCTGCGTTTTAATTTTCTTTAATTCAGCTTCGTTCGTTGAATTCGTTAGTGCTGAATGAATCCATCCTGCCAACGTTTCCATGTGAGTTTCAGTTAACCCGCGAGTTGTGATCGCCGGAGTCCCTAGACGTACACCGCTTGTCACGAAAGGAGAACGTTTATCGTTAGGAACCATGTTTTTATTGCAAGTGATACCCGCCATTTCCAGCGCGTGCTCAGCTTCTTTACCAGATAGACCTACAGAGTCCGTTTTAACCAGTACAAGGTGGTTATCAGTTCCACCACTTACAAGTGCAATCCCTTTACTCATAAGAGCTTCTGCAAGCTTCTTAGCGTTTGCCACAACTTGTTTTTGGTAAGTGATGTAATCAGGTTGAAGAGCTTCCTGGAATGCAACAGCTTTAGCAGCAATCACATGCTCAAGAGGTCCACCCTGAATACCAGGGAAGATATTTGAGTTTAATTTCTTAAACAATTCTTCGTTATTCGTCAGAATAATCCCACCGCGAGGTCCGCGAAGAGTTTTGTGAGTTGTTGAAGTTGTTACGTCTGCCCACTCAATTGGAGACATGTGTAATCCAGCAGCAACTAATCCTGCGATATGGGCCATATCAACCATAAGTTTCGCGCCAACTTCGGCAGCGATATCATGGAAGGCCTTGAAATCGATTTCACGTGAGTAAGCAGAAGCTCCCGCAACGATAAGTTTTGGTTGTTCTTTTTTAGCTTGTGCACGAACGATATCAAAATCAATTCTTTCTGTTTCCGGGTGTAAGCCGTAAGAAGCAAAGTTAAACAATTTTCCAGAGAAGTTAACTGGAGACCCGTGAGTTAAGTGTCCACCTTCAGCAAGATTCATCCCAAGAACTTTGTCTCCTGGATTAATCATAGCAAAGTAAGCACCCATGTTAGCTTGAGATCCAGAGTGTGGTTGAACGTTGGCGAATTTTGCACCAAAGAGCTTTTTAACTCTTTCAATCGCTAGCGTCTCTGACTGATCAACGAACTCACATCCACCGTAGTAACGTTTGTTCGGTAAACCTTCAGCGTATTTATTCGTCAGGATTGAACCCTGAGCTTCCATAACCGCCGGGCTCGTATAATTTTCTGAAGCGATTAACTCTAATCCATCTTCCTGGCGCGCGCGTTCCTTGTTGATAATATCAAAAATTTCCGGGTCCATCGTTTTCACTGAAGATGCATCTTTGTTAAACATAATTTATACCTTTTTAAGAAGTAATGAAGAGTTTGTTCCACCGAAACCAAACGAGTTGTTTAAGGCGTATTTAATGTCTTTTTTAACAGCTTTATTGGCCGTGATATCAAGATCACATTCCGGATCAAGGTTTTGCACGTTGATCGTTGGAGGAATTGTCCCAGTGTGAAGCGCCATCGCACAGAAGATTGTCTCGATTCCACCAGCAGCACCTAGTAAGTGACCTGTCATTGATTTCGTTGAAGACACATTCAGTTTATAAGCGTGATCACCAAAAGTTTTCTTGATAGCTCTAAGTTCACCAATATCTCCAAGTGGAGTAGAAGTTCCGTGAGCGTTTACGTATCCAACTTCGCTAACAGCAATACCAGCATCGTCGATCGCCATTTTCATCGATCTAGAAGCGCCATCTCCTTCCGGATGTGGAGCTGTGATATGGTGAGCGTCTGAAGTTGCACCGTGACCTACGATTTCAGCATAAATCTTTGCTCCACGAGCAACAGCTTTGTCATAGTTTTCTAAAATTAAAATTCCGGCACCTTCACCAAGAACGAATCCATCGCGGTCAGCATCGTAAGGACGAGACGCCGTAGCTGGATCATCATTTCTTTTTGATAATGCTTTCATGTTTCCGAAACCGGCCATTGTAAGTGAACATACAACTGCCTCAGCTCCACCAGAAACCATCATGTCTTGTCTTCCAAACATGATTTCATAACAAGCAGCTGTCAGTGCGTGAGCAGCTGAAGCGCATGCCGATGCGATGGCGTAGTTTAATCCACCAAGGTTATAGCGGATCGTGATTACACCAGAAGGCATGTTAGGAATAATAGCTGGAATGAAAAAAGGAGACACTCTACGAGGCCCTTTATCAAATAGTGTTTTCGCTGTTCTTTCGATTTCAGGAAATCCACCGATACCAACACCAAGAATACATCCCATTCTTTCCATTGCGTATGGACGATTTTCAAGAAGACCAGCATCAGCTAGAGCTTCATGAGTAGAGTGCATAGCAAAGTGAATGAAGCGGTCGTATTTAGCAGCTTCTTTGGCATCTAATATTTCAGCCGAGAGTTCGAAGTTTTTGACTTCGCCCGCGAATTTTGTCGTTAGTAATTCTGTATCCATTTGTTCGATCAAAGTGACACCTGATTTTCCTTCAAGTGCGTTTGCCCAAACGTCTTTTAGATTATGACCAAGTCCATTGATCATTCCCATTCCGGTGATGGCCACTCGGTTGAGTTTTCTTCCTTCCGTCATGTTGTCCTCCGTATTTTTTTTGTACCGTAAAAACTACAAAGGCCTCTTTCGAGGCCTCAATGATTAGGATCTTAAGCTTGTTTTTTTTCTAAGTAAGTAACGATGTCTTTTACCGTCTTCAGTCCTTCAGCGTCTTCCTCAGGGATTTCAACACCAAATTCATCTTCCATTTTCATCATTAGTTCAACGATGTCTAGAGAGTCTAGGTTTAGATCGTCAACGAAACTAGTTTCAAGATTGATCTTAGCGATATCAATTTTAGTCGCGTCGCTGATTAGTTTAATAACCTTGTCTTTCATTCAATACTCCTGAATTTATCTAAAATAAGTAATAGTTTTATTAGATATATAATCCACCGTCAATTTTAATCGTTTCTCCAGTGATATATGACGATGCTTTGCTCAATAAAAAACAAACTAAGTTCGCTACTTCTTCAGCGTCACCCATACGTTTTAGGGGGATACTAGTTAGGTATGCATCCTTAACTTTTTCGTCTAGAGCATGTGTCATATCTGTAGTGATAAAACCGGGGCATATTGCGTTGCATCTTACGTTTCTTGAAGCTAATTCTTTAGCATAAGACTTTGTGAAACCAATCATCCCTGCTTTTGAAGCAGAGTAGGCAATTTGCGAAGCGTTCCCCATAAGCCCTACGATTGAGCTGATGTTAACAACTGAAACGTTTTCTGCTTTTAGGAAGCTTCTAGATAGAATTTGAGTCAGCATAATGGCCGACGTTAAATTTGTGTTGATTGTTGCTGTCACATCTTCTTCTTTCATACGAAGAACGATTTGATCTTTTGAGATACCAGCGTTGTTAACAAGACCAGTGATCGGGCCATTCGTTTCAACGAATTTTTCAACAGCTTCTTTCATTTGAGCCGTATTAGTCACGTCGAAGAGTAGGGCAGTCACGTTTGAAGCACCAAGAGCTTGAAGCTCTTCTTTTAACTTCATCGCTGCTGCTTCATCATTTCTATAATTGAAAACAACATGAGCACCTTGAGTTGCAAGAGCTTCTGCCATTTTTTTACCAAGGCCTCTTGAGGCACCTGTGATTAAAACTGTTTTACCTTTTAGGTCGTTGTATGTTGCGATCATTTTAAAAGCTCCTCGATTTCAGCTAAGGCTTCATCTCTATCAAGTGGGATAACCTTGATGTCCTTATTTATTTTACGGACCAGACCCATTAATACTTTTCCAGGTCCTACTTCAATACAAAGTGTGTCAGATGGAAGTTTCTCAATTGATTGCGTCCATAACACCGGGCCATATGCTTGGTGATACAAATTATCAATGATCACTTCTGGGTTTGTTCCAGCTGGATATTCTTTTGCATTGATGTTTGCGATGTACGGAATTTTATTTTCGTTCCATTTAAATTTTGTAAACGCTTCTTTTAATTTATCAGCAGCAGGCTTCATCAAAGAAGAGTGGAATGGTGCTGAAACATTAAGTTCCATTGCACGGTGAGCTTCTTTGTAATTTTCAGCAAGCCAAGCAACTGCGCGAGCGCAGGCTTCACTTTCACCTGAAATAACAATTTGAGAAGGGTCATTGAAGTTTGCAGGCATAACTTCTGAACCAGGTTTGCTAGAAACTTTACAAGCTTCTTCAACAACGTCAGCTGGCACCTTTAAAATAGCAAACATCTTTCCCATTCCAACAGGAACAGCTTCTTGCATGTATTTTCCACGAAGGTGAACTGCGTGAATAGCGTCGTATGGAGATAGAACTCCAGCAACAGCAAGGGCCGCGTACTCTCCAACAGAGTGGCCAAGTACGCGATCGATTTTTACATTGTGTTTTTCTAGAACAGTCATCAATTGAGTGAACAATGTGATTGAGTGTTTTAAGATGGCAGGTTGCGTGTTGTGAGTCAGTTTAAGTTCTTCTTCTGGGCCTTCTTGCATTAATTTTTTAAGGTCATACCCTAAAATCTCATTACCTTTATCGAAGAGAGATTGATCTAAATTTTTTCCCATTCCGACATATTGAGATCCTTGTCCGGGAAATAAAAGTGTAACCGACTTAACCATTAACAATCCTTTGAATTAGTATCTTAATAAAGTAGCACCGGCAGTTAAGCCCGCACCAAAAGCGTCCAGAAGAACAATGTCTCCACGCTTAATTCTTCCATCCATGATCGCTTCATGCATAGCAATCGGCACAGTCGCCGCAGATGTGTTTCCATAATTTTGAATATTCACGATCACTTTATCCATGCTTACGCCTAAGATATTCGCAGTCGTTTCGATGATTCTGATATTGGCCTGGTGAGGAACAATCCAATCAACTTGATCGAGTGTCATACCAGCTTGCTCTAAACATTTTCTTCCGTTTTCAGCAAGAGTTCTTGTTGCAACTTTGAACATCTCTTTACCTTTCATCAGCATGAATTGTTCATCGTTAGCAATATGTTCAGCAGTAATTGGAGTTACAGCTCCACCAACCGGGTGAGAGAAAAACTCTCCGCCTGTTCCGTCTGAATTTAAAATAGAAGCTAGTACTTTTGATTCCGATCCTTCTTCCGCGCGACCGATGATAGCGACACCACAACCATCTCCGAAAAGAATGCATGTGTTTCTATCTTTCCAGTTCACAACTCGAGAAAGCATTTCCGATCCAACAACTAAAACAGTTTTAGCAAGTCCTGTTTTAATCATCGAGTTTGCTAAGTTAGTTCCGTAAACAAATCCCGAACAAGCAACAGCAATATCCAAACAAGCACAGTTGTTTGTGATTCCAAGTTTTACTTGAAGAATACATGCAGAGTTAGGAAGTTTTACATCAGGAGTAACTGAGGCAAATATGATGAAGTCGATATCGTTTGGTTGTAAGTTAGCAGCAGCAAGCGCATCTTTAGCAGCGGCAAGTGCCATATCTGTTGGAAATTCTCCACCTTCAGTAGAACTGATGTGGCGTTGTTTGATTCCCGTGCGCTCAAAAATCCATTGGTCATTAGTTTCGACGATTGATTCTAGATCGAAGTTCGTCATGATCTTCTTGGGAGCGTACATCCCAGTTCCTAGAATCTTTGCTTCATAGGTTTTCATTTTGGACGTCCATGTTTTTGTTTGTCTTAAAAAAAAAGCCCTTAATTTCTTTCGAATCTAAGGGCTTCTTATATTTCAGACAAAATTTTTGCTTTAATTATTGAGCAGCTTCTTCAGTTGATGCAGCTTTAACTGAAACAACAACTTTTCCTTTGTAGAAACCACAAGCAGAGCAAACAGCGTGAGGCATTACATGCGATCCACAGTTTGAACATGACATTGGGTGTTTTCTATATAGTTTATGGTGTTGACCAGCTCTTCTTAAACCTTTTCTTGAAACTGAATTTTTCTTCTTAGGAACTGCCATCTTATACTCCGCGACAAATGTGTAACATCAACTTTTTTTAAATATGAGGGTAAATCAATACGTCAAAAACTGCTATCCGGCAAGTTTTTTTGAGTGAAAACCCTATTCTTGTGCTTCTTCAACTGTTTCTGATCTTGGGAAGGCCGGAACCTCCAGGAAGATCTGCTCATGGATAAATTCATTAATGTCCGCTAACCCTTTGCGGTAAAAATAAAGTTCCATTTCTTCGTTATCAGCGTAAACCGTTGTAGCTTCAACGTATTCTTCCATTTTTTCATGAGAATCGTGAAGGAAAGCCGCGTTAACATTTAAAAGCATGTGCTGCGCAAGTGGTACTAAAGTCAGTCCACATGGTAAATGATAGCGAGCGTCAATCTTAGCTCTGACAACTAAATGGTCTCCGATAAACGGATTTTTTTTACGTGTAATTTCTAAACTTAACTTCATTGACCCAGCAGGATAAACATCATCTGGATCTAATTGTTCATGAAGTTCAGTCAATATTTGCTGAATCCATGGAGTCTTCTCGTTTGATAATTCATAATCTTCAGTAATGTCATGACTGTAATTAGTTACAGCGACACTTGGATCGATCTGGCCGTTAATTTTCGTTATAATATTCATGGCTCCCATTTATCTTAGAAAGATTTAAAAGTACAATCGAGTTTCGAGGTAAAAGTGAATATTTTGGTCTGTGGATTTATGGGGTCGGGTAAAACCACCTTCGCCCTTGGTTTCGAGGGAAATGATTTAGGTTATATAACCTATGATCTCGATCATGTGGTAGCCGATCACTTGGGAATTACTCACCTGGAGCTGGGAGAGTGGATCAATAAAAATACTCTGCAAAAGTTCAGGGATGTGGAGATGGAAGTTCTCACTAACCTGGTCAACCAGAGAACGATGAAGATTATAGCTCTTGGTGGAGGAACTCCGACGGCCGAAAAGTTCTGGGATTTGAAAGACCAGACTAAACTTGTCTTCCTCGATGTACCTTTTGAAACTTGTTTTAACCGAATCAAAAATGACAGTAATCGACCTTTGACTGCGCTGGGCGAAGAAGGATTGAGGGATCTGTATCAAAAACGACTTCCCATTTACAAGAAAGCTGACCTTATCCTCTCGGAAACTGAGATAAAAGAGATTGAAGGCCTTGAGTCTTTAGTGCATAATTTATCTAGTATATAAAACCGACATGAGGTTAGTTGTGATAGACCAAAAAGTTTCAGTAGCACTTTTGCTTTCTGATATAAATGAAGTGAAAGAGATATCTTCGGTTTTTAAAAAACTTGGAGTCATCCCACATTTTTACGAAGACCTAAAAACATTCTGGAGTGGAACTCTGGAGCGTATGCCGGCGCTTTGTATTGTGGACGTGAAGAAGATGAGCGAAGGCGACCTTGTGCTTCGAAATCACCCGGCCGTTATGGCAGAAGAAATGCCATTACTTTTTTATTACACTCCCAACACAGAACCTCTACTAGTTTCGACTCATCATTTTTATCACCTTGGTGTTTTAAAGCAGTCGACGAATTACGAAGGTCCACTAAAAGCAATTTTAAAAAGATTAAATAAAGTGTCTGCTCTTGAGCAGCACTATCATATGCTGAAAGTGACGACGGTTGCTCAAAAAGAGCAGATCGAAAGACTTGAGATCGCCCTTCGTGAAGAAGAGCGCGCCGATAATTATCAGTCGATGGTAAAGAATGTTTGTCTTGAATTTGAAAAGTATCGTTTTGAAACAGATTTTTTTAGAGCACTGGAAAAAGTTTTTCACGGTGTAGATGAAATTGATGAGTTTGCTTTTTTAGAACTGAGCTTTAACGGACAGAAATTAATTTCTCCGATTTCTCATGTTCAGAAATTTAGAAATATTCCTTCTTTGTGGTTAGGTCAGGCCTGTATAAACGGGATTGAACTGTTTGCTCAGAATATGGCCACGCAAGTGACTGTTGATATCATGGGGGGAGATTTAGTATCTCTCTTAATCAAGGGATCGGAAGGCAAACCTGAAAAAATGATTTTCATCAAAGCAAAGAATGAAACTTTCTATAACAACTTTGACTGGAATTTATTAGAAGCTTATTTAAATGGCTTCTATGCAACTTTCAAAAATAAATTAAGCACACCGATTAACACTGACAGAAGATTTAGTTCAGCTTTCGAAGCAATGAGCTACATCGATCAATTTTTATTTGGTCAGACTGTAAGTGAAGTGACAGCGAATAAAAATTTAAATGATATGCGCCTGGTGGACTTAGACCTGGCAAGTTTAATACAAGTAGTTTTGAAAAAAGGTGGAAACCGTTTTTTCTGGAATCGCTTCTCAACAGAATTTATCAATAAACTGGAAATTCAGTCGCGCACTGATTTTAGATTCTTTGAATACGGAGTAGGGAATATTGGCTTTTTAGTTAAAGCATCTGACCTCGATGTATTTTTTGATCAGTTAAAAGATTTTGCTAATCGTTTTCAGTACTGGAAATATTTTGAAGACACCGAAGGTGTTCTTGCTCAATTGATCCAACCGAAGGTGACGATGTCGCCACTTTCAGCTCACGCTTATCTGTCGAAAGTCTTAAAGGCAGAACACGAAGTGAGAGAAAATACCAAAGATCAGAAAAAGGCCTGGACTTTTGTTGAACCAAAAACAAGTTTGGACATGTAGGAATTAAATGAAATTTAGAAGCCGCTTAGTGGTTAATCTCGATAATCTTGCTTATAACGTTAACCAGATCAGAAAAATTACTCCCAACACCAACATCCTCTTTATGATTAAAGCGGATGGTTACGGCCATGGGATGATTCCCATCGCTCGTTACGCGATTACTGAACTGGGCATCCGTGAATTCGGGTGTGCGACGATCGGTGAAGCGCTTAAACTTCGTGAAGAGTTGAATGAACTTGAATTTGATATTTATGTTTTTTCAGATATTCAGTTAGAGCTTTTAGAAAATGTTGATATTTATTTAAAGCGTAGAATTATCCCGGTTATTTCTAACGTCAGTGAGCTGGATTATATCCTGCACACTCCAGAGCTGAGAAATTTTCCGATTTGTTTAAAGTTCAATACGGGGATGAATCGCTTGGGGCTTGATCCTAACGACGCACCATTAATTGTGAATCGTCTAAAACAACATGGTCGCACCAGTGTTCACCATTTGATCAGTCACTACGCTAATGCGAGTGCTGGCATGGATGCAAATCAAACAAACGTTTTACAAAGAACTCGTTTCGAAGAAATTAAAAAGTTTTTCCGCGATGCGGGAATTACTTTGGAGAGAACATCTCAATCAAATTCTGGAAGTATCGAACAAAAAACCGGCCTTCGTGAAAATAGTGGAGACACTCACGCAAGACCAGGACTGATGTTATACGGGCCTAGTTCATTAAATGACGGAGTTCCAGGGAGCTTTCAAGGTAAGTTGGTATCGAAGCTGGAAACTTACATCCTTCGAGTGTTTGAAGTTCAAAAAGGTGATGTGGTTGGATACAATTCAACACCTTGTCCAGAAGATGGATTGATTGCCATCCTGGCGATTGGTTACGGCGATGGATTTTTCAATCGCTATTCGGGTGCGCATTTATATCACAAAGGTTTTGAAGGAACGATCATTGGGAGAGTCAGCATGGATATGACTCACGTGTTCTTTCCAAAAGAAGCTATCGGCAAAATTACTGCTCACGAAATATTTACGATCTGGGGACAGACAGAAGACGACTTAAAAAAATTCTGTATGGAGACAAAAACAATTCCGTACGAAGTTTTCTGCGCGCTTCTTCCTCGCGTTCCGAGAGTTTATCGTTTAAACTAAACACGTGATAACAAGATTAAAAAAATACTTTGAAGGCAAGATCGAAGAGTTCGGTCGTAGCATTCTAGACATGGTCGATGGCCTTGGGCTGATTACTATGTTTATGGGGAGATCATTCTATTGGATGGTCAGACCTCCGTTTCGTATCCGCATTTTGTTTGAACAGCTTTATGCTATCGGCAATAAAAGTATGACCATCGTTCTACTAGCAGGACTATTCACTGGAATGGTTTTTTGTACTCAAACTTATTTAGGTTTTAAAATGATCAACGTTGACTCCCTGGTAGGGTCAATCGTGGCGATCTCTCTGGCCAAAGAACTTGCTCCGGTGTTAACCGGATTAATTGTTGCCGGAAGAGCGGGCTCTGCTATGGCCGCACAAATTGGATCAATGAAAGTAACAGAGCAGATCGACGCTCTGGAAGTTATGGGGATCAACAGCATCCAGTATCTTGCAGTGCCAAGAATTATTGCAGCGACGATTGCTATGCCGATGCTCTCTATTTGTTTTCTTTTTATTGGAAATCTTGGGGCCTACTTGATTGGAACCACCACGTTGATGATTGATGAGGCGATGTTCTTTTCAAAGTTAAGTGAATTCATGTCGGTGGCAGATGTCGCTCAAGGCGTGATTAAAGCAACTGTTTTTGGTTACGTGATTGCAGTTATTGGAACTTATTTTGGCTTCCAGGTTGAAAAAGGTGCAGTCGGTGTAGGGCGCGGAACAAACCAGGCCGTTGTTTGGGGAATGGTTTCTGTTTTAGTTTTGGATTACTTCTTAACAACTTTCCTGGTGAAGATTCTTTAGGGGACTATCGTGTTAACTTTTGATGATCCGGCGATATCAGTTAAAAACGTTACCAAGATCTTTGGTGAACAAAAAGTCCTTGATGGACTGAGTTTTGATATCGAAAAAAATAGCATCACAACTATTCTGGGATTTTCCGGAGCAGGGAAGTCGACTTTAATTAAGCATATTTTAGGAATTATGAGCCCGACATCGGGATCAGTTGAAGTTTTAGGAACGGATTTAAAAAGTCTTGACCAGATGGAATTGAGAGAATTTCGTAGAAACTACGGAATGCTTTTTCAGTACGCCGCACTTTTCGATTCATTCACGGCCCGCGAGAATGTGGCCTTCCCACTTCGCGAGTTCACACCATTAAAAGAAGCAGAAATTATGAGTACCGTAAAAGACCTTTTACTCTCGGTAGGGATTAAAGAAGAGTCTTTTGATCGACTGCCTTCAGAACTTTCCGGAGGGATGAGAAAAAGGGTAGGCCTTGCTCGCGCTCTGGCACTTAGTCCGAAGATCATGCTTTATGATGAGCCGACAACTGGACTGGACCCAATCACGACAAAAATGGTTAACAATCTTATTGTCGAAACTTCTAAAGATAAACGAAATGACCGAGAGATGACTTCGGTTATTATTTCCCATGATATTAAGGCAACGCTTGAAATTTCCGACTATGTGGCATTTTTAGACCGTGGTAAGATTATTGAATATCTACCAGTTGAAGAGTTTAAGAAGTCGGACAAAGAAGTTGTTCAGGAATTTTTGAGACTATAAAACTAAAGGTGTTTAATTAATGAATGAATTTAAAGTAGGATTATTGGCAATAGCCACAATCGCAGCGATTGTGTTTATGTCGTTTAAAATCACGTCTAATCAATCTGGATTCGGGACGTATGTAACTTATAGAACAATTGTAAAAGATGCTTCCGGGATCTTTCCAAAAACTCCTATTAAAGTTGCAGGGATTGCAGCAGGTCGTATTACAGCAATCGAACTTCAAGGTAACACTGCTTTAATTACTTTCGAAATTTTAAAACAAATTAACGTTACAAAAAACTCTAAACTAAGAATCAAGTCTGTTGGTTTCCTAGGTGATAAGTATTTAGAGATTTACGTTGGTGACTCTCACGATATGCTGGCAAAAAATGATTTCATTGATTCAGAAGAAGCAGCGGGAATGGAAACCATTATCAAAGACGCTTCTGAAGTTTTAGCAGATGTTAAAATTATCGTAAAAACTCTAAAAGATACGATGGCGCCGGAAGGACAACCTTCACCACTGAAAAAAATCTTAGCTGACGTTTCTGAACTTGTAGAAAATACAAAGGAAGCGACGTTAACACTTAAACGTGTCATGAACGGAAACGAAGAGAAGTTCAACGCTCTTGTTGAGAATCTAGAATCGTTCTCTTACGAGCTTGCATATCAGGTTGATAAAGGAAATCCAGACAGTGCGATGGCCGATATCAAAGAAGTTTTAGCTAATACAAAAAAAATCACTGCTGACTTAAATTCAATTGTTGCTGATGTGAAGAGTGGGAAAGGGACAGTCGGAAAACTTTTAGTTGAAGACGAAATCGCTGACCAGGTTAAAGATACGTTATCAAGTGTACAAAAACTTGTTGGTAAAGCAGATGCGATCAGAACGGAGCTTTCAGTTTTCACCGGAGCTAACACTGAAGGTGGAGCAGAGAGTGAAGTTGCTTTAAGAATCTTCCCATCACCTGAGCGCTACTACCACTTAGGGGTTACGACTTCAGCAATCGGGCCGGACACAGAAACAATTACTGAACGAACAGTTAACGGAACAACAACTTACGAAAATAAAAAAGAACGTGAAAAAGACACTTTCAGATTTAACATTCAAATCGGAAGACGCGTTCAGGATTGGGGATTCCGCGGAGGTTTAATCGAATCTACCGGAGGTCTTGCTGTGGATTACTACTGGCAAAACCTTGGAACGAAATTCTCTCTTGAAGGATTTGATTACGACAAAGATAAGGGGCCTAACATCAGATTTATTACAGATGTACAAATCTGGAATATTCTATACGGACGAGCTTCAGCTAATAAAATTGGAACAAAAGATCGCAGTGCAACGGTGCAGGCCGGTTTAAGATTTAATGATGAAGACTTAAAAGGTCTTATGGGGTTCTTCTTTTAATGGAAAGAAACTGGCTAATCAGAACAGCACAAAATCAAATCTTGGGACCTGTCGCCAAGCAAAAGCTATTGGAGTTTATCCAAAAGGGCGCGCTTGGGATGATGGACGAAGTGACGAGTGGGAATGGTTACTGGTTTTCGCTAAAAGAAAAAGAGCTGGTTGAAAAATATCTTCATGGGGATCTTCCTCAAGGTTACAATCCCATTTCTGAATCAAGAAGTGTGGTGTCTAGAAAAGATAACCCTGATAAAACAACATCTATTAATACTGCTCCTGCAAACAATAACATCACTCAGATTATTAAACTTGATTTAGTAGGGCTCAATGCTGCTGTTCCTAAAGCAGATGATTTAGAATTACCTAATCTGGCCCCTGTTAAAAAAGCGGCACCAGTTCTGGAAGATACCAAACTTCCAAATCAAGACGACCTGGAATTTCCTGATATCGATTTAATTTCTTCATCAGTGAACGCTTCATTTAAAAATGGAGACCAGGACCTGAAGGCTGCACTGACATCGGCAAAGATCCCGATGCCGATTCCAAAACCTTCACATGTTCAAAGAGAAGTTCCCGTTTCAACTTCAACAGAAGACATCATTCTTCCTGCTGATGATGACCTGGCCTTCCCGGATATGGATGATCTTAAGACTTCAACTAAGATTGATAAAGATAATAAGATCGATTTGTCTCACCAATACACTCGAACAGTCGCATTAGATATTGAACAGGCCGCTGAGATCCTTCCTTTTGAAGAGGCAGATGATTTTTCGTTCGAAGTGACAAGAGTTGTTCCCATTTCTTTAACGAAAGAAGAAATTGAAAAAACGTTAACTGAGAAAACTCCTGGAGAGTCTCCGTTAAAACTTGATAGAGGCGGAGTGAAGGCCACTGGCCCAGTTGAGATGCCTGCCGCTAAAAAAGAGCGCCTTCAGGTTCAAGCGCAAGTAGAAGACAAAAAACTTCTTCACGATAGAAAAACAAAATCTAGTGTTGCTAAGGGTGCTGCTTTAAGAGACCCGAGCAGAGAAAATCACAAAGAAGCCGTTGAACCTCAAAAAAGAAACGACAATTATATCTTTTTTATTTTGATTATCCTTATATTGATTATTGTGGCCGTCTTCTTCTACTTTAAAGAAATTTTAAATAAGCCTCTTCCGGTATAGTTATGAAATTAAATAGTGAAAGTGTATTCATCTATCCTACTGATACGGTGTGGGGAATCGGGGCCAGCATTCATTCTCAGAGTGCCCAGAAAAAAATCGCTGCCATTAAAAGAACTGCTGATGATAAACCTCTGTCTATCATGTTCACTGATATCAATATTCTTTGTAAGAGTTTTAACTTTCCAGACAGCATGAGTAAGTCGTGGCTGCGCAATTATTTTAAACTGGAATCAACTCTTGGTGTTCCCTTAAAAATTTCTCGTATTCCAATTCCTTCATGGGTGACAGCGAAGAGCGATCTGGTATCGATCAGATGCTTAGAGCATCCGGAACTCAAAGAAATAGGTGAGACACTAAAAGCACCTTTCATCACCACCAGCTTAAACCTGACAGGTGAGCCACCGATCATCAACTTCCAGGACGCCAAACAGTTTCAACTGGCCTACGCTCCTGAAGCAGAATTTTTTGGCGATAGTTCACACAATCTTTCCGGCAGGTCATCGACCATCGTTTTTTTTAGAGGGAATCATTTTGAAATTATCCGCGAAGGATTAAAAGTAGAAGAGATTAAAAAACATCTGAAACTAACTGGGTTGGTAATTTCCTGATTGGATATAAAGCGAGATAAGCTTTTCTCTGTTGCCTTCATCTTCAATATCACGAAACATTTCTTCCGCTTCTTTTTTTAGACGTCTGTATTCCGGTGAAAATGGATGAAGTAAATTCTCATTTTGTTTTTTCAATTTTTCAGTGGGCATCGCAAACTGCGTGTACTGCTTAGTGAAGTGAGTGCTATCAACGATGAACTTAATATTGCGAATTGATTTTTCCAGGTTGGGAAACTTGGCAAAAATCTTTTTCTTTAAAGGAAGTTCCATGAAACTTAACTCATTAGCAAAGGCCGAATGGTTACTTAAAACCACCAGAGTTCCATTTTGATTTTTCAGTGGAATTGTATGCTGCGAGAGTTTATCTCCGGCAATTTCCTTCCAGGCCTTGATTAAACTTATAAAATCAAAGCTCTCAGACAGTTGCTGAGTCTTCGGCGTCGATTCTCTTTTGTTATTCTGAGAAGGGCCGTCAAATTGAATGTATTGGGACAGTTTTTTTAGCATAAAATGTGTTCAAGCCTTATAGCTTTTAAGGTAGCATTGACCCCATGAAAGTGCGATTTTTTTCTATTTTACTCTGCCTGTTGACGCTAGCTTCTTGTGCTGGATACCACTTCAATACTAATAATAACCCCTTAATCGGTTATGACATTCGTTCTGTTGCGGTGCCTATGTTCGTGAATCGCTCAGTTATTCCTGAGCTCGCTGCGCCAATGACAAAAGAGATCGTTTTCGCCCTAAATGATTATTCTGGGATCAGAGTTTTTAGCGGTGATAATGACAATGCAGACGCGGTTTTAATCGGAATTATTGAATCCCGCGATCACTACAATGAAGTTGTAAAAACCACTCAAACTCTCTTCACGGATGACACGGTTAAAGAGTCTATCGGTAACCGAGCACCGTTTTACTACCCGGTTCAAACGTCTTATGAATTTTCATTAAAAGTTATTTTAATCAAACGCCCTTCGAAAGAAGAGCTGGAATTATTAACAACTGACTTAGGCCAGTTCATGAAAGTGAATCCGAAAGTTGTGTTGATGGATACGATCAATATCTCTGGAAATTTTTCTCGTGTAGTAGGTGAGACGACAACGTCAAACGCTATCGGAAAAACCAACTTCACAAAAAATAAAGGGATCTTTGAAAAGAGCTTACAAGAAACTTCGATGAATGCCGCTAAAACGTTTAAGCAGGTTGTTCTCAATGCTTTCTAAGCTTCTTCCATGGGATTACCTCCCGAAACATCCAACGACGATTGATAAGAAAAAATCGGGCATCTACGCGTTCCTGGTTGAAGATCCTTATATGGAAAGAGTTCTCCTTGAGCGCATTCCAAAACAAGAGATTCCTTTTTCACTATACTCTGGTGTGGATATCACTCGCGATTTTATCGAGCAGCATTTCGTTAACCTTTCATTTTTTTCCAGCACAGATAACATCCAGATTATCAATGGTGAGAATATCAAGCCTGACGTTTTAAAGTTCTTAATTGAGTCGGGGATTGATTGGTCTGATCGCTTTATGCTGATCTTCTTTACTAAGACCAATAAAGCTTTTACCGAGCTTACAAAAGATCCTGGTGTGCATGGTTTTGTGATTGAAGAACCTCGCTTCTGGGAAGGCGTAAAGCTTTGGCAGTTTTGTCAGAAGGCACGTGAAATAAATCTTCCACCTGATGTTTCAAAATTTGTTCTCGATCATCTTGAACATAATTTTGAATCATTCTTCTGGGTGATCGATACAATTAAAATGAATTTTCCCGAAGGAAAAATCAACATCGAAGAACTAAAGTCTTTGGTTAAAAAAGAGCGTTGGGATTTTTTCGAGTTGATTGATATTTTCAATGAAAACCCTAAGCGTTTTTTCTCTGAAATCTTAAAAAAAGAAGAGCGTGACTACGAGTGGTTTAGGGCCCTGTTTTCTTTTATGCAAGGGCATCTTAGTAAGGTACTTTTCCCCGAGGAGTTACGTCAAAAGCCGAAGCTTTCTAAATATGACCAAAGTATTTTGGTTGTTAGTGAGAAATGGTCTAGAGGTGACGTCATGAAGTACTTGAAATTTTTCTCGGAGCTGGAAATCCAGGCGAAATCAAGCGATGAACTCCTGATCAATAAGCTACGACTAGAGACGATTTAGTCCAGTACCAACCTTGACTTTCATCTTTGTGATATCATCTTAATATCATGAAAAATTTTAAAAATTTCGAATTCAAAAAATTGTCCCATGAAGATATCCCTTTAGTGCACGAGTGGATGACGAGTCCACATGTTCGCGAATTCTGGACTGAGAAGGCCGTCGGTAATTTTTCTAATTTTAAGAAAACTTTCGAAGGCAAAATTGCTTCAAAAAAACTAAACCCCTATATTGTCTTTCTTCAAGGTAAGCCGATTGGATACATTCAGTCTTACGTTGTAGATGAGAAAACTTTCGGAATTCACCAGTTTATTGGTGTGGAAGAATTCGTGGACAAAGGATTGGGGAGCATGTTCGTGAAGGAATTCACGGATGAGTTACTTACGAGTAAAAAAATCACAAGAATTATCACAGACCCGTCGGTACTGAATTTAAGAGCTCAAAAAGCTTATGAAAAGGCGGGATTCAAGAAAGTTAAAAACGCCGATGAAAACATCGTGATGATGGAAAAGAAAATAAAAAAGGCTTCCTAAAAAAGGAAGCCTTTTATTATATGAATCAAATAATTAAAATTACTTTAATCCGTTAAGAGCAGCAGCTAGGCGAGAAGTTCTTCTTGCAGCAGCGTTACCTTTGATAACACCAGTCTTAGCAAGTTTCCCTAATTCAGCTTGAGCAGCTTTGAAAGTATCTGCAGCTAGGTTTTTATCTCCAGCTAAAATAGCATCTCTAACTTTCTTAACTGCAGTCTTAGTTTTAGACTCGTTAATCTTGTTGTTAAGATTCTTTTTGATATCTTGTTTTGCTCTTTTTTCTGATGATTTGTGGTTTGCCACAATTAACTCCTACCGTTAGATATTTTTATCTTTTTTGCACTAAGCATTTTATTGAGAATCATTTTTTATTCTAATTGTAAAAACTTGGCAAGGTTTTATTTGTGAAACTGGTCCACGGTTTGTATCATTAGGGCGATTTTCTATATAGAAGCGAGGTATCTATGCAAAATGTTCAGACAATAGGGATCGTTGGCGCAGGGCAAATGGGCCGCGGGATCGCGCAAGTAGCTGCAATGAGTGGTTATTCAGTACAAATATTTGATGTTTCTCCAGAAGGATTGAAAAAGGGAGTCGATTTTATCGAGTCTACGCTTAAAAAAGGTGTGGAAAAGGCAAAGTGGGACTTAGCTTTTGTTGAAAAAACTATGAAAGCAATTTCACCAGTTAATGATATGAAAGAACTTAAAAATTGTGATTTATTAATTGAAGCTGCTACAGAAAATAAAGCAATTAAATTTGATATTTTCAAGAAGCTTGATGAAGTGGCAAAGCCGGGAGCAATCCTTGCGACAAATACTTCTTCAATTTCAATTACAGAAATTGCGGCCGTGACAAAGAGACCAACTCTTGTAGCAGGTATGCACTTTATGAATCCGGTTCCTGTGATGAAACTTGTAGAGGGAATCAGAGGGTTGGAAACAACTGATGAAACGTTCGATACAGTAGCAGCAGTTGCTGAGAAGATGGGAAAGGTCTTTGTAAGAGCAAATGACGTTCCAGGATTCGCAGTTAATAGAATCCTTATGCCGATGATTAACGAAGCTGTATACGCGCTTTACGAAGGTGTAGCATCAGCTCCTGATATCGATCAGGCAATGAAACTGGGAACAAACCAACCAATGGGTCCGCTTGAACTAGCAGACTTTATCGGACTAGACACTTGCCTTGCTATCATGAACGTTCTTCATGAAGGTTTAGGGGATACAAAATACAGACCGTGCCCGCTATTAAAGAAATATGTACTAGCTGGTCGCATGGGGAAAAAATCAGGAAGAGGGTTCTATGAATACAAATAAAACTTACCAAACATTAACATTTGAAGTGAAAGATAGATTCGCGACTATCACGATCAATCGTCCAACTAAAATGAATGCACTTAACTCTGAAATGTTAGGAGAGTTAAAAGAACTTCTAGTAGATATCAAGACTGATAGTGAATACAAAATTCTTGGGATTATCTTAACTGGTGCTGGAGAAAAAGCTTTCATCGCTGGTGCTGATATCGCTGAAATGAGCGACATGACTCCAAGTGATGCTTACACTCTTGGGCAACTGGGACAACAAGTAACAACTCTTTTTGAAACTCTTCAGGTTCCAGTGATCGCTGCTGTTAACGGATTCGCTCTTGGTGGTGGATGTGAAATGGCAATGAGCTGTGATTTTATCTATGCAACTGACAACGCAGTTTTCGGTCAACCGGAAGTTAAACTGGGATTAATTCCAGGATTCGGTGGAACTCAACGTCTGGCAAAACTTGTTGGAAGAAATAACGCAAAAGAACTTATCTACTCAGGTAGAAACCTAAAAGCTGACGAAGCTTTAAGAATGGGGCTTATCGTTAGAACTTTCGCAAACAAAGACGCCATGATGGAAGAGGCGATGAAAACATTAAAGGCGATTTCAATGAATTCTCCTTTAGCTGTTTCGATGGCGAAAAAAGTTATGAATGAAGGTATTGACTTAACTATCGCTGAGGGTTTACAGCTAGAAAAGAGACAATTTTCTGGGATTTTCTCATCAGAAGATATGCGTGAAGGAACACGCGCTTTCGTGGAAAAACGAGCACCTAGCTT